>JBBQNT010000001.1:0-108809 GCA_038330215.1 Gemmatimonadales bacterium
GCTCGAACTGATGCTGGTCCTGGTGGTGCTCGCGCTGCTGATCTTCGGCGCCTACGTGCTGTTTGGCAGCACTCAGGAAGGTGCACGCAGCGACCAGGCGCAGAAGAACCTGCTCGGCTTGCACGCGGGCGTCAAGCGTGTGTGTTCGAAGGCCGGACAGTGCCCGACGCTCACTGTTGCGCAGATCATCAGCAGCGGGCAGGCGCCTGCAGACATGGTGAACGGAACGACGCTTCAGAATCCTTGGGGTGGTGCAGTCACGTTCGGTGTGGGCAACCTCGGAAGCGGCACGAACAACGCGTTCGTGTACACATTCGCCGATGTGCCCAAGGCCGAATGCAACACCTTCGTCAACGCGGTCCAGAACAACTTTGCTCGGATCGCTGTGGGCTCAACCACGGTCAAGGACGTCGGCACGGCCTACACAGCGGCGGGCGCCATTACCGCCTGCGATAACGACACCAGCACTGTGGTCTTCACGCAGTCGTAGCTGTCGCGCTTACTTACCAAGGAAGGGTGTCGCCACCGCTGGCCAAGCAATTCGGTGGCGCCACCCGTAACTGCAACTAACAGGTATCGAAAGGATGGAATCGTGAGCACACCCAACCCGACAACCGTTACACCCTTGGGGCGGAGTGCGCCACAGACGCCCACGCTGTCTATGGAGAACCTCGATTACATCTCGGACTTCTTTATCTGGGACAGCGAGAAGGAAGAAGACTTTCAGGAGAGCTTCTGCTTTCTGGAAAGCTGGTCCCCCACGCCGCTCTATGATGCCGAGACGGATAAGATGAGCGACGTCGGCGATTTCATGCGTGGTGTGCGCGACTTCATTCGCTCTGAGCACAAGAACGGGTTGAACTTCCAGATTCACTACAACGACGCATACGTATTCCGTGTGCATCGCGAACATACAGTGCTCGGTATTCAGCTCTGCATCCGGCGCGTCAAGGAAGAAACACCTAGCTTGATGGACCTTCGCTTCGCCAACAAGTATCTGCCGGCGATGTTGAATCATGAGCGCTTGACGAAGGGGGGCATCATCGTATTCGCATCCAAACCGGGTTCCGGTAAGTCCACGACCATGGGCGCAGCATTGCGAACACGTCTGGAAACATACGGTGGCATGGCCAAGACGCTCGAATCGCCCCCGGAGCTGCCGCTGAGCAATCGCTGGGGAGCCGGGATCTGCTTCCAGTGTGAGGTGGATGAGAGTCTCCCGATCAAGGATCAGTATGCCAAGCCGATGCGCGAGATCGCGCTTCGCGGCTTCCCAGCGATTCCGGGGGGTGGGCGCACCATCATGCTGCTTGGCGAGATCCGAGATCCCGAGACGGCCGCACTTGTCGTCCAGAGCTCGGTGGGTCATCTGATCATGACCAGCATCCACGCTGAAAATCCCGAGGCAGCGTGTTCGCGACTGGCATCGATGGCAGGCCAGATACTGGGGCAAAGTGTCGCCCAGGACATGCTGGCCTCCTCACTTCGTCTCGTTGTCTCGCAAACGCTGGAACGCAATCCGACGCCGACAAGCAAGTGGGATCGACGCATCATTGACGGCGAGCTGCTCTGGTCGGACTCGTACTACACCAAGGCTGCCAATACGATCCGCAAAGGCGACTGGGCGCGGATCAATAACCTGGTCAAGGAACAGAAGCAGCAGATGAACGAAGGACTGCGCATGAACACGGGAGCGTCCGAGATGATTACCAAGCTGAGCGTGCCGGAGGCCCAGACGCCATGAAACGCTTGAGCGTCGCAGGCTTCACGCTTATGGAACTGCTGCTCGCGCTGATCGTCATCACTGCAATGACGGCGGCGACCTGGGTGTACATGCGCCCTGCCGATCATCAGAGCAAAGTTGCGGCTTTCGTCATGGACCTCGATGCGCTGCGTGATCGCATCAAGGATCGTGGTGTTGCTGCAACCAACACGGTTCTTCCGTACACATCAATGTCGACGAGCACGCTCTACGGGTGGGGCATTGTTCCGGCATCCATGTCGAACGCCGATGTGAACCGGATGGACTCGCCTTGGGGAACGCGCGTGCTGGTGTCGTACTGGTCATTGGTCAATGCCGCCGGCACCGCCCTCGACGTGGGGCAGGGGGCAGGATTCAATCTCCGCATCGAGATGCCTGACAGTCTCGCGGATCGACAAGCAATGTGTGCACCGCTGGTGACCTTGCTCGCGCCGATTTTCCCTCAAATGAGCTACACCGCGATCGGCAGCATTGGGCAGCAGCCGCCGGGAACGATCGTGATCTCTGGCGACTTGCCCGCGACAGCGAGCCGCATGCCAACGATCGTCAGTACCGTCTGCGGACAAGTGAGCCAGTTCGTTCTGGTCGTCGCCGATGCTTAGGCGCCACCATGGAGGGTGGGCATTTATCGATGCGCTTCTGACTAGCGCAGTGGTAGCGACGTTTCTTGGGGGTTTGGTCTGGATGTCCGTCAAGCAGCAACGAGCCGCCAAGGTCGATGAGGTCGTAGGCACGGTGATGTCGATGGCTATGCATGGCGAACTTGCTGCGGCGATGTTCTCTGCCGACGATCAACCCTACACAGCCGGCGCGCTGTCGAACTTGGCGGCCATGCCATCCGAGTGGCGGGAAAACGCGACTCAGTTCCGAAATCCGCTCAGCAACGGGGACTTCAAGGGCTATCAGTCCGCAGCGGACGGTTACGTCTTCTGGTGGTCCGATGTTCCACGATGGGCATGCGTCGACTTGGTAACGCGAATTGCAAGTCTCGGCTTCGTATCAGTGAACGGGATTGATCTCAACAGAAGCAGTACTGAAGTCGGCAAACGAGTTGTCATCAGTACGACTACGCTCGCCCAAAGATGCAACATCAATGCCGCCGGCGACGTGGCGACAATTATCCTCACCGGTCCAGCGCCACCCTTGTAATCAGGACACCTCATGAAGAACACGACCCAGAACGGCTTTTCGTTGATCGAGATGCTTCTCGCCGCGGCACTGTTCAGCGTGCTGATTGGTGCCGCCATCATGTACAGCAATATGTCGATGCAAGACGCCAATCGCGACAAGCTCATCAAGGAGCAAGCTCGCGAGATGGCACATGTCGCGAAAGGGCTGGAGCAGTACATGGTGGCCAACTCGAAGAATTGGACACTGGACTCGTTGCAAACAGTTTCGATCGACACGTTGATCACAGCGACTTTCCTTCCGCCGAGTTTTGCTCGGCGACCCGACATGTCGGGGACGACGTACAACGGCGTATCTCCGTTCGGCTCGCGATACAACATGTCGGCGATCGCTGCGCTCAAGGACGGAAAGCGCGTGCATCGTGGTGTGGTGTGGGAAACCGGTACGCCAATCGCCTGGGCGCGGTATGCGAAAATCGGGATCGCGCAAGGTTCTGAGCCGGTCAACAGTTCGGGTGCGAACAGCAAGCTCAATGCCGTGAAGATGGAGATTGCACGAGCGCTCAATAGCCAACAGCAACACCCTGCACCCGGTATCGCGAACGTCGGAGCCGCGACTGCCCGTGGCGCCATGGGTTCATGGGTTCAGGATGTAGCCGCGTTTCTTGGCACTGGGGGGACCTTCGCGGTGCCCAGCGTGGTGATCCTCGCTGGCTGGCCGGAGTACGGCAGCGTGTTGCCGCCGACTACACAGGCCAACAACTTCGGCACATGCACCGTCCAGGCCGCCCATTGCGGAACTGGCGGCGACCTGTGTTTGTACCCGTCGTCGGTTCCCACGAACGGCGTGTGCCCCGCTGGACAGATCGAGGTTAAGCGCTTCCCTCATTGTGGAAGCGTCGGAACCATCGTGAGTGTGCCTGAGGTGGGCAGCTCGCTAAGCTACGGACAAGAAGGCCATGTCCTCTCAGACGACCCAGTTACCGAGCCCGATCAAGCCCAGTGCATTTATGAGCGTCCGGGCAACCCATCATGGCAGGACTACTGTATCGGTCTACGGGACGAAATAAATGGTGGGGAAGCCACGGACTATGCAAGCTATGGCACCGTACGGGTCAATGATACCCAGATGGCGTTCTATCAATGCTCGGCAACAACGTATCAATACACCACCGGCATAACGAGACCCAGCGTGTACGGTCCGGTGATCAAGGAAGGCCCATTCGGAAGGACGGACGTCTTGTGCTGTTTGCCGGGGAATTAACCGTTCCTGAGGGCTTGAGAAGTCAGCCGCTTGACGCGGCAAGATTATGGCGTAGCATCGGCACTGGGTTCGCATTGCGAACCCAGTGCGTCACTACTAAGGATTCGGTATGAAATATATTGCGAGGTTCCTGGTCACAATAGCTGCTGGCTTCTCTTCCAGCGCTAGCGCTCAACTTGTACTCAACGACTTTGAATTTGCCATTCGACCCCAGGCCGGTGTGTATTACGACGCGACTCAATCAGGCACTGGCTTGACGGTTGACGTCATCCCGTTGTCGCCTACTAGTGACCTGTTTTTTGGAACGTATTACCACTATATGCCGGACGGTTCGGCGACTTGGATGAACTTTCAGAATCCCTTGGTGCAGGCGCCAAGAGCGGACTACCAATCGACGGGCATCGCTGCCACCGTTCGAGGTAGCTGGCTACGCGCACAGGGTGGTCAGTGCTTCGACTGCGCATATCATTCGATCACAAGCGATTTCCCGCCGCTCGGTGAGCGGACGATCGAGATCATCGGCAGTCGGCACTTGCGAATGCCGCCATCGGGCAATGCGGCCGTCCGCAACATGAAGTTGGTCAAGGCGGTCACCCAAGGGATCAACTTCAGCAAGGCGCTGCTTGAGAACGGCGCTGTGTGGTCCGTGAAGCAACGCTCTGTTAATTCACAGGGTGTAGCAGCGGTCAGCTCCGCAGGATGGCTCAAGTTTCGTAAGCGGCCCGTGACGGACGCGACGGCGATCTTCTCCACGTTGGCAGATCCCAATGCAGTCATTGGCATTCCTGCGCATGTGCAGGTACCGGTCGGTGTGGCAAACACAGAACAGCAGTACGAAGCGACGTGTGTGCGTGAAGGTGGAACAGTCGGTGGATGCACAAGCTTTCTCTACGAGAGCACCTCGGACCCCTCAGGCAATAGAATCACCTTCTTTGTGGATCCAGCCACCGATCGGATCAGGATGTATGAGCGCTGTTTGAGTGGGTCCGGGGCTCCGTGCCCGACTCAAGTGGCAACGTATGTTCAGTCGGTTGGGGATGTCATTGAAGCGGGACCTGACGCGGGCGGTATGGAGCGGTTGGTAATCCGCGTGCTTGCGCCCTGGGCTGGCGGTTACGCTCGCGAGTACGAACTGACAAGGTTGTCACCGTCACACCTAGCAGAGGTGTTCCCGAACGGCGTGCCGTGATGACGATGGCGACTAACTCACCCGCTCCGACGCGGCCAACGACACTTCTAAAAAGGTGGGTTGCGGTCACCGGTGGCACAGACGCGGGCGCTCGACGCGTACTCGGAATTGCGCGAGCCACATGGAGCGCCTACGTCAACGAGCACAGGGTTGTTCCACTTTATGTGTTGAACAGCATAGAAGCGCACTTGGCGCTGCGCCAGGCAGCACCAAGTGCTTTTGACCGACTGCTTATGCAACGTGGCAAGAGGTCATCGTGAAGGCAACGCTAAACCTGATCATTTTATGTTGTGGCGGCATGTTCAATCACGCTGTCGATGCCGCTGCGAGTGCGAGAGAGGTGCGGGAGTGGCGAAAGTGCGCTAAGGAAGCCGTGGCGTCGTTCGACGTTCCTCTCGTCGTTCTCACACTAATTTATGAGATGGAGGGCGGGCGCCTCGGCGCGGAGACGCCGAACCTGGACAAAAACGGCACCGTGCAATCGCATGACATTGGACCCATGCAAATCAATTCCCAGCATCTGCCGGTGCTGTCGAAGTATGGAATAACGCGGTCGATGCTCCGCGATCAGATGTGCGTGAATGTCGGCGTCGCCGCATGGATGGTGCGAGGGCTCATGAACAAGCACGCTCGGGTAGCAGACGTCGTAGCTCGTTATCACTCTCCTACGCCGAAGCATCAAGCTACGTACTTGGCTCGTGCGACGAGCATTGTAGAACGACGCATGCGAGACCTTTCTGTGACGCCCGCCGAGTAGCTACCGGTCGAGGAGCGCTTGACGGTCTTCGCAGTCCCACCACCACGACCTGGGGCTAGATCTCGTCGGGGTTGATGCCGATATCGGCCATCGTTCTTCTCATCGCCTGCAGCACCGCGTCGGCGGGATTGGTAACGCGCAAGGCCTCGATCGCGGCGTCGCTCGGGTAGGCCGACACCACTGAGTCCACGACGTGCACGAGCTGCTCACGCTCGGGCGAATCATCACCGAGCAACTCATCGAATGAAACGTAGGGTGGCATGTCGTCGAACGGCTCGTCACTGCGATCGGGGATCTCGATCGACATGCCGAACAACGCACGTAGATCTTGAGCGAACTCATCGTACCCAGGTGCATCTCGACTATCTCGGATGACCGGGACTTCGTCGAAGTTGATCTCCTCCTCAGTCGGCCGCACATCCGCGGCTTCGAGATCATCGGCAGGAAGGGCGTCGAAAAAGCCCTTGGCGCTCGCGGCGGATCTCGTCGACGCCGGCGAAACGCCGCCGGCGTCGAACACAGGCAGTGCCGAAGCATCGGGCCACTCGGGAGCAGCTGCAGCTGCTCCGCGTTCCACCGAACTCGGTGCTGGCACAACGGGCAAGGTCGGGAAGTAATTGTCGCTGACTAGGTTCGCTGCAGGGCGCGGCTTGGCAACGCCCGGAGGAACAGGAGGTGCAATCGGTGATGGGGCGTCAGCGACTGCAGGCTGCTCCTGCAGCGCCGCATTGGCATGATCGTCGACGACGACGGCGAGCTTCTCGCCGACGCGCAGGTATCGATTGACCTGCAGGTAGGGTGTCGGTGTCGGGTTAGCGTAGAACGTGCGTACGCGAATCAACTCACCGCCGAACACGATGTGAAATTCACCTTCTGTCTGAGCTTGGAGGTCGGTGAAGTCGGCCCGCTTCATCTTCTCGATGCTGGCCTGCAGCGTGTCGCTGTATCCGCCCACCAAGCTGTCAGGTTTGATCGCGAATCCGCTGGTCGCCGTGACCTTTGCTTCACCGACCAAGGCTTCCAGACGCTGGTAGCTTTCGTTGTCGGATAGTCGGCCGAAATACTTGATGTTCGCGTTGCCCCAAATTTCGTCGGCTTCGCTCTCCGAACCTCGTTTGATCGAGGCCCACGTCTGTCCGGCCCAGATGACACTGAAGCCACCGAGCAGGCTTCGGGCCTGCGCCGCAATCACGGCAAAGCCTGGCGAGCTTTGGTAGCCGGCTTCGTCGAGGATGATCTTGTTTGGAATCTTCGCGCCAGCGGTGAGCGTGTCGACCACTTCGCGCTTGGACCCCTCGATCTTGCTTCCCAGCCCTGCAGAGACTGCATCGCGAATCGCCGAGAGGTTGATCTTGCCGAGGTTCTGCAGCTCGGACAGCGACTTCTCGGTTGCCGGCAACATGATCACGAGCACGCGGCGATTGCGCACTACGTCACCGTAGTCGACCTCGCCGAGGACGCCGAAAAATATGTGGCCGTAGGTGTCAGTCAGCGACGACAAAGCGCGGGTGAAGTACATCTGCGAAAAGCCGTGCTGTCGACCGGCTTCTTCGTGAATAGCTTCCAGCTTCGGTTTGCCGTCGGCATCGCGCACTACATCGCCCTGGCGATTGGTCTGCACGCGATCTTGAGGCGGCTTCCAGTTCGGCAACGACTTCATGTACGCCATCAGCGAATTCTTCGCAGTCTCGGTTCGAAGCCGAGTATCGAAAGCCAAGGATTCCAGACGCTCGATCGGCAGATAGTCCCGAAGTGTCGAAACGCCAAGATCGATGTGGCCACCATCACGAAGGTCGACAAGCCCATACAGCACCGCAGTCATCATCGTCAGCGCTCGTTCGCCGAAGACCGCGTTGTCGCCCTCGGGAGACGGAATCAACGACGACATGATCTGCACGAGCGAGTCCGCGGATCCGGACGCCAACGGATTGGCCGTGTTGGTCAACCGATCGCCGGATCCGCTCGCGGCAACCGATCGATTGCCGGTCATGTAATTGATCAGCAGAAAATCGTCCTCGCGTCCCATTCGACGACAGATACCAGCAATGTCGAACGCGAGCGACGGCGACGCCTTCGCGTCCGAGTAGATCAGACCACCTCCGATACCGATGTAGTTCGCGGACTCTCCAGTTAGGCACACCGACTTGCCCGATCCCGTAGTGGCGAGCATCAGGCCGTGTGTGCAGGCGTCGTCTCGCGTCATCCAGACTTCCTGGTTTCCGAGTTCCCAGGCGTTGCCGACATAGATGAGGCCTCTGGCGTCGTGGAAGCCACGTCGGCCGGGCAACGGAGAGTTCAGGTCCTTGATGCCGGCGGAAAAGGGAAGGCGGAGCGGCAGATGTCGATGACGGGTATGGGACAGGTGGATCCACAACACCAGGCCGATCATCAGCGGTGATACATGCACCAGGGCGGGAACAAAAAAAATGACTATCGCCATGACCACCAGAATCACGGCAGTAGTCAGAGGATCGGCAAGACCGTCCTTAAGCAGCTCTGAAAGGCGGCGCGTGTCGCGCCGAAAGTTGGCGCTGCGCTCATCCGCGTTGCGCACGCCTCGAACGCGGGGATTCGCCATGGCGAGAAGTCAGCTCAATTCAAAGTGCGACAGGAACTGCGGCCGGATCCATCACGGCCGAATAGCAACCAGGTCGAGCCAGAAGCCAAGACCGGATCCGTGCGAGTGCATCAGGATCCAACGCGATCTCGCCAGGGCCAAGCGACTGCGAGAGTTCATCGTATTTTTCGGTCCGATCGATCACCGAGAACGCCTTAATCGGGCTGAATAAGCCACCATCGGCATCGCGCGCACTTTGAAGCTCGGCATCGGTAGAGAGCCACTCGATGGGGGTCATATCAACTTGATCCTTGTGCGTATTCCAGCTATGTTACACAAAAATCGGCAGCACAGCCAATGGCAAGTTCGATCTTACTCCGAAACCAGCTGTTCACCGGCGAGGTCGACGGCCACACCATCAGCCTCTTCTTGGAAGAGGCTGAGTCTGGTCTTCATCCCGTCGCGAAAGCGATCCGCCAAGGATCCGGGCGCCGCTTGTTCGAGCGCCTGATGCAGGCCATGGTCGAGCAACCGCATGATGTCATTACCAGCATGCGCCGCAACCTTGATCGCCCGGCTACCCTGTTTGCCTGTCTTCCGGCCGACGAGATGTTTGAGCTTTTTGCTGCGATCGAAGAAGTGGATCCAGGCCTCCTTCAGGCTGCGGTGGAGCAAGCGCCTGGCGCAATACGTGTGGTAGCGAACGAGCGTTTCAGCTTCCTCGGGGCGATGCACAAGCTCTGTACGTTGTTGACGTTTTGCCAGCGATCCCCGAAACATCAACCTTCAATGTAAGCGGAGTTCCCCATGTTCATCCGATGGCGCTGTGTGCTGCTCACCCTCTTGATCGCCGTCACGCCTGCTTGGGCTCAGGAGTATCCGAACGAAGGCGACCGCTGCCAAGAAATCACGACGATGAGCAACGACGTCTTCGGACTCGTCATCGATGCCAACAAGGCGCGCATCAAAGCTTTCATCCGACCCTCAGCGAAGCTTTTCAAAGCGGATTGCCTGCGTACGATCGTTACTCGTCTCGGTGGCTTTCGGCATCTGATGAGTTTTCTCAACGGAAGCGGCTCCTTGTGGACGCGCCTTCCCGACATCGGTGCGCTGCTTTGCAATGCTGTCATCGAAAATCTTCCGGACAATTGGAATGGCGACGCTGGTGCGCCGGTTCCACTGATCGACATCCTGTCCGCTCCAGCAGTTGCGCCATCTCGGCAACGTATGGCGATCGTGCGGGGAGTGGCGTGATGCGCCTCACTCGGTTCGGGCGGTGCATGGTTGGCTCCACCGTGCTCCTGATCGCCACATTGACCAGCGCGCCCCGGCCCGCGAAAGCGACGGTCGGAGAGGATGCGGCGTTGATCATTGCGTTCCTGCAGGGCACGTTCACCACGGTCTCTCAGGCGTTCTTTCAGAACTTGATTCAAGAGCAGTTGCTGGGCAAGGGAAACACGGCGGTCGTAGAGCAGATCGCTGCCGACACCGTGGGCGTGCAGCAGGCGCTGCAGCATCATGTGTCGGCGACAGTCGAAGCAATGACCCGCCAGACCACTGAGCAGGTGAATGATTTCACGCGTCGCGAATTCGGTGCACTTGGCCACGTGCAGATCGGTGGACGATTGGTGAACATCGGATCAAACGCGCCATCTGCATGCCGGCGGACGCAGGACGCGAAGGTGCTCGAACGTGGCGGCGTCAACCTCGCTTCTACCCAACGGGACATCACGGACACGTCGGCCGCCTACAACTCACGCTTTCAGTCCCAGGTCGCTCAAACCGGTGCCATGAGCACCGACCGCCGTCGCTATGGCGACAAGGTGTTCGCGCTCGACTGGTTGCAGGACGTGTCGATCGAGACTGACCAGGACAGCTACGACCGCGCGAAACGCTCGATCGCCTACGCCACCTACACCACACCGCTGCCCATGCCGCCCACCACGCAGACGGCATCCGGCGCCGAGTATTCGTCACGCCTCGCGCAGCACCGTGAAGCAGTGAAGCTGCCGCAATCCGTCCTGGCTCGTCAGCTCGCCCTGCGTCGGCCGATAACGGGCGACGAACGCGGCCGTAGCTACATCGAGATCATCACTGATTGGGGACGCCAAGCTGCAGAGGACGCGATCAAGCCGGCAGCGATGCAGGTCAAGACCCAGGCAGGAATCGAGCGCGAGAACACGCTTCTGCTGAACTCGCTCGTCGCGATGCAGGCCGAGTCGATCAAAGCCCAACACGACACCAATGCGCTGCTCGCGGTGATCGCGGCACGTGAGCTTGACGGCCGGTCGAAAGAACTGCGCGACGAATACGCCGGGACGATCTCGGCTGACTAGCCCGATTGCACTGAGAGACTGAGAGACAGGAGCCGAACATCATGAAGGTAGAACCCAAATTCCGAATGCCGCTTGGACGCAGTCTTGCGATGACGGATCGCGCCGCCAATCGTCCGGTGAATGCGTCCGTGGCCACCGTCGAGCGCGTCGAGCGTGAGGCAGCGCGGAAATTCGCGGCAACCGTCGGTGACGCGCTGAGCAGTGTGCGTTTCCGTGCGGATACTTTCTCCGCTCATCTGGAAGGATTCGTTCGCACAAGCGGAGCGAGCGAGTTGATTGAGGCTGCGAACGACAGGAGCAAGCCGCACGTCGCGCAGGCCTGTCAAGGGGTTCTCCACAAAGCAGGAGTGGCGGGGTCGCCGCATGCCCACCACGCACAGGCCGTGGCTACTGCATTGCGTGAAGCATTCGCCGAAGCAAAACGCGGTCTTGCTGATGCCCATCAGCGCTGGGGCGAAGAGCACATCGACACGCCTGAGGCTCGCGAGCAGGTGCAGGCGATCGTCACCAGGATGCACGCAGCCGGTGTGGCGGCAATCACCTTCCTCGGCCACGTCGGTGATCAAAACGGACAGCTCCTTGGTCGTGAGGCACGCACCCTGTACCAGGATCTCACGGATACGGCGCACGACGTGGTCGCCAATTTCGACCAGTTCGAGGCCGGGATGAAGCAGGCTCCAGCCAAGA
Organism: Gemmatimonadales bacterium; assembly: GCA_038330215.1. Classification (GTDB taxonomy): domain Bacteria; phylum Gemmatimonadota; class Gemmatimonadetes; order Gemmatimonadales; family Gemmatimonadaceae; genus JAABRT01. Next base: position 11,680 of record JBBQNT010000001.1, read on the forward strand.
CCGCCAAGGGCGGCATGCGAATGTCATGACGAGTATGCGCGCACCGCTGGTGGTGATCGAAGCGCCTGGAAAGGCGCGTCGTCTAGCTCAGCTTCTGCGCGCAGCTGGCTACGCTGCGGATGTGTGGGCAACCCGTGGGCACTTCCGAAACAATCCGTCGTCGCTGTGGCCCCTGAACATTGACCAGAACCTGGTGGAGACCGCGAGGAGCTACGACTCGGCGCGTCTGGCTGTCCTTCGTGCCGCCGCGCAGAGTCGTTCCGTAATTCTCGCCACAGATCCAGATCAGGAAGGTGACGTCATCGCTCGGGACGTCCATGATGCCGTATGCAACATCGCGTCCAGCGTCCAGCGAGTCCACCTGCATGCACTCGATGTAGCCGGCGTGAAGCGGGCATTCGCGAACGTCAGACCGTATGACCCAGTCGCCGCCGTACCTGGCGATGCACGACGTATCATCGATCGTCTGGTTGGCTCCGCATGTTCGAGTGCAAGGAAGCCAGTAGGGCGCGTGTTTACCGGCGCCCTCGGGGCCATGGATCGAACCGATCCAATCGTGGGACACGTCACGCTGACGCTACCTGCCGTTGAAGGTCTTCCGTTCGTTGCCCGCGTACCTGTGACCGCACGTACACGGGAGATCTGGATGGAACGCTTGGCAGAATCACGAAGCTTCTCCGCTGCCACCGTGGCGTTCCAACACACCGAGCTTGGTCCGGCGTGGGGATACGCCAAGTTACTCAGCGTCGCTTCTGGCGCGGCGCTCATGCCGTCGCACATTCGTGCAGGTGCGCCTTGAGCGTCGCCGGCGGCGCCGCACTGCTGCAGCGGCTTTATGAAGAAGGCGCGCTGAGCTATCCGCGCTCTGACCATGATGCACTCTCCGAAGAATCCGTTGAGATTCTTGCCCGTGTGGCCGAGCGGCATCGTCTGCCATTCGACGGAGCAAACATTCCTCGATTTCACCCCACCGCAGAGCGACCGCACGAAGCGGTGCACCCGCTCTTCGATGCTGCTACGAAGATCAATCTGGACATCCCGAGCCGCATGCTCTCGACCGCGGATCGGCTCATGCACGACCTGACGCGTGCCTGGCTGAGACGATGCGCCGAGATCGATTTCGAGACCGCAGATACGGCGGGTTTGCCGGAGTGGGCGCAAGAACTGGCGTGGATCCGCCCTGCGACAACGCAACGTCATGCAGCGTTGATATTTGAGGAAGAGCGTGCGCCTCGTGCGAGGCTGACGCTCTACCAACCGGATCTGATCGCGTTGGGCGTGCTCGACGTGCACCGACTGGGGCGGCCGTCGACATTGGCCGTGCACGCCCAGCACATCGCTGATCGAGGCGTGCTGGATGTCAACGGCATGACCGTCGAGGGTCGCAGGCTGCTGGCGGACTCTCCCGAAGTGCTGGCGATACCTACGACATCGAGCACCATCGAATCGATTGTAGACGGAACCATTGGCGCCGAGTGCCCGGCCATCATGCCGTCGACGTCCGACATTACGCTCGCGCGACTCGCTCAGGTGATCGAGTACGCGGTTCCGGAACTCAAACCGCGTTTCGCGCGAGCCATCGAAGACCAGGCGTTGTCGGACAGCAGCGAGTTCGCTCCGTCGAACCGCGAGACAGAAGACGATCTCAGACGGCCTGTGTTCCTGTGGCCGTGGCTGACTCTTGCGGAAGAAGAGCAGTCAGTCGAGCGCATTGACGATCGGAAGCGTCAAGAAGAACTGCGCCGCCGCGAGGAAGAACGAGAGCGCATGGAAGCCCCCGCAGAAACGTCGCTGCCACAACCGGGAGGTGGTCATGCCGCACCCTTACTACGCTGATCCAGAGCGTTCGGTGCCTGCTCTCGTCATCGGACGTCTGCGAACGGCCGGCTTCGAGGACGTGCGTCCAGCACCCGAACTGCTCGATGGCGACGACTTGGGAATAGATCTGACGGTAGAGCTGGCGTTCGGTCAGATGGACGGACTGTTTCCTGTCGTGATCGCGCAAGCGCATCGTATTTTCGAAGACACGTGGCTCGATCGAGGTGGCGCGAGTTGGCCGTTCGCAATCGAGAACGATCCGGACAGCATGACCGGTCGACGCGCTCGCTTCATTGGTGACAGTCAAGGCCTGGTCGTCGCGATGCTGTGCATCGTTGGCGTCTTAGAGCAATGGGTAGATCGCAGTGCGACGCCACCTCCGGTGCTCGCCATAGGGGACAATCATGAAAGTCGCGAACAGTAAATCCATCCTGCATGTTCTGATGTCAAAGCGGATGTTGCTTGGAGCAGCCGCGGCAACGATGTCGAGTGTCAGTCTCGCACAAAGCGTCAGTGCCGATTCTGCCTTTCGCGACATCTTTGGCGTCGATCCGTCCTCGCTTGCCTCGATCATGGCGGGCAACAACGGAACGCTCATCGGAGCAGTTTCGAACGTGATCAACATCGTGGCACTCACTGCAGCCGTGTTCGCGATGATCCTGACCTTCTTCGTCGGTTTGGCCCAAAGCGCTCACGACGGCAGTGTTCTTGGTAAGCGGTATTCATCGCTGTGGGTGCCACTCCGATCGGTTATCGGATTGGGATTCCTCACGCCCCTTCCAGGCGGATACTCGATGCTGCAAGCGTTCGTGCTCTGGATCGGTACCTTGGGTTCGATGTTTGCTGACCAAGCATGGACGGGGTCGCTGTCGTACATGAGTCAAGGCAACGCGCCAGCGACGATTATGTCCACGCCAAACTCCCGAGCGACTGTGACGGCCATGTTCAACGCCTCAGTTTGCGCAGCACGCGCTCAAGCCGTGGCTCGTGAGGCGGGGGACGGAAGCTTTGGGGTCGAGGTCATCAAGGTTGGTCGCGCCATATCGCGAGCTGGTGCCCCGGCGTACTATGAATCGCAGGGCGATCTTGCCGGCGTTGGTACGGCCGCGTTCGTCGTGCGCGGTGGCGTTCGATTCGACGGGCAGGGCGCCATGTACGGCGCCAAAGCAGTCTGCGGGGAGGTGATGGTCGAGCACACGATGCCACCTGGCGGTGCGCTCAGCGGAGCGATATTCGCGACCGCGAATGAGCAGGTCGCGAACTTGCATGCGATGTCGGACGACACGATGCGGGTAGCCACCGACATGGTGGCCGGTGGTGTGCTGAGTGGTACCGATGTTCGCCGTCAACTGCTGGCGATCGAGTCCGCGTACGCGATCGCTGAGTCCGAGCGCATCAGACGTTACGGCACTGCGGCGTCAGGCGCGCTGCAGGAGGCAAGGGAGTTGACGATTCAGCGAGCGGGCAACGGCGGCTGGATTACCGCGGGGGCTTGGTACAACACGCTCGCAGGGGCATCCAACGCAGTGCAGGAAGGTGCGCAGACAGAGACGATCACGCGAGGGGCGCGTCTGGACCAGATGCCTGCATCGTTACGAGACGACATCAAACCATTCGTCGACAGCGCAGAAACCATCACGCGCGCAACCTCGGGGACCGGCCAGGTGGACACCGCTGCGGCCGAGGCCGGAGTCAGCCCAGCTGGCGCCGGCGACACCTCGGAACCTGGTTGGTGGGACAGCGTGACCAGCTCGTTGAGCCCCAGTGCGTTGTGGAACTCAGCATTCAACAACGCCACGGGCATCGTGTCGACGTGGTGTCGTGGGATCTTCGAGTCGCTCGTGCATGTGATGATCGGTGACCCCGGCGACGACCCCATCATCAAGCTCCAGCAGTTCGGGCACGCAGGACTCAACACGCTGGAGGTTGTCCTATCTGGCATGTTCCTGATTGCGGTGACGTTGGGTGCCTTGGTGGTTGGGCTGGGCGCTTCCATAGGCATTTTCATGATGATGGTGCCGACTATCATCGGCCTCGGATTGCCGCTAGTAATCCTCGCCTACTACCTCCCTATGATTCCATTCATTTACTGGACATTCGGCACGCTCGCATGGGTGCTGCTCTTGCTCGAAGGCGTGGCGATCGCGCCGATGTGGGCGGCGGCGCATGTGTGGCCGGAGGGCGAAGGCCTCGCCGGCGAGAGAGCCAAGCAGGGATGGGTCTTGATGCTGTCGTTGCTGCTGCGGCCGGTGCTGATGGTGTTTGGTTTCGTTGCCGCCATCCTGGTCGTCCGCTTCATGAGCTTGGTGCTTGGAACGACGTTCCGTCTTTTCATGGACGCAAGCATGGGTAGTCAAACCTTCGGCATCATCTCGACCGCGGCCTATCTCATTGCCCTGGTCGCGTTGGTCATCGCAGTGTCGAAGCAGGCCTTCGCGCTGATCTATCTGGTTCCCGATCGCGCACTGCGCTTCATCGGCGCCGGCGACTCATTGGGCGAGGCGGGCTCGATCAGCAATGTGCGGGAAGCTGCAGGGCCGATCGTAGCAATGGGCGCCGCCGGCGCCGGTGCGGTGATGTCGGCCGCCAAGAGTGCGAGTGCAGTGGGGCAGGGTGCCAAGTCCGCTGCAGGCGCCGTCGTGTCGAAGGGGAAATAACCAATGTTCGACGATACCGACGAAGCCATCATCGACTGCGTAGACGAGACTTCGTCTACGCCGAACGAGAACGCGCAAGGTAAGCGCAAGCATGCGGATCAGCGTGCGGCCGAGGAAGCGATGAAGCGCCGGCCGCGGCGCTCACGAGACGGTGCAAATGCCGATCGCGCTGGCGGCCGTAGTGAGTTCGACCAGTTCGCTGCCAACGCGTATTTTGATCCAATCCGGCAGCAGATGATCGATCGCCACTATGGCGCAGGTACTGCGTCCGCCCTTATTTCGGCAAGGCTCAAGGTCACGCAGATTCTGTTTAGCGATGCCCATGGATCGGTGGCAGGCATACAGCTCGGCGACCGCTCGTTGAAGGCAATCGTGCTCGATCGAGGCAATTCGCTCGCCTCGTCGACGCAGACTGTCGACGAGGCGCGGCTCATGGTCGAACTTGCGATTGCAAAGGGCTGGCCCGCTGTGAACATCCGAGGCAATGCTTCCTTCTGCGCCGAAGCCATGGCGTACGCCGAGAGCAAAGGCATGCGCGTCAGCGCGCTCAACGGGAAGAGCATCGAATCTGGTGCCGAACAGCAGGCGCGGGGTTCGAGTGAACCAACGACGCCGACACCATCAACACCGAACTACGTGCAACCGCGTGCGCCAACCACCGACCGCAACACGGAACCTGAGGACGTAGAATTCGTAGACCGGCCGCGCAACGTGAAGCGATTGAGCCTCAGTTGATGTATGCGGCGCCTACGAAGATGGCGATCACACCAATGATCAGCGCAAATCCAGGTGCCAGTGCACGTGCGTTGTGGACGAACGATGCACGTTCTTCATCAGTCCAGCTGCTCATGTCGCTTCTCCTGATCAGTTCGAGCCTCGAACATAGCTTGCATTCGGGCGAGTGAATCATACCTGAATTTCGCGCTCCAAATATGGAGCATAAGTCGCTGGCGTATGGATCTTGCATCTTATAAGATGCAGGGATAAGATTCTGCAGCGAGGTGCGTATCCATGTTGACTACCGCCGGTGAGAAAAGTGACGCCGTTGATACTGGGGTGGAAACCTCAGCCCCACAGGGAGCCTGGCCGCCTGCCGGTGCTGTCGACGAAGAGATCGTGCTCGAAACTCCCGCAGTACCCGACGAGCCCGATTCGGCAGCTCCTGCGCAATCGGACAACGTGCGAACGCTCGCTGATGGCAGAAGCATCACCCGCCGTGTCAACGCGCTTCGCGAGACCACGGCACGCAAGGTCGGAATGGACAGCATGGCGCGCCACCTGCGCGCCTTTCGGGAAGAAGTTCTGCGTGTCCGTCAGGAGGACATGGCATTCCTGCTGGGCGTCAGTCGCATGACGTATCAGCGTATGGAGAACGGGCACACTGGTGTTGCGATTGACGCGTGGTTGCGCGCGATGCAACTCATGGATCACCTGCCTACCCTGACGAAGATGGATCTTGCCCGTGATCGCGCTGCGCTGGCCAAATTTCAGCGACAAGCCGATGAACATGAGCGCGAGCTGGCTGCTTTGGAAGAGGCGAACCCGGAGCGCTTTTACGGCTGACGTTGTACCCACTGAGAGACTGAGAGAGGCTGACTATGCGAGAGACGATTGCGGTATACACCCAGGACTTGAATGGTCGCTGGCAGCGAACAGGATTGATTCGCGGTCCGCAGGATGGTGACGGTGGTGGGTTCATCTACGCGAAGGACTACCACGGGCCGTCGCTCGCGCCGCAACTCGACTACACCGCACGCGAACCCGATGGTGTTGGCGGTGAGCGCGTCTTTCTGCTGCCCGGCGAGTTGATCGATGGTCCGCAGTCGCGGACGGATCTCCATAGCGTCTTCGAGAGCGCATTGCCGGGCAAAGCGGGGCGCCAGGTGATCGCGATGCGTTCGCCTGGGTTCCTCAAGCTCTCGCCTTTCGAGCAGCTCGCCACGCTGGCAGCGCTTGGTGATTGGCGAAGCGGCGGGATGATGTTCGTGCGCAGCTCGGAAGGACTCGATTTCCGCGCAACGCCTGGACTCGAAGCGCTCTCTGCGTTGAACGACGAGATCAATCGCAAAGTGCTCGAAATTACCGAGCGCGGTGGGATCCCGACTGGCACGACGATCGGTCGGCCGGAGGATCAGTGGGCCTTGGCCACCAACAGGTCGGAAGCGTTCACGGTCGAGGTGTGCCACAACGGCCAGTTCTGGGTGGCTGGCGCGGCACGAGAGATCATGGAATCGGAACAGGAAGGGCGTCTGGAGGCCGGGCTGCTGAAGGCCTCTGAGATGTCCGGTATTCCCACGGTCGATCGGCTGCTCTATGAACCGACGAACGGCCATGGTGAAGCGCTGTTGCTCACGAAGCGCAGCGACACCGTTGCACTGCCGCCGCTGGACAACGCCGGCGATCTCGATGATGAGGACAATGTCCCCAGTTTGCGTACGCACAAGATCAGCATGTTCGTTGCGCTCGATGTCACCGAGCGAACGCAGCTCGACTACGTCGACATGGCGCGATTTCTGGAGGTCAACAGCGCTCAGCCGGACACGGATGTGCGGGATCTGTACAGCCGCATGATGCTGAATGCCTTTTCGGAAGTGTCCAATGATCACCTTGGTCAATTCGAACTGCTGCAGCGAGGCGATCGCTGGAACCTCGCTCCATCCCACGGACTGATGATCGACGACCCCGACCATCAGCGTCCTCACGCGTTGAAGATGGCGGGCACGGCGCGACCGGAATTTAGCGTGGAATGGATCGACCGATGCTCGAAGGCTTTCGGCCTGCCACGCGAGGAAGGTCGCGAGATCGCGTCGAAGGTGTTGCGCGAGGTTGCACGACTGCCCGAATACTGGCGCGCATACGGCATGTCCGAAGAGATGCTCGCGCGAGTGTCGAAGTACACGCAGACCGGCCTTCATCAGACGCTTCGGAACAAGCTCGAAGGAACGCTCGACAGTGGTATGGATTGGACTCCGTCGTCATCGCCATCGAAGAGCATGCGCATGGGCTGATCGCAATTCCATGCCAGCACCGAGCCCGCGGAGACGCGGGCTTTTTGTTTGCCTGAAATACTGGGGCCGTTTCGACTGGACGTGTGTAATATATGTACAATACACACTCGAAGAAACGGACCAGGAGTAAGTCATGAGCACTGTGTGGCTGTTCGAAAAGCCCAGCCAGGCAAACGACGTCGCTACGGCAGTCGGCATCATCGGAAAGCGCAACGGTTGCATCGAGACGAAGCTCGGCATCTTCACTTGGGGCTTTGGGCATCTGCTCGAACAGCTGCAGCCCGATGACTACGACGCTGCACACAAAGCCTGGCGACTGGACACCTTGCCCATCGTGCCGGAACGGTGGCGCGTTCGTCCCGCATCCGCTCGTGCAGGGCAGTTGAAGATCGTCTGCGAACTGATCAAGGCCGCGTCCGAGGTCGTGATCGCCACGGACGCCGACCGCGAAGGCGAGTGCATCGGTCGCGAGATCCTCGACCATGCAAAGTACCGCGGGCCGACCAAGCGCCTGTGGTTGTCAGCGCTGGATCCCGTGTCCGTGCGCCGAGCAGTCGGCGCGTTGCGCGACGGAAAGAGCACCGCGCCGCTCTATTGGGCGGCGCAGGCCCGCTCTCGCGCTGACTGGCTCGTCGGTATGAACCTCACACGCGCAGCCACACTCATCGCGCAAGCTGGCGGAGCGCAGGGCGTTCGATCTGTCGGGCGCGTGCAGACACCGACGCTCGCCTTGGTGGTGCGACGGGACGCAGAGATCGCAGCGTTCGTCCCTCGCGACTATTTCGAGATCGAAGCTGATGTCAATGCGAGCGGGCAGTCGCTCGTCATGAAGTATGCACCTGGCGGAGAGAACAGGCTCTTCGAACGAGCAACAGCTGAAGAGATCGCGCAGCGAGTGATCGGCGCCGAAGGGCCGCTGCAGGTCCAGACCGAGCGCAAGCGCCAGTCACCGCCGAAGCTGATGTCGTTGAAGGATCTGCAAAAGGCTTGCAGCAAGAAGTTTGGCTTCGGCGCCGACAAGACGCTGGAGGTTGCACAGTCGTTGTACGAAACGCACAAGATCCTGAGCTACCCGCGTTCCGATTGCTCCTACATGCCCAATGAGCAGGAAGCCGACGTCGGACCGATCCTCACGCACCTGGCGCAGCTCGATGTGCTCGGTGGGCCCGCGCAGAAGGCAGCGGCTCAACCTGTCGTGCGCAAGTCTGTCTTCGACAGCAGCAAGACCACGGCACATCATGCGATTGTCCCAACGCTCGTGCCGGCGCGTCTGGATGCGCTCTCGCCAGATGAACGACGCGTCTACCTGCTGGTCGCTCAGCACTACATCGCGTCGCTGTCGCCCGACTACGTCTACGACGAGACCAAGGCGGCACTCGATGCGAACGGGATTCCACTGACGGCTGTTGGCCGTACACCCATCACCGCGGGCTGGAAGAGCGTATTTGGCAATCAGAAAGATGACGAGGACGACGACAAGGCCTCCTTGCCGTCGATCCCGAATGGCACGCGCAGCCAGGTGATGACTGCGCGTGTTGAAGGAAAGCGTACCGAGCCGCCCAAGCAGTACACCGAGGGCACGTTGATCGACGATATGAACTCCATTGCAAAGTTCTGCACCGATCCACGCGTCAAGGCGCGCCTGAAGGAAACGTCCGGCATCGGAACGTCTGCGACGCAGGGCAACATCATCAAGACGCTGCGCGATCGAAGTTTCATCGCGCCGGTCGGGAAGAACACCATCGTGTCAACGCCAGCTGGTCGAGCGCTCATCGGTTTCCTTCCGGACGAGCTATGCGATCCAGCACTGACCGCGTTGTGGGAAGACCGTCTCTCCGAACTTGCGGAAGGCAAACTGCCCGAGGCTGCGAGAGAGGAATTCGTCGATCGCGTGTTGCAGCAGGTGAACCGGCTGCTCGGCGAGATGCGTACGGCTCCAGCTCCTGACATGAGCGGCGAGGCAGGTTCCAATGGCCGATCCGCTCGTTCCACTCGATCGCCGGCCGCGAACCGCGGCGGCGGCCGAAGCCGCGGCAGCGCCCCGGCAAAGCGTGTGGAGAGCGATCGCACGAGCACCGCGCGAGATGGCGCGCCCACAGACAAGATGCTGGCGTACGCACAAAAGATCGCTGAATCGCGTGGGCTCAAGAAGCCGCCGGATTCCATCCGGACCAGCTTCGAAGCATGTCGCAAGTTCATCGATGAACACGGCACAGAATTGACGAAGCAGCGTGAATCGGGGCGACCAAGCGACCGGCAATTGCAGTTCGCGCAGAACCTGGCCAATCGTATGGGCTTGGCATTGCCGGCCGGCTGCTTTACCTCAAGTGACGACTGCCGTCGCTTTATCGACGTACACAATCCGGGTACCGCGAGTCGCGGACCGACTCGCCGCTGAAACCACAAATAGGGGAAGATCATGAGCACCGATACATCCGAGATCGCCACATCCGAGATCGCCGCGAAGTTTCCAGTAAAGGACATTTACGCTGTACACCCTACGGAGGGCACACCCATCCTCATCACCGTGGGCGAACTTGGTTTCGCGCGGATCTCGACTACGCGTCCTATCGACGAGTTGAATGACCAGGCCACACTGCCACATCACATCGAAGCGGCCGTCTCCGGCAGTCTGTTCGGGTGGCACGTGCCTGCCGCCGATCCTGACCTCTGGTTGCAGCGCCTTGGTCAACGGCAACACGTTGCCAGCAACGACATGGCCCATGACCAGGTCACGCCGCTCATCCTCTCTGCAAGCGATCGCGAGTTCCTGCGCAGCGTGCTGCAGGCCTCGACAGGATGGAGCGCGCATAGCAAGGCACTGCTCGCGAGGATCGACGCCGGTGGTGATCGCATCGTCGTCCAAGCGGGCATCGAGGGCGGCGTAGTGCAAGGCTGGACGTCCAACTGTCCTGTTGACGCGATCATCATCGAATGGGACGAGATCACGCACGTGGTCGTGGGCGACGACGGATCCACGAAGCTCATCGGGTGCTACTCCGGTGTTCCGCGTGTGGATCATGGCGAAGCCTCGAAAGCATGCCAGATGCGTGACCACGCAATTGAGATCAACTGCGACCAGGTCGGGATCGTTTTGATCGCGACGGATGGTCATCGTTGGACACAGGTGGTTGATGTAGAGAAAAGCATCGACGTCGATGCGGTCGTCGACAACGTCGTGGAAGCGTGGATGGAGGGCGGCGAATTGCGTAGCGCGGGCGAGGTCGACCGAATGATCGTGCTCGTACGGAAGAACCATCAGCGGCCGACCGTGCATGCCCATCTTTCCGGTGCTGAGGCGCAGGAGCGACTCGCGTCGACACAGCGTATCGTTCGTGCAGCTCCAGGCTTGCGGTAAGCGACCATGAAGCTCGCACTGGGATTGCGCTCCTATGAACGCGCAAAGCAAAACAAGGACGTTCCTGTCCTGTGGGACGAACAGCGGGCCATCAATGGTCACTGGCTTCTCGTGGGATCCAGCGGTACCGGAAAGACACACACGCTTCGACGCCTGATCGAAGGAATGACGCGCCAGAGTGCGTTACGAGTCCATGTCTTCGACGTGCACGGAGACATCGTGCTTGACGGAAACGGGGTCGTGTCGATGCCGAACGCTTCAGTCGTGCGTTTCAGTGAAAGCACGCTCTACGGCTTGAATCCATTGAGCGTGGATCCGGATCCGCACTTCGGCGGAATCCGACGAAAGATTCAGGGCCTGCTCAACGCGCTCAATCAAACGTCGCGCGAACTCGGTGCTCGGCAGGAGGCTGTGCTCCGCGCGATCCTGCTCGAACTCTATGCGGCCAATGGCTACTTCGAAACGGACCCGAACTCGTGGAAGACCGCCGGCGAAATGGTTCGCGGCTACGCAAAAAAATCACCCACTCTTGTCGACGCGTTGCGTTTCGCCCGCGCAAAGCACAAGGCCATCTATCTCGGTACCAACGCAAAGGCGATATCGCTGCTTGAAGCTGTCAACAAGAAGGCTGGACAGCTCTATGCCAAGGCTCGGGCCCTGGCCAAAGAACACGATGCCGAACAAGCCGACATCAAGGATGCCGAGCTGGAGAAAGCCATCGATGCCTCTCTCGCCGCCTTCGAGCAAGCGGTGCGTTCGATCCGCACCGGTCGTGAGCTTGAAGACGCCATTCGATATGACAGCAAGGAGGTGCTCAAGACGATCGTGGAGCGCCTTGAGAATCTCGCGAGTACCGGGATCTTTCGGCCCGAGGCGCCGCCGTTCGAACCGCGCAAGAGCGTCTGGGGCTATGACATTCGCTCGTTGCCCGAAGACGAGAAGAAGCTGTTCGTACGGTTCCGTCTGGAACAAATATTTCAGGAGGCGAGACAGCGCGGTGTGCAATCTGAGTTGCGTGATCTCATAGTCGTGGACGAAGCACATATATTCTTCGATCAAAATCCCGAGAACCCTCTCTCAGTGCTCGCCAAGGAATCGCGCAAGTTCGGCGTTGGGCTGGTGTGTGCATCGCAAAGTCCCACACACTTCAGTGATGACTTTCTGGGCAACTGCGGCACGAAGATTCTGCTCGGCCTCGACACGATGTACTGGGATGGCGCTTGCCGCAAGCTCAAGATTGAGCCCGACAAGTTGCGATATCTCAAGCCGGCGCGCACCGCGGCGATCTCGATCAAGGTGAAAGGCGAACTCACCACGAACTTCCTCAACGTCGATGTCGACAACGACGCGGTCGACCAAGCAATCGCGATGACATTCTGACCATCATCCACATGACGCCCAGGAGTACCGAATGCCGACCGCGCGAAAGAGCATTGTCGCAGCATCCACCGAGCGCAAATGCCGTGTTTGCAAGTGCACGCAGTTCAACGCCTGCCCTGAAGGATGTTGGTGGGTCGAGTGGGATCTCTGCAGCAGCTGCGCGACACCTGCTGCAGCGGAAACGTCGACAGCTTCGAAACGGTCGGTCCGCAGCCCGAGAAAGCGGACGAAGTAGTCGATTCGCTCCTGCAGGCCTGCAGCAGACGCTTCAACCTTGAGAGACGAATGCCATGCAAAATTCAGCCCTGAGCTACGAGCCATCTGAGTTTGCGTTGATCGCACGCCTGGCCCGTGACATCGGGCGGCCGATCTGCGTGCTCGATGTCGAAACGACCGGTCTGCCGAGCGACAAGACGCCGGTAGCGCTCGTTGAGTTTGGGTACGTCGTCGTCACCTCAGACAACGAGGTAAAAGTTGCCGGCACGCTCGTGAATCCGCAGGTGACCATTCCATGGCACGCAACCAAGATCCATGGCATCCAAGATCGCGACGTACGCGACGCGCCGCATTTCACGGCGATCGCGCCGGCGATCGCCGCCATGTTCGGTAAGTTTGCAATCGTGGGATTCAACAGTACGGCGTTCGACGTTCGTGTTCTGCAGGAGAATCTTGCGCGAGCAGGCCAGCCCTGCGACGCACCGGCGGTGCAGCTCGATATTCGTGACGTGTGGCGAACCAACGGCCACGGCGAGCGCGGCAAGCTTGCTGACCTGGCGCTGCACTACGGCGTCGACCAGGTGAGCGCACATCGCGCCGTTGGCGACGCATTGACCACTGCACGAATTCTCGACGCCATGATCTATCGTCATGGCGCAGACGATGTCCGCCGCAGCTTGATCGAGACGCTCACGGTTCATTGCGCCGCGGCCGAGGAAACCTCTCAGCGCCGCGCCCCTGCAGCGGAGGCTTCTGTAAGAGGCGCCGGCGCCGCCGGCCGGCGCCCCCTGCAGGAGCGCGGTGGCATCTCGATCAAGAATGCGATCGCGCAGCATATCGAGCACGCCAATCGCATCTCGCCGGCGGACTACGACACGATTGCCGCACGCTGCGGCGTGAAGCCAGCGTCAGTGTCGTTCCAGTTGTCCGAAATGATCACAAATGGCGATGTCGCCCCGGAGCATGCAGCTGACCAGCGTGTTCAGACGCTGATCGCCGTGCACCTGGCGGCTGCCCGGCGTCAAGCGGGCGGTACGTCCCTCCTGAAGCCTCTTAAGGCAGCTCTCGACGCCCTGGCGGGCATCAACGTCGACTACGTCCAGCTGCGCATCGCACTGCTCGCGCACGGGCAGGAGCCATCAGCTGCCCATGGCTCGCGCGGCGGGCCTTCGATGCGGTGATTTCCGCGTGCAAATTTGAGTGTCGTCTAGCCTTAAACCTGCGGAGCCTGTAAGATCTGTGAAGTACATTATCTATTCACACAGAACCCGCCGAGGCTCCTCATGCCCAACCAGAAGATATCGCTCCGCTCGCGGCTTCTCGTGGTGCTCCTGGCATGTCTCACCATGACGCTGACGGCGGCGGCCGGATCCGGCAGCGAGCTGCCGGCGGCGTTCGCGAAATCCAACGCCTACGGCGCGTACATGAAGATCGACGGCCGCTGGTACGGCATCACGTCCACCGATCTTTGGGATTACGATCCACTCGGAATGACCCTGTTCGTTGATGACACCACGGCTACGAACTGCCGGCGGGCCAATGGTCAATTTCCCAGCGTCGGTGGCACTTCGTCAGTGCTTTTTGGTGTCGGAAGTCCCTCGACATCGTTCTTCGGGTCGCGCATCACGGGTGGTGAGGCATTCACCATTCGGCAGAAGACGCATCCAGATCTGCCGTTGATTCTTGAGATTTACAGCCTCGACACCGACGTCCGCTGCACCGGGGAAGTGGCGGCGCCGAACATGACGCCCCCCGTCGAAACGCCGATCTTCGTCAACCAGTTCGAGTGACCTTCGGTCACTACAGAGCAACGAGTTTGGGATGCCCTGCGGTCCGCTTACCCCCTGAGCCCTGACCCCAGATGCCGAATCGACGGCATGACTCGTCCACCAGCGCAGCGCATTCGACTCGGGCATTTTGCAACCGCGGCCCTCAAATCATGGTACAGTTTGTGCGTATTCCAGTAGCAATACGCACATCACGCGTTGCTGCATTCTCGGACCAATGAGGGGCTGCGATGTTCACGAAAACTGTAGTTCGACGCGTTGCAATTGCAACGCTGCTGTTCGGCGTGCAGATGGTTTCCGCCTCCAGCTTGGTGATGACGCTCCCCAACGGGCAAATCTACCGTATTCCGATTAACGCATCTGAGCCAGTCCGGGTATCACCCTTCGGAACGGGGGATGTGCATGTGCCGGTGACGATCGCCGCCGGCGTCGCCGGCGACGGCTTCTGTCCCCCGGCATCCCGCAGCGCCAGCACATTCGCCCCGGCTGCCACGCTCGACGCTTCGCTGGTCCTAGTCACTCTCGCTGGCGGCGGCGTTTACGCGCTCCCTGTGGCTTCTCAGGCCGTCAAGATCGATCCACTCACCGGTGACATCGTCTTCCACACATCGTTGGCTGCTGGTGTCCCTGGTGATGGATTCTGTCCGGGCAGCGGAGGTGGTCCAGCAGCGCCTGTGTTCACGACCTCGCTGACCGCGACGCCGACAGAGATCTCGATCGGCGCCCAGGTCACTTTGACCTGGGCGACCACTGGAGCGACCAGTTGCACCGGTAGTGTGACCAGGGACGGATCGACGATCACGCTGTCGGGGTGGTCAGGTACGCGGCCGACCTCGTCCGCGGGATTCAGTCCGTTGTCGATCGCTACAGCTGGTACGTATGCATTCTCGATCTCGTGCGCCAACGCTGCTGGCACCAGGACCTCGACGGCGCCGGCCGTCGTGGTCGGTGGCGGCACCAGCTCGTGCTCGGCCGTCGTGCCCATCGCCGGGCTCACCAGGCAGACCACGATGACCAACACCAACTTCCTGCAGGGGAACAGCGAACTGCCCCTCGGAACCGTTGCCACAACGTCATGGGACTACTTTTACGGACAAGGCCAGCCCTGGCCGACTCGTACCGCGAATGGCACCTTGGCGGTGAAAGCCGGGAAGTTCATCGCGCTGGAATTCCGAACGGGGTCGTCGACGATTGAGACGTTTGGATCGGTTGAATGGGTACCACCAGCCGCGAACGTCGGCATGCCGCTCGTGGTGCTCAGCAAGTGCGCTGGCGACTTCGTCAACCTGCCGCCGACGTCGCCGGCGAGCACAAATGGAATATGCAGAAACTACAGTGGCGGCTACGGCAGACTGGTGTGGTCACTCAACAGTCTCGACCCGCTGGCCTGCCGTCTACAGCCGAATACGACGTATTTCTTCAACGTCGCCTACGTCGACTACAACACGTGGGAGTCGTCCTGCTCGGCACCCGAGGCATCAACAGGTTCGAACCCCACGAGCTGCCACCTCTTTGCGCAACCACGTTGAGGATCCCATGAGCCACGACCACCGTCGTGCAATGCCCAACCCGAACTCCACGTTGCTGACCAGCGCGATCGTCGGTGGCTTCGGGATCGACATTCCACCAGAACATGTGGTGCCGCCACCGGGCATGGGGGTCATCATGCTGTTCGTGCCATTGGAAAAGGTCGTGGGTCAGACCGCCCCGGAGGTTCAAGATGACCTTGGCCTGCCGTGGTCGACGGGCGATGGGAACGGTGTCTGGCTTGCGGACTTCCTCGGAAACACATAGTTCCATGCCGCCCGCGGCCTATCGCGCATCCATGCGCATTGGCGCCATCCTTGCGCCTGCAGCCTCGTCCAGCGCGACTGTCGCCGACTAACCGCCGGCGATCCGCTCCGCGGACGTTTGGCAGGATGCGGTTGATAAGCAGTTCGTCAAAACTCGAAAGCGTAATGAGCGATCGAACTGGACTTGTATGAGATCGCGCGCTCAGTCGAAAGTATGTGGCGGTGCGCGATCCCGAGGGAGCGCCGGATTGCGATGAGCACCTGATATGATGATCTTGGACGGCTGGTGCGGTGTGAAACAAATACTGCCACGACGAGGTCGTAAATATGGCGAATCCAGAGCCGCAATGGCAACCGATCAGCGTCCTTCCTGCAATTGCTCTTGTGCTCGCGGAGCAGAGTGCGGAGACGGACAAGCAACTCGTCTCCCTGAAAGGCACTTGTGATCGACCTGCTGCGCTCGATAGCGCAACCATCGAGAATGTTGTGCGTGTCTATTCGGAGCAGGCAACTTTTGTGGATTTGTATCTGCAGCAGCTTGAACGATGGAAAGGCGATGCAACCACCGAGCTGTTGCGAGGTGAGGTTTATCGACTTGAGGGAGTTGCCCGCCATCTAAGTCGCACAGTGGACGAAATCCTAAGTGTTGCATCGACGCTCGCTGAGGCGTGCATCGATCGCGTGATGGAGAAAAATGACATTGAGCAAGCGATTGATTTTCTTTCCAGCGCAATTCAGGAAAGGAAACAGGTTCGCGCCCATCATGAGCATTTTAGGAGCCCTGGCGCCCGCGATGGCGATAGCGAAGGACCAACTCTGAACATCACTGATACGGAGAAGAGCCATACTCGGCCATGAACAGCCCAGAATTCGCTCGGATCTACTTAGAGCTCAGGAGCACAGCAGTTCAACTGCCATACGACGGCCGTCGCGCCAGATCATCACCGGTGCGTAGTAGCCAGGATAGATCCGCGCATCGCGATCCTGCAGCTCGCTTCGCCGAAGATCCGCCAGGCGCGCCAACGTCCGCTCGATCCTGTCGCCGGCGATGCGCTTGCTCTCGACGGCCGCTTTCGTCGTCTTGGCCAGAAGACCGCGCTCAGCATCCGCCAGGCGTTTTTTCTGCTTGAACACCTCCTACTCAAGCGCGGAGGCCTGTTCGGTATTGAAGTGATCGATCAGCTGCTTGATCTCGCGTTCGGCATCCGTCCGCGGCGCTGCGAACGACGCATCCATGGCCTTCGGCGTCTTGATCTTCGGATCTCGGGCGCGCTTCACGTAGAGCTCGAAATACTCACCGATGCTGAGGTCCGCACCGTAGACGTGCACATACGCACGCCACTCCGCCCATACCATCGCCGAATAGCACACGTGCCAGCCCTCGCGCTGCCGATACCGAATCCTAACGCCAGCGACGGAGTAGGGCAGGCACACCTGATCGAATCGCCGCCGCCCACGTAGGAAATCTCTGAGGAACCCTTCGGAACCGTCGGAGCTGCGCCTAAGATTCCGCCCAACAAGACATCCGCTTCATGCCAGCCGTCCGCGTCAAACAATGCTCCATGGCACGCCGATGCGGCTCTTACAGCCCTAGCCAGTTAGACATCATTCTTTCCATTATTGCCACTATAGCTTCCACTGTGGTCACGCTCTTCACTAACCTTCTGATGTTAATAAAATAAGACCATGCAGTCATTGTGCATCAGATGAGACAAATGCAGGAATCCTGCATCAGCTAGAGCAATACTGGAATTCACAGCAGCCGTTATGATCCGGTGGGATTTCAGTGGTTTAGCACATTGGCGCATAACGCGCACAACCCTGCCTCGTCATGCACATATTGTGCATCGGATGCACAATATGTGCGTTTAATGAGCAAATTGTGTGTATAGTGGGGCTACGACAGTGGTGTTTTGACCTGTCGCACCCACCTCGCAGGTGCTCTGCGTTATGACCAAGAAGCCGACACTCCACGTCGTCCGCTGAGTTGCCCCATACCCAGTAATGCTGGAAAGATCAGCAGCGGAATATGGCCACGCGAAACCGGAACGGCGAGCCAGCTGCTCCGAAATCCGCATCCGTCCGTTCCCGCGAAGAGAACTCGTCTGTTCTAAGTCCGGAACCTCAACCTGACACTTTCGCTTCGGACGCCGCAAGCCGTAGTTTCCAGCAGACAAATTCTTCGACCGGCAAACACCTCTGATTAGACGTGCCAACAAACCGCCGTCAATTCGTCGGTTCGAGTTCGTTGTCATCAGTAGCAGCTTCCTCGGCATGCTGTTTTGCAATGGCTGCGAAGACGCGTTCGACGACTTTGCCGCCGTGATCACATGCCATCGTCGCAGCCACGCGCTCCAGCATGTGTTGGTAACCGGCAATTCCACCACCGGGCGTACAGGCGTTCGTCGCGTCGATGAACGCCCACAAAGCTTGATCAACCATCTTCTTGCGGGCCACCGGTCATACCTCCTGCGACTATTGAAGCTTCAACAAAGAGAGCGTGTTCTTCCGCGTGGTAGCTTTCAGCAGCACCGTCGAAACCAGGCTCGTAGGTGCGTAGCGCACATTTGGTGAACCTCACCGAAATCATTGTGAATGCCAACAAATGGCGGGTTTGCTATTGGGTGCATCGATTCGACAACATAAATCTCGCCGGCGGTGAAAACCCGTGGTTCGTCCGGGTCTTCCTCCATATGCAAATGATGTATCGCGCGAAGCCTTGTGCCTGGTGTCATGTCCCAGACCAAACGATGATCCGCACCTATGTAAGCCCCGCTCCTCGAAGCGCCCGAATGTGCGTTGCTGGTCATGGCGAAAGGTCCTTGCCGAGGGCAATTGTAGGATTTGGCAATCACGCGTTTCGGATCAAGTCAGCTTCGGAAACGGCATGACCTGGCCACCCTTGGATCCGGTCTCCGTGAAGGCCAGGTTGCCGGCGAGCGTCGCATCTTGTTTGGTGCGGGATCCACTATTTAGCGTCTGCGCGAGGCGGGCCACTTGGCGCGCGAGCTGCTGCACGTCGTGCTCAATGAGGGCGGGATCAAACGCCGGCGACGGACCACGTTCCCCCTGCGGTTCCTTGCACTCAACACGCCACTTCAGCAAACCCGCGGTAAACCAGCCAGAGGTCTCCCAAACGTAGCGAAGACGCGAGTCGGTGCCTTCCGCACGCGGTGCAAGCAGCCCCTGGGCGTCGATTAACGCGCTTAGCTGCTGCATAGATTCGACGGGTCGGGTGTCGCGCGATCCCTGCGTGCCGATCGGTGTCTTGAGGGTGATCAGTGGACCACCCAGCGTCGTGCCGAAACCGCTGTCCCAACCCCGGTCACGCACTGTATCGCAGCGCACACCGGGGAGCTGGTTCAGCGCGTCGACGAGGGGACGCATCCGGCTGGTGACGTCTACGGCCGAATCGGTCGAACTGCCGTACGGGGTTGAGGCGCGCCGAGCGAGCGTCGACCGAATGAGCCGAATGCCTATCACTACTAGCACCAGCAGCAGGAGAAGGTTCATGATGGCTTGGACGGTGCTGGCATCGATGGGCATGGCGGGATCCTTGAGTGAGGGAACGGGCTGCGCTCGTGCAGACTGGCGACAGCCTGTCGCAGCTCCTGCGAATACGAGACCGCAATAGTCTGTCTCTTTGAAACACCCACACGGACTGTTTCTCAATAGTTTTCTTGAGCTGCCTCCTCCTCTTCGCTGAGATCATGCAGCCACTGGCGTTCCTCGTCGACGATCCCCAGCACCACATCGACTGCCGGGATGCCGGCGCGATCAAGAGTGACAATGCCACTCGATGTTTCGATGGAGTCGAACTGGCTATGTTCGGCGCCGCCGCGGAAGGCCAGGCTCATGCGCAGCGTGACCATATCGACGATCGCGGTGTACAGCCGGTCGTAGTCGTATCTTAGACGCGCATAGTCGCAATCAGAAGCGCTACAGAGCAGCGCTACAGAGCCTCCCTCCGAGATCCACTGCGTCGCTACGTGGACCTCAGCTGTGAATGCACCACTCCCGTCATTGAGCCAGCCCTTCACTGCGCCCAGCGGACGCAGGAGTATGTCGACCGGCACGCCCCGGTTGTTCCAACGGCTTGCCACCACGCTATCCGTTGCGATTACGCGTGTGGCGGTATTCAACCAACGCGTAGCCGCTTCCCAAAGCGTTGAAGGATCCATGATCGGCGCGGAGAGCCCAGGCAGGGAATCTGCTGCCCGGACGGTCTTCCAGCTCATGAGGACACCTCACGCTTACCTGTACGGAAAGCGAGTAGGGCGCCGTCGAGGATGGTCTGAAACGAATCACCATCCAGCTCACTGGTCAGCGAGTGTTGCCCAAGATGGAAGTGCATCGCAATCGCACACAACGTGTAGGCCAGTCCATCGAGATCTACCTTGGCGTCATTGAGACAATCAAATATCCGTGCGCTCGTGGGCGGATGCGTACCAAGATAGGTGCCGCTGCCCTGCGGTTCGTCCAGGAACTGCATCGACAGCAGAGCGATCGCCATTCCAAGCTGTCGCTTTGTCCGCATCTGCGCATCTGCGCACGCACCCAAGACCCAGCCGACCGCATCGGCATCGGCTTCGCGTTCCTGTTGGTTGGTGTAGATCCGATGCGCCTGGGCATGGTTTCTGCGCAGATGCGCAATCTCGTGATGGAGGATCCAGCCGATCGCAACAAGAAACAGCTCATCGGTGCATGACGAGGTCTCGATACTTGGCTGCGGTGCGTCCTGTGGCCACAACCCGGTGCCCTCATAGAGCATGTTGTTCAACGCCCAATTGAACAGATCGAGTCGAGTGCAGAATTCAGGATCGCCGGCGAGACTCACGGCTTCGTACCCAAGCGCCTGCTTTTCCTCGAACACCGCGTAGAGTCGAAGCAACATGTGGGTGCAAGCCCAGACGTATTCGAGCGTCGCGATCGGCAAGGTCACCACGTAGGTTTCCGTGTTCACGCGCACACCGAAGCGCTTTTCTCCCGCAGCAAATATGATTGAGACATTCGCAGTGCTAGCGATGTAAGCGGCTTCGCGTTCCGGTGCCACAGTGTAGGCAGAAGCTGCTATGGCCTTTTCCAAGGACATGATCGGCGATCGGTACGGCGACTCAGAGCTTTTCATCGGCGGTGTCCTTGATGGATCGGATCGTTGGTCAGTGTTTTGACCTCTACTGCACCCGGTTGCTCACGTCAGGCGGAACGTAGATGTGGCCGTGGGACGCATCCGGTCCGCTCGCCAGATCACTGCCGACCAAGATTGGTTTGATCCATATCCGACGTCGACTTGCCCGTTGTTGGCCATATGGTTGCATCCTCCAATGGCCGCGCCGCCAGTGAACGCGTACACCGCCTCCGATCTCGCCGCTTGCTTGCGCGGGAGGCCCGTCTACTTCTCCCCCTACCAAGCGAACGACAGCAAATCCGTCTGATGTAAGTGCCGAATTCAGCTTGTAGCGCTTGGCAGGACTATTCATCCATTTCGCAACGCGATCAGGTGGTGTGTCCCGACCAGGCGTGGGTTCAGGGAGATGATGCTCGATGCTTTCAAGATAAAACAGGCTGTTGAAAAGCAATGCTGCGCAGTGCCGCATCAATACCGCAGAGTCTTCGATTTCAGCACGCAGGTAAGACTTCAAAGCTCGGGAATTGTCGTCGGCGGCGGGGTCGTCCGCATCCTCTTGGAGACGGCGCTTCATCGACGCCTCGATCGCCTCAGGTACCGCCATTTGCAACTCATGGGGCAAGAGGTCGAAAAACATGCCAGGGTATCCAACCTGTCGGCCGTCGCTGTGCACTGTAACGAATCCCACTTTCAGTCGCTTCGCACCGGCAGCGTCCCAAGGCGCGTAAGCAACGTAAGCTCCATCGACATACTCGAACGTGCCTACGGCTTCGTCAAAGGGGAGGCGGATCTGTTCTTGCAAGCCAAAGCGCACAAAGAAGGCTTCGTACGGCGTATGAAGGTCAGACAGTGTTGCGTCCTTGACATCGGTGTGCGTGAGCAATTCTGTCAATCGATCATGCAGATCAAAGATTTGCCGGCCGTTACCCTCGAACTGCGCGATCAAGGGCACCCACTTCTCGTAGCTGACAATCTTGGCGGCGGTTTCTCCCAAAGCTCCAGGCGGTACCTCGCCCCGCTTTGTTGCTGCGAATAGTCCATCCAGCATGGGATGGATGAGAGATTCACGCAGGTGCGGGTAGAAGTTGGACGCAACCATTCCGTCCGGCGTTACCCAGCCTTTGCGAGCCGCATCACGTGCTATGAACCATGAAGGCGTATTTCGCATGCGGATGGGAGCGTAAGGCGAACGCTCCTCCGCACTGCTGGCGTCGGGCGTCTGCGCAGTGGCGTGAGGTTGGTCATGTGCAAGATCGTTGACCTTTGCGAAGAGATTGGCCAGGGCCTCTTTGATCCCTTCGAGTATCGGAGCGAGTTCCTGCGCGGTAACCTTCCGCACCTCAATGCCGTGCTGTCGACCGACCTCAGCAAACGTGTTCTCAGGGGATGCGCCTTCCTCCAGCAGCAGCATTTTGGGCCACTGCTTTCGCTCGCGCCATCCCTTTGCAAACAAATGGGAGACCATCTGAATGTCGGGCGCTTCCATGCCAACTGGCGCGACGGCGCGACCGATGATGTAGGTGCTCGCCGCGTCCATCAACAAATACATATTGAACGCTCCTTCCGCCAGAAGCAGCGGCGCGTCGTTCGCTTTCACCGCGAGCCAGGCTTGATTCACTCGAAATTGGTCAGGACGCATTGGGTCACTCCTCGAATATGTCTTTTGTTATCAAAGCCCGCGATGGATGCTCATGCTTTGTCGTCAGCTAGCCGCTTCGTCAGTCCTGGTGCTGGTAACGGCTGTTGTTCACGAGCGATTGCCATCGCGGTGTCCACAGTCAACAATTCTCTGGCGTAGTAGTTGACCATCGCATCGTTCGCCCAGCCGGCGGCCCGAGCGATCGCTGAACCGGAGTGACCTTGCGCGACCAGGTCATGCGTTGATCCGACGCGAGTTGAATGACCACTGATCCGGGACGCATCGATGCCGGCCTGTTGCAGGCGACGTTTGAAGATTCGCGCGACCTCCTGTGGTGCGATCGCGTTCGGGCTGATCTCGGCAGTGCGCATGGTGCGAAGCGAACCATGCTTGCGCTTCGCCTCTTTTCCGCGCTTGGCGGAGCGCAAGCGCACGGCGCGGAACAAGGGGCCACGCTCAAGGCCTGCGGCCTGGATCCAGCGATCGATGTATTCCATCGTCGCAGCACTGACGTGGCGTAGCAGGCCGTGACCCTCGCCGTCGGTTTTTGAACTCGGGATCTCCAGCCTACCCGCGCCGCCGTCAAGACGCGTGAGTTCCGAGATCCGGACCCGTGCGATCTCCTCGCGGCGTGCCAGCGTATCGGACGCCAAGCACATCAGCGCCGCATCACGCAGGGCACGCAGATCGCCGTCAAGAGCTTGCAGCACGGCCGTCAACTGGGCCTGCCGCAATGGGGCCGCCGGCCGTTTCCGATTGCGGCCGTCCTTCGCGAGCTGGCGGGCGATGCCTTTCCAGATCAGAGTCCACATCGGATGCGCGGTGGGATCTGGCACGCCGGCGGCGCGGTGCGCCAGGCGGATGGTCGACAGGTACCGATCAAGAGTGGCGCGGCGCAAGCCTCTGTCGATCGCGTTTTGGAAGAACTGCTGCAGATCCGTTCGCGCTTTGGTTTCTGCCTTGATGCGCTCGGCCGGCGCCGTCGACGGCGCAATGTACACCAGAGGCGGGACGCCGGCGTTGCGGCACCAGGTGGCGTACGTGGTCCAGTCACCGCGTACCGCACGCACGGTGGACTCCGACATGGCGACCTCGTATTGGCGCGTAAACTCCCGCAAACGATCGGCGACTTCGGACGGCAGCAGCGGCACATGGCCATCGACGGTCATCGGCAGCAGCGCGTCGACCACTACCAGCGCGTGATCGACGATTGCCGGTGCCGGCGAATCCAGTGCGGGCTCAGTGCTTGGCATGGTGATTTCCTCGGCGTTGCCACGCGAGCGCGATCACACGCTGCGGATCCGCACGAAAGACGTCGGCGGGTGTGCGCATGCCCAGCGCGGGATCGGGAGCGAACAACCAGAGCGTGGCCGATCGGCCACTACCATCCGCATCGTGGGGCAGCACTTCGACCAGTGCGGCCGTATCAGACAACGGCTGGCCTGCCGCGTCGAACTGGAAGTCGGGATAGCGATAGGCATTGCCGTCCCACACACCGAAAATCCGGCCCTTCTGGCGAGCGCGGGTGGCCACCATCTTGGGGTTGCTGTGATGGGTCGTGCGCGCCAGCGCAATGCCCACGGCTACGCTGTCGCGAAATCGCTCTGTCTGCCTGAGGATCCTGTCCAACATGTCCTCATCATCTTCCTGCGCAGGCTGCGGTGGTCCGCGAAGGACACGACGTGGCGTCGCCGGCGACGTGTCCGTCAGCAGAGTCGTCCAGCGCGCTACCGTCTCGCGATATCGTGTCCGTTCCTGCTCGGGCGGGATCGCGATGTCGAGCACCCACATTGGCGCCGAGATCTCGGCCTGTGCCTTCAGCGCACCGATCGTCGACTGCAGCAGCCGCGGCGCGCTGCTGACCTCCCAGCGGATCGACCAGTGCCAATGGGCGTCTTCCTGCAGACCGTCATGCATCAGGCTGCTGTGCAGCAGCTTCAGCGCCTTCTGGCGCAGCCGCAGCACGCCTTCCCAGGTGAGGCCTTGGTCGTCCGGCGACGTAAGTTCGATCAGCCGGAAACACGGCGCTGCGTGCGTTTCCTGCAGGACGGCGTCGAGGCTTGGGAATGCGAACTGCGCCACGCGAAGCCGAGGCTCGCCGCCGGCGAGTTCGAGCAGGCGGATCGCCGCGGTGATCATCGCAGGCTAGGCCCGCGCGCGGACGCGCGTCAGGCCGCGTTTGTGGGCCTGCGCGTTCTCGCGAAGGTTCTGGATGCCATTGCCATCGGTTAGCCAGCTCTTCACTTCCTGCAGCTCGCGTTGGTCGATCGCCGCGATGACGTGCGCCAGATCGGCGACAGCCTGCTTCTGCGCGATCTCATCGTTGCGGTAGGCGGTCAGAACGGCGCCGAGGTAGTGGCCAAGGGCGTCGTGGTCGCTCTCCGTGAGCACGCCGGCGGCGTTGAGGTCGTTCATCGGCAATTTCCTTCGGTTGGGGGTGCCACGTCAGGTTATCCAAACGCGTTACGCGGCGCAATGCGCGCTAAGTATGCTTATCGTGCATGCGTTGCGGGTTCGGTTCGATGGTAACAGCAAGGGTAACGATATCTCCATAAATGCCGCCTCTAGGTGGATTAATCACATATTATAGGTTACGCTATGGTAACGCCAACCCCACCGGAACCACCGTGCACACCTTGCCCCACACCCCACCGCCGGTCGTCAGCATGGCGACCGTCTTGGCAGTGCTGCCCACCCTCGATCGCGTCACGGTGCGCTCCGTCCGCGCTGCGCTCGGCAACCGCGGCTCGATGCGTGACATCGGCCGCGTACTCCGGGAGGTTCGCAAGACGCCCGCCGAGCAGCTGCGCGACGCGCTGGCGCACAAGGAGAAGCCACCAGGCGACGCGATCGTCGATGCACTGCATCACATGGAGGAGCAGCTGCTGGAGCCCCTACGGCAACTGCAGCGCGATCGAACGACGGCTTCAGGCGTCAACGTGGTCATCGGTGTCCGCGAGGAGCTGCGTCACCTGCGTGCGCTGATCGAGCGGATGCCGGCGTCGACGTCCAAGGTCGACGACGATCACGCGATCGACAATCGCTTGGCCGCGTTGCTCGTGCCCTGGCTGGCGCGCATCGAAACGGCGCTGACGAAGCAATCGGCGACGCCGGCGATCAACCAGCTCACCCAACGGATCCAGACGCTGGAGCAGACGGTCCGACAGCGCGACCTCGAACTGCCGGCCGAGCTGCGTCAGTTGCAGATGCGGGTGGAGGCGATTGGTCACCAGGTCTACACCGGCACGCTGCAAATCGAGACACAGATCGCGGCCGCGGCCGACACGGCAGTCGTCCATCACCAGGCCCTCGCGGATCTCGACGTGCGCGTGGCCAACGCCCATCACGACCTGGTCGAGCGCCACGCGCACCAGTCACGCCGACTCGCCGAGTCAGAAGCCGCGCGAGTCCTGGATGCCGGTCATCTGCACCAGCACCTGGCGGCCCTGCGAACGGATCTGGCCAACACCGCCAAGGCCCAGCAGACCGAGCAGCGTGGCCAGCAGACGCGTCTACGGCGTGTGTTGAGGGATTTGGCGCTGACGCAGTTGCACACTGCTGCTGGTATCGCTGCGGCCGTCAGTCGTCGGCCCGCGAAGTCGAAGGCAGCCCTCCGACCCACGCGACGTCGCGCTTCAACGGTGAACACGCGGGGCAACGACGGCGCACAACGAAAGCGTTCATCGAAACCGATCGGTAAAGCGCAATCCATGAAGCGGCGCAGTCGCCCGAAGAGGTAGCTCTCAGTTAAAAGTAGCCGGTCCAGGTCTTCGTCATGCCGGACAGAGCGCAGTGATCATCTGAGTCGGAATGGGAGTCCAGAAAGTTCCTTCCGGAACTGGTGTTCATGACCAACCGGGATTTCCACCCACTACAACGCTGGGGCGACTTGTTCGCTGACGCTACAAGTTGGAGGTGGTTTGTTGACGTTTCTGCAAATTGGGGGCGTTTGACGGCGCCTTTGTGGTCGGTTGTTCGTCGCGGCGGAGGCAGTTGTTCGGCACAGACAGAGGGCGGATTCAATGCGGCGCGGAACCGGTTGTATACTGTTCCTGCGCATGCCGGCGTACGCTTGCCCACCTTGGGCGCACCCGAACGGGACGGTGTTTGACCCACCCTCGGTGATTCCTTCGCTGCGGCTGGTCGTGGGCAACCAGCGAGCAGTTCTTGAAGGACTGATCCGTGAATGCGATCGAGATTTCCAAGTTACGGCAAACTGCCCGTCAACTGAAACGCAGCACTGGCGTTACGCACTATGAGGCGCTGGACAATGTGGCACGCGAGCATGGCTACGAGAGGTGGTCTGCGTTGATCGCATCATCAAGGTTTGATGCTGCGCTTCTTGCTCATGAAGAAAGCGAATTGCAGAGGGTTACCGCGCTGTCTCGTGCACCTGCGATAGCTCAACCAACTCCAAAGTCGTGGTCGTGCGTATTTCACCACGTCCGAATCGAAGCGATGGTGTTTCGTGCGTTCGCGACAGATGAAGGGCCCTACCTGAATGGCGCCGTCCATTCCTTCAAGTCATTGGAAGGTGGAGGTCAGGTTGCTCTCGGTGTTTGCGGCATCGTCCGCTTTGAAGAAGACGTAGCGTACATGAGAGTAAGCGCCGGTGAGTGGTGGGTCTGCAAGTACACGCGGGAGTCACGAATCCCTGTAAGCGCGCTTTCGCCGCAAGGGCGAAATGCGCTGGCGTACGAGTTCGGAATCGCACACGGACCAACGGGAATCTCCGACGACCACGGCAGGCGTTTTCTGAAGTCGCCTGCCTTTTCGTCACTGAAAGAGTGGGTTCGTTTGCATCCCCGATTGGCGCGCACCCTGTCCAAATCGCACGCGCCCTATGTTCCCGGATGGTACGAGTATGCCACTGATCAGGAGCCGCCTTGGACTTTACGAAATATAAGGGATAAGCCGTGAATGATGTCGAGTTTGCAGCTGCTGTGAGTCGCGCACGTTCCGCGCTCTGGGGTGCGCGGCTAACGGACGATCTCCGCCGCCTCCGGGCTACATGTGCCACAGGGTCTCCGGAAGCTAGGGACTTTGACCGCTACTACCGGCAAATTCTGAAACGACTGCCCGACTATTCGAGCGGCCTGGTCATGGTTCCGACAGCCGATGTAAAGCGATACAGCACCGGCTTCTCGTACGAATACGACGGGCCATTGTGGTACGCAGTTGATCCATCCACGACCGAGTTCCTCATGATGAGGCAGCGCGAGTCGGCAGAGAAGCGAATGAGGCTAGAAAAGCTCATTTACTCGATGAGCTGTGGCCTTCTTGATGAGGAAGCTCGCGAAGAACCACTCGATCGTGTGACCTCGTTGGCGTTCGCGATCCGAGAGGAAAAGAAGGAACGACCTCAACATGCCTTTCTACTTGGGCGTTTACTCGCGCGCGAGACGGTTTACCTCTCTCTGAGGTCGGGATACGCGGACGCTGGAGCGATCTTGTGGTCCGTGTTCCAGCTTGACACCCTCAGGGACCTCATCGACGAAGAGGGGTACACCTTCTCAACGTCAGAGAGCTGCTTTCGCCTTTTCGTTGAGGCCCTTCGAGAAAAGCTTGCGCTGGCTCTTCTGTGGACGAGCGGGTCCACGGACGAATTTGAACGACCTCTCGCCCACAACTCGAAGATGGACCTGACGTCGCGATTCGTATTGCGGTTTGCTACCCCAGGTATGAACGCAACCGACAGCCTGATCGAGGCTTTGAACATAAGCGCAATGGGGCATACCCGCGGCCTGTCAACGTTGGCAGTCGAGCTGAAAAAATCTCCGATCTTCGAAACCCCACATAGGCTCCACACTGCTACGTGATGTCCGCACGCGATGAATCAGGCAGAGCAAGTACACCCACTCTCATACGTAAGCGAGAACGCCGTAGTGAACGCAGACGATGTCGGTCACATCTATCGCGTGAGCTAATCTACGTCGGCGACTTCCGACGGGAATACATGCGTCGTTGACGCATTGAATCCAAACCATTCCGTGTTTGCTGAAGCTCCTGGTGCTCTGAGGCGAGCACGTCGTGCTGCTGTTCCGCACGCCGCCATGGGTGAGTATCCGCGGCAACCTTCATTCGTGAGCTGCCTCGACGAACAGTACCGCGAGGACTGGGCGTCAACGCGTCTTCTACACTCCAGCCATGCGCGAGGCGCGCTCGTATAGTGCTTTCTGGAATACACGTCTTTCGCGCCCAGTCAGCCAGGTGCATCGCTTCCCCACCAGCTTTCAAAACCCTCAGGTCATTGCGGCTCGCAATTCTCGCCTTCATCGCTGCGACGATGTTGCTCGGATCTCGAATTGTCATGGTGCGCGGAAACGTTATCCCGCACCGATCAGCAACGGCTTGAAGAGTAGTGGGTTCGACGCACAAGTCACGCGCGATCGCACCTCGGCTCAAACCGGATGCTGCCATCTCACGAAGAGTATCGGCGAGCCCAATCCCCGATATTGCGAGCAAGTGGCAGTCGAGAAGCGCGCTCCCAACAGGGAGTCGATATCCACGTCGTGCCAGGGCTGCTTTCAATGTGCTGTGAGGTATTACGAGACGGATCGCCAATGCCTTCAACGTCATTCGTTCAGCCGCGGCACGACGAGCGAGAGCGACAATGGAGCACTTCGCCGCAGCTTGTATTCCCGGAATCGCGCTCGGAGCCTTCTGGACCCAGTGACGTGACGCAGTGAGCACTTTACCTATCCGCGTGCCAGTACGCCGCCCAGGTCGAGCGCTCATTGAACTGACACTTTGCGCCGGCGACGTGTGCGAGCAAACTCGCGCGACACAGAGCCTGTTTCTGACGTAACAGGCTCGAACTTACCATTGCAATCATCGCAGCTCAGCCGTAGATTCGGCTTGCCCCAGACCGAATGCAGACCAGAGGGGCAACTATATTTCGTTCTGTTGGAATTCGCCACGACGCCCGCACTCACTTCTCGAACAGTGACGTCCAGTTGTTCGAATGGAACCACCGCACCAGCGCCTGCGTCGCTGATCTCGCTGCCGCCACTAGCCTCCTCGACCAGCAAATAGCCAGCGACGTCGCCAGTCGCTAAAGGATTCACGATCTCGGCAAGAGCGCTGCGCACTGGCTCCGACAGCTTCGGCCGCACCGGCTGTATAGGCACGACACGGTCATACCACGTGATCCGAAATCCGCTGGCAATTAATTCCGCGCATTTCTTGGCGAACAGCCCGTTCGCCATGATGTAGTCGGCCATGTGATCGCCAGTCTCAGCACCGCCCACCTCGCCTGTAGACGAGGGATGTAGGCCAATACGTTTCATCTCCCTTCCCCACTCGGCGTTGTGGTAGCCGGTGCGGCTCTTCTGCTTGCCGAAGTGTCTTTGCCATTGATGGCATTGCTCGTGGGCCACCGTGCTCAATATCTCGTCGAGCGGTTGAATCGAAAAGAGAGTGGGGTTCATTGCCAACTCGTCCGCCTTTCTCCGGTTGGCGGGACGATTCGCGTTACTCGATGCGAAGCGATCACCGGCGAAATATCCGCACACACTCTCTCGCCTGGTGAAGGTGATCAGCACACCAGGCAACCGTCCCTCGAACAGCTCGCGATTGAAGAAGTCGTAGGCCCTTTGAAGCTCGCCGTAGACCTCGTCGGTCGGTGTTGCATCGTAGGACGTTGATCCAGCGATCGCAGGAATCCCGTCTCGTTGCGCGGCTGCTGTATCAGACGCAGTTGCTGCAGCAGCTCGTCGTCCTTCGACTTTCGGCATGACCGGTCCTGTTTTGTGCACTACAATGCTATCTCATTGATCTATATACCAGCAATAGCTGACGGGGTTGGTAAGCATCGAGGGATGCCCGCAGTGATAGAATTGCCGTGCGCTAGGCATGCGCATGCCATCCGTCAAAGCAAAGCTGTTATCAGCACTGCCGCAGTTGTTGAGATCTACTCGGCCATGGCTTCGTTCACGGGCGCTCGATCTCGGTAGACGGATGACGATGTTTCGGCGACCTTGGAGAACAGGTCATGTCATCTATTGCCGTCGTACCCTCATCGATCGAAAGCATCAAGCGTCTCGCCACCTCGATCAAACGCGACCAGAAACTCACACACAGCCGCGCCCTCGACGCCGCGGCTGTACGAGCGGGATTCTCGAATTTTCGCCACGCCAGGAATGCGCTCACCAGCGCACCAGCGTCGTCGACTAGGCAACCACCGGCGCAGCCGCTTTATCCGTTGTGGATCACTGCGTACTGGCGCGATCAGGCCGGACGATGCGGCCGAGAAACGCTTCGCATGCTCGTTCGACGCCCATGGGGCTCGATTCTGCGGCCCAGCCAGATGACACGCATACATGGAATGGGCTACTTCCGGTCAGATGCTTCTGACGCATTTGAGTCGAGGACAGACTTAACCGACCAACGCTCCGCCAGGGAAGAAGTGTGCCGCGCTGCGCGAAGCCTGCAGTTCATGGAGATCACCGGGCTCCTACCGCTCACAGGACAATTGTCTCGCCTTTCGGAGAAGGTGCAGGGAATGCCTCGTCGCGACCACGTGTCGTACTGGCATGACCCGGCTACCGAGACTATGGTTGTCGTCGACGAACCGTACTTGGACGGCTTTGGGATTCCTGAGCGGGAGGATTGGGCCCGCTCGAATGGCGCCGCGATCGCCAGCTCGCGATGGAGTGGCATGCATAGCCCTGGCAGCTCTGCCGCTTTTCTTCTGACTTCTATTGATGGTCGTGCTGACATTCTGGCAACTCTGGTGCAGCAGCTCGATGCTGCGGCCGAGCCCGTGCGAAAGGATCTATGGCCTGGTGAGACTGCGTCGTATCTGCCGCTCTTTGTCAGCCCTGAGCGGGCTCGTGATGGCCGTGCAAAAAGGGCGCGCAGGAAGCCTCTGTACGCGGGTCAGATCCGCAACAAAGCGATCGTCTATGGACGGACGTTTTTCGGAGGCGCGTGGCGTCCGAACGCACGCATGCCTTTGACAGCGCATCGGGAAGCCGGGAATCTGCTCAAGGAGCTTCTACAGCACGGACGCTTGAGAGGATCCGCCTACGGACGACTCGGTCACGTGAGATCCGAACTCGACGAGTGGGTACAACGCGAGTACACCGACTCGCGCGATCTTCCGCATGAAGACCTGAACAAGCTGTACTACCAAGGCTCTGCATCGAGTGGTCTGGATCCTTCCGACGCGATCGCGCGAGTCGATGAACTGCTCAGACAGCACTATCCCGACTGCGTTCCTCGTCGCGACCTGGTGCGGTCACTTGCAGCAGCAAAGAAGGATCTGCTGAGAGAACCACGACAGCGGTAACTGCCTCGCGGCCCGCGTCTCAATTGAGCCGCGGGCCGGTCAATCGCTGCGAAGCGGCGCCGCGCTGCAGATACTGCTCGATGTCCAATCGACGTTGCAGCTCGCTTGCGACAACGCCAAGCCGGCCATTGAACACCGGTGTCGACACACGAGCTGCCTCATTCCACGGCACGGCGCACGTGGCGAAGGTCCACGATGCCGCCGATGGCGTCGTGGCCATCGCCGCGATACGGACATCGGATACGCGCAACAGCGCCTGCAAATGGTCGTTAAAGGGCCCGAGAAGGTAGGCCTTCCGTCCTTCGGAAACAGCACTGACGAAATACGCCTGGTCGCTGAAGTTCAGGACGAAATAGCTCCCGAATGACACGGCAACCATCTCGTCCGTCCCCTCATGCAAACCCGTCCTAGGACGCCAGGCACCCACCTCGCGACCAA
The DNA here is from genome assembly GCA_038330215.1 of Gemmatimonadales bacterium. Classification (GTDB taxonomy): domain Bacteria; phylum Gemmatimonadota; class Gemmatimonadetes; order Gemmatimonadales; family Gemmatimonadaceae; genus JAABRT01. Next base: position 44,194 of record JBBQNT010000001.1, read on the forward strand.
CAAGATGCGGCGCCGCTTTCGCCTCACCAGGTCGCGCCCACGTAACTATCAAAGCCTCGCTGTCACTCTCGTTCATCAAGCACGCAGCATCCTTGCCGAACAGCTGCAGTCGAACGTCTGGCGCGCCCGTGCGCAAGAGCCGAATCTTAACTTCGTGAGGCGGTCGACCGACAACGGTGGCAGACGAATAGATAGGCACCGCGGCGTCGTGGTTCGCACTGACCGCTGATAGCCCCTCTTCGGTAACAAAAAACCGCACGTTCAGAGCCTCATTCCGAAGGGCTTGGACGGTCGCTGCTCGTCGCCGGCGTCATCCAGTCCGTTCGCCCATTCATGGGCGAGTCTGCTCGCCGCTCGCTGGGCATCGATCTGCGATGTGAAGCTGGACTCTTGATCCCAACGAACGTTGCCTTCGCTGTTGAGCGGACACACGTCCGCACCGGCGATGAAGACGTCGTCGACCTTCGCAACCAGCGGCCGTGCCTCGCACATGCCGTCGTCACTTGTTTGCCAGGAGCCGGCCCAGCATCGCGCCGGCCCTTCCCTCTGCGCGTCCTGCAGGCGCAGCAACTCGAACTCTGTCGCTTCATCGGCATCGGCCGCCGCCATCTGCCTCTCGGGGAGCGCCAGCAGCTGGTCCGGTGCGTACGCCTGCAGGACCTCGTGATCGAGAACCAGTATTGGCTGATCCTCATCCTGCTCATGGTAGGCGTAGATTCTCTCGCCAGCACTCCAACGGCGCTCGGCGTCGTCACGGCTCACGATTACCATCCCACCCGCCTTCAACTCGTCGATCTCGGCGTCGGACGCCGGCAAGCACCCTGACTCAGCCTTCATTTGTTTCTCCATACGATGTGTTTTTCCATACCATTCCGAACATCACCGCATCGACAATCGCCGACGCGAATCGACAACCGGTTCGTTGCGATCGCCGTCAACGCCGATGTCATCGCCATCGGCCAAGACGTCGATCGCCAGCGGAGACAACGCATCCTTCTTGGTCCATCCGTGGCGCGAGAGCCGAAGCGCATGCGCATCGAGTGGCACGCACTCCGCATCCGACCATCCTTCCGCTTCGGCGAGCGCTTCGCGTTCAGTTTGATAGTCAATCGCGCCGTACTGCAGAGCGCCGGCGTCCGTGTCGTATAAACACGCGGCGTAACCGAACAGTGTGGAGCGAACTCCGATAAACGTCGTGTTGTCACGATCAGGCATGGCGACTACCTCGTCGGTGAGTGCGTGCGTTCCGCGCTCGGCAACGGATACGAAAGCCGCATAAGGAACTGGTGCGCGGTTTCGAGCACGTCATCCGCTGTTGCGGGACCATTTGCGTTGAGCCACGCCTCGCTCGCGATCGTCGACACGGCTGCAGACAGCGATGCGCGTGCATCACGAGCCCCTTCAACACCATCCTTCTGTAACCCTTCGTCAAGGAACTCCTTGAACGCTTCAATAGTGGCCAGAGTGTCGCCTTGGCGCTTCACCCAGTGCTTCAGACTGAACTGAACGAACCCGGCAAGCGCAGCACGCGCGTTCTCTCTGACTTCGGCGCTGTAGTCTTCCTCGTTGATCATCACCGACGTGGGCCTCTTGAGCGATGCCTCGCAGCAGCGGGCTGCAGATCCTTCGCGTCGGCCAAGAGGCCGAGTTCAAACGCCCTTGCGTGTGTTTCCGGCGACAGCGCAACTTCATCTGCCGCGGCCCATCGAACCGCATCGCGCACTGCGTCGTCTCTGTTTCTATAGCGTCCGATTCCACTTTGGATGGGCTCAAACGGAGCGAAATTGTCGTGCATGAAGGCGAAGTACCCTGTCATTCCCATCGAAATGCTGATTGCTACCTTGTTTTCGTCGATATTGCTCATAGACCAGGTGCCCTCCTTTTCGTGATGCGTTCTGCTGCAACAATCATGTGCTCAGCAACGCGCTCCCCAAGGGCAACTGCGTGCCCGAACAGAATCGACTGCCCAAGTGCTTCATGAGCGACCGTGCTGCTGACGCCGGCGACGAGCGATTCTGGAATGCCTTTCACACGTGCGTGCTCAGTCGGCGTCAGCAAGCGCTCCAATCCATCGGCCCGAGTAAGTTGGGCTTCGGTGGATCTGCGCTTGGAGTACCCACGGCCGATACATCCAACCGTCGTCGCGTCTTCCCCTACGAGTTGTCGCTTGAAATTCTTTCCTTCAAGCGCATCGCGCGCCGCCTTCCGGTGCAAATACTCGTTCCCAGACCAGCTCGGATTATCATCGCTAACCGGTTCGAGCACCTCGCCAAGCCGAGCATACTTCCGCGCAATTTGCGGCAGTTGATCGAGACTAAATCCTTCTGCGAGACCTTCGCTCAAGCACACCATCCACCATCGCTGGCGCGACTCGATCGTGCCGGCCTGCTCGTGATCGAGCACGGTCTCGAAAATCTTGTAACGGTTCTCCGTGAGGTACGCCCGCAAGATCGCGTAGGACGCGCTGGTCGACGCGAGCGTGATGTTCTCGCTGATGATCGCGCTGGGCTGGACGGCATCGATCAGACGCAAGGCACCGAAAATTGCCAACGTGTCGGTGGGATGATCTTCCGCGACCGCGAGCTTCCTCTTCGCTTTTCCTGAGCGCGAATGCAGAGTGCACGGTAGCGAGATGGACAGCAACGACGCCTTCGAGAGCAAGCACGGCGCCAACTCTTCGAGGCTTGCCTCGAAGAGGCGCGTAGCGCCGGTGACTGCGGGATTGTTGTCGTTCGCGATTTCGAGATAGCGCCGTTCGCGATCGACAATCCAGTCGACGCGACTGCGCAGTCCTGCACGCTGGACGCCTTCTGAAATCGCGAGAGTAGAAACGCCGGCGCCGGCGCACAGCGTTCCCTCGGTCAAGTAACCGCGGGTCACCTGGTCGCACAGCCGCGCTTCACGCTCCGCTTTTGCCACCTCGCGCGCGGCCAGCGTGAACTGGATCTGGCCAGGACGGATGACCGCCTGCAGGCGCATACCTTCACTGACGATCTCGCTCAGCGCTTCCGAGGCCACATCGATAATCGGTGTGGGTGCCCGATTCGCCCGAGCACGTCCTGAAACGACGCGATCGCCATCAGCGTCGATCGTCAACGTGATGGTCCGTCGTTCGAGATCGAGGACAACGGAATACGCTGCGCCCTTCTCGAATCCTGCGTCGCTCAACCGGAGGCCTTCCAGCCACACCCGGCGGCGCCCACGATGCTCGCCCACCGTTGTGTAACTCACCTGCACGGGATCGTCATTTCGGCCCACGACCTGGCCGCGCGGCATCTTGATCATCCGCACTTGCGGAAACTGTGATCGCACGTCGTCAGCGAACTCACGCATCCCGATGTTCGCCGGCCGTAGCCATCCGTCAGGACCTCGCTCGAAGCCCAGCTCGCGCAACTCCTCTGCGTACGCCTCGGCGCCGGCGCCGCGAGCGCGAAGACTGTTCACGCGATCTGCTTTTTGATCGCCACGGACGAGCTGGAACTCAAGCCGGTATCCAGACAGATCGAACCATGTCGGATCTGCCATGTTCTCTGATCGTTCGTCCATTGGTTTCTCTCAGTCTCTCAAGGTGTAGTGTGTGTATTGTGCTAGTATTACACATATCGTGTATAACCCGCACGCGGCACCTTCCGGGTGCCCAAAAACGACCGGAGCAACCATGAATGCCATGCTGAAACCGACGAGCGAAACGCACACGGACGTCACGAATCTGGATCTGCGACGTCGGTACCCAAACAAGGGGCACGCGGCCGCCTTCCGCAAGGGCTATCAAGCCTTCGAGAATTCGAACACGCGACACCCTCCGTACGGCATCGACACGGTTGATTCACGTGCCTACCGACGGGCGTGGCTCGATGGCTACGATGCCAGTGCGGCAGCCACTCAGCAGCTTGCTGCCGAAGCTGACCTTCAAGCTCACATCGAAACTCCGAAATGCACTGTACACACCGTCCCCATCAGCGGCACCACGCAGGCGGCCACTTGGCCACCTGTGGTCAACCAGTTCGGGATGGTCGGTCATGCTGCACTTGCAAACGTTCTCGCTGACCAGGTGGCCTATGCGCTCGCGACCGGAAAGCGCTACGCGGACCGTTTATTGGTCGGTCCGCCTGGCGTAGGCAAATCGTGCTTAGCCCGCGCAATGGCGCGTCAGTTGGTCGACGGCGGCTGTGTATTGCTCAACGCCGCGAGTTGCCGATCTCCCGAAGAATTCATCGACGCGCTCGCCGAGCACGGGCTCTTCGATGAGGCGGAAGGCAATGACATTCCGACCGCTAAATCGATCGTTCTTGTAGACGAGGCTCACAGCCTCTCCAAGCGCTTGAAGGACTGGCTCTTGTCGGCGACCGATGATTGTAGAGAAGCGTCCGTAAACGACCGAACGTACCGCTTCGATCACGTCACCATCTTCTTCGCGACCACGGATCCGGGAAAACTCGCGCCGGCACTGCAATCTCGGTGCGACACACTTCATCTGCGTGCGTACACGCTTGGCGAAGTAGCCGAAATCGTGCACGTGAACGCCGCGCAGCAATATCCAGGCCTGCTGCTCGACCAGACGGCCTGCCATGAGGTTGCCGCGCGTCAACGAGCGCAGCCGAGGCGTGCCGTGCGATGTGTTGGCACCGCGCTCGTACCGTTCGCTCACGGCCAACTACTTGCAGCTGGTCACATTCCCGACAACGACGCCATCGCAGCATGGCTCACCGCGGAGCGCATCGGGGCCTACTTCGATCGACAGGGCATCGACCTCAACGGCATCGACCCCATTACCCGCTCAGCACTCACTTACCTGGCTCGTAACGGAACCGTGCCTGCGCAACGATTGCGACAGGCACTGTCGCTTTCCACCGACGCCGATTTTCAGAGCGTCGACGAATATCTTGTTCGGCTGGGACTGGTCGAGATCTCAACACGAGGTCGCCGGTTGACAGACCTTGGCATCGACTATCTCCGCGCACCTGTCTGTCTGCACGGGTCGATCACGGCGCCATCAATGGACGACAGCCATGAACAATGAGGACCTGGTCATTCGATCAGTCAGCGACGGATCTCGCGTCACCGCTCGCCAAGTGCTTGCGATGTGCCCGAGCACGGGAGACACGACCGGCGCAGTCGAGTTGCTTCGCCGAATGGAGCGCGCCGGCAAGCTGCAGGCGTACACGGCTCGGCCGGGTGCCAACAAGACATTCGGTCTTCCTGAGGCTGGTTCGAAGTCGAAGTCTTCTTCCTCGACGAGAGGATCATCGCGCAGCACAGAAGTCGCTCAACACGACAAGAAAGAACCCTCGCGTCGCCGGCGGCGAAACCGGGCGACGCAGCGCGATGACGCGGCTCTCCTGGCGGCGTTCACCCACGCTGGCGGGCGCGCCACCGCTTCTGAAATGATGGCGATCGCCAGAAAGGCTGGGCTCAACGACGCTCGCCGAAAGGCGACGCTGCGACGCTTGGTCGACACCGCCCAGATCGCCGTCCAAGGGCGCACCGCAGGCGCGGTTTACTCTCTGCCGAACCACACCCGTCATCGCCACCAGGCCGCGCCTACGACGCCTGTAGCGCGGCCCGAGCAGATCCTCTTCGCCACGGTAGACCAGCAGGTTGCCTGCCTACTCGTGGCTTGCCTGCAGGCTGAGCGCATCGCGTACGCGCTGCTCCTCAAAGCCGCTTGCAAGTCCAAGGATCCCGCTGTGAAAAAACTCGCTGTGGCGGCGAAAGCACTTCGACTCAGCTCCAAGGGGATGATGTGACATGAATACTGCTGATCGCCAACACTTCATCCTCGTCAAGCGCGAGGACCATTCCTCAGCAGGCGCACGGCTGTCGGCGCGTGCTGCAGCCGACAGGCTGCTTGACGCACTCATCTGGCCACTCTGGGCTCACACGCCTTGTCGAAAGAAAGTACGCACGGGCGATGCCGTTGCCGTCTACCTCGCGGGGCCTGGCAACCGCACTGTGATCGCTACGGCCGACGTGATTGATAAGATCGACTGGCAGAAGTCGATGCTTCGCTCGTATCCGCTCGTACTTAGCGGCACACCGACTGTCGTACTCCGGCTCGGCAACGTTCGACGACTCGTCACCCCTCTACCGATTGCACAGCGTCTCGACGCATTGGGCTTCATCTCGCGAGGGCCAAAGTGGGGCGCTGCGTTGATGGGTGGGATGCGATCCTTGAGTCACGGCGATTTCAGTCTCCTGACCACACCGTTGTACACCGAGCAGGGCCAACGCACCGCACCGAGCGATGAGCCTAGTCGGGACGAACCCGTCGAGAGTTTTGAGGACGTGCAATGAACGCCGACGCCGACACTTTGAAGTCATCGCTCGATCTGGTGTCGCAGTTGGATCGAGTGACTAACCTCTTTGTTCCGAATCCCGGTCAAAATTCGATCCTGCTCGAACTTTGCAAGCTGGTCGATGCGCCCAGTAGCAGCCGTCCCGTCAACATTGTGCTGATCGCTGAGCCGAACTTCGGCAAATCGGAAACGCTCAAGTACTTCGAGCGAAAGGTCAACCCCGAGTTCAGCTACACCAAGGAGACGACCGAAATTCCAGTCGTTCGCGTCAGCATGGTCGATGTACAAGATGCTGTAGGTTTGCTCCGCACTACACTTTCTTCAATCGGCATTCGCTACTCGGTGCGAGACCCACTCGACGAATTATGGAGGAGATTGAAACTCCATGTCGGGCCGCTGATGCTGCGAGTCTTTGTGTTCGATGACGCTCACGCCGCCGCCGAATTGCGTGAAGCGCGACAGAAGGAACTGCTCAAGACGTTCCGCCGCTTTGGAGGCATCACCCAACGGCCCATCGCACTTGCGGGCGCAGAGACGCTTCGCTCGTTCATCGATAGTGACCGGGAATACCGAACGCGCTTCATTCCGCTGTCCATTCCTGCGATTGCGTCCAAGTCGGACCTGCAGCGGTTCCTCAAAGGATTCGATGAACGACTGGGACTTGATCCCACGAGCAACTTATCTCATGCAGACACGGTGGCACTCGTGCATGAACTAGTGGGCTTGGAGCTTGGCGCCGTGTGCCTTTTGATCAAGCATGCTGCCCAGACCGCCATTCGCAACGGCTCGGTATGCATCACGCCGCAGTTGCTGAAAGATGCGGTTCAGACCGTCCCCGACCTGCAGCAAGTACACCAACATAGGCGCGGCTCCTTGATGATCCGGGACTAACTGTTGACACCCTACTTGTCCGTCGTCGTCTACTGCGAGTGCGACTACCTTGCTTCTTGCTCCGCACTGAACACGCCTTGATTCGCCGTGTTCCGTGACTCGACACCTCATCCGAGACGCAACGCAGGCAGTAGTTGGGGTTGCACTTCTTCTTCCTCCGGCAGTACGACGGCGGCACTCGCGACCTCAACAACAAACCCTCGCCGCGCCAACTCCGTCACGACGCTATTGACGCAACCAGACTCGTCCGTAGGGTCGTACCAAGCACCCGTGACCTCAAATGTCTGTCCCGCCACCTCAAGCCGTTTTACCAGGTCACCGATGACGGCGACCTGGTCAGGATCCTGTGCTTCGCTTCGCACCGAAATCGCGCCGCGTCGACGTGCGCGACGAAGACAGGCGGAGATGGCGGTGTTGAAGGCGGGATACTCCGGCAGTTCGTCGGACAAGTCGCCATCGAGGACGATGAAGCCACCGGTCCAATTTTCCAGAAGCGCCGCGATCTCAGCGCGGCATTCAGCTGCGGCGCGTCGTCCCAGGTGATAGTTGGCGCTCCCACACGCGGAGCCCGGATGAACCAGCACCAGAACGCGATCCTGATCGCCAGCTGACATGGGTCAACGGAAGCGCGGGCCGACGCCGGCGCCGATCGGAAGCACCTCTCCAATGTCTCGTCGAGCGAGCGGTGCTGGACGGACGCCAGAACCTTCAAGCGCTTTTCTGCACTCGTCGACCGACGAGCCAAACCGCCGCGCGTCGTACACGCAGATCTCTTCCTCGCCGGCGATCACGTAGAGATCGCCGGCGGCGACGCGCATCAACGCGTGAGCGACATTCCCATGGCCATCGCCAGACTCTACGGCGACGTCGTTGCTCGGGTGCGAACGGAACGCTGATGCCATGAAGCCGGTCAGCCCAACAACCTCCTCCTCGAAAGCCTCTTCCACCACGTCCGACCACCACGAAACTACGCGTTCCGCCGAAGCGACGGCATCGTCACAGTGATCATCTCGGGCGGCTTCGCCTTGATCGGGCTTGAACGCATCCATCCATGCCGGCACTTCGTCAACGATGTTGGTCAGCACGACATGGGACTTCGCCCACGCCCAGACGCCGCAGTATGCGCCCTCGTCGTCGCCGGCACTGACGCGCACGTTTTCGGCATCGTCGAAGTCGAGGTCGGTTGTCTCGACCAGGTCGCAATCGGCACCGCACTGTCGAAACCATTCCTCTGGAATCCAGACGCCTATGGGCCATGACCCGTCGTGTTCGACCGGCGAATCACCATTGGAGGTCCAGACCCGGCGCACGGTGTCTCCGTCGAGAATCATCTCCGCAGTCGCGAACAACATCGCCGCCTTGTCTTCGGCAGCTTCATCTGCCACGTCGCGATCGAGCGTCACCGCGGCCACCAAATGGCCGCCACGCAAAAGGTGCACAAGGTGCTTGGTTACCAGGCTCATAATTTCGTTCCGTCTGTGTTGGCTCTCTACGGAGCAGCCAGGTGCGACCGGTGACGCTTGCCGATCGTCACAACGTCCTCGTCATCCACCGCGGTGGCGATGCGAAGAGCACTGACATCCCACGTCTCCACCGCAGCAAAGACTCGCGCGCATTCTGTGGCCAATTCCAGGCAACCAGGAACACGGTAGACGTGCACCATGTCGCGCGTGGCCATCACGTAGCAGCGATCTCCGTTCGTTGCTTCATGGATGCTGTGCGAGGATCTGGCACCCCTTCCGCCGAGCATCGAAGCATCGACAGAGTCCGCCCCCATCGCCGCGTGCACATCGCTTTCATCGTAGAAATGCGCACGCACCACACGCCACCGGTCGATAATTTCCAGCGCGAAGGCGGCCAACTCGGACGAGACGGCTGCAACAGATTCGCTGCGCTCGACTTCGCGTGCTGCAGCCGCGATTATCTTGGGATCTTGCGCCACGTCGTGTGCGTACAAAAGTCGTAGCAGTTCCAGAGTGGGACTCGAAAGCTCTCGGGTTTTCGAGCCAGGCGCGCTATTCATCGGCGTCACGTCAGTACGAACGGTCACGAGTCACCGACGGCGCTTCGAGCGAGTCCGCTCGCTCTTAGACTTCGTCGCTGCCGGTGGCTGACCGCCGCCGGCGTTTGCACGGCCGAGAGGCAACCACAGCGATACATCCCGGAGCACCGTCATACCGCTGACCGGAGCTCGGGTGCGCAGTGCGTGATAATCCGCTGCAGAGCGCATCGCGTAGCCGATCCCGAAGCCAGACCAGAGAATTGCTGCAAGGAAGTAGACGACAACAGCAACCTTCGAGCCCGCGCTGATCGCACCGAACGCGACCATCGTAACCCCGACGAGGAACATGCCTACACCGAGTGCCCACATACCGCGGGCCGAGCGCATGATTTGCAGACGCTCGGGATCCGCGATGTCACGCAGTTGCGCTTCTGCCGCCTCGACATCCTCGGGCGAGTGCTTCGTGCGCGCCTGCCGCCACGCTGACCGCAACGTATCGCGCAGCAGCCCAAACGCCCTACCGATTCGCCCCAGCGACGCCTTGGTCTCATGGACAGAATGACGCGCTGTGGAAATAGGAAGAAACCAGTTAGCTGAGCGGCCCGCGAAACGCGCTGCGCGCCGGAGCATGCTCGGCCGCTGAGCCGCTGAGCCTCTGGCGCCTCTGGCGCCTCTGGCGCCCTGGTCTCCGCTCTCTACCTTCGCCGCGGTCGGCTCGGCCGCGGTCGTCTTTACGACCGAGCCCTCTCCAGTCTGTTCCGAATCTTCGATGCCCATGCTGATCCCTGTTCCAACCTGTGGTGCAAGATGCGTCTACATGCTCGGCGAGCTGGACGGCCGGCGTCGTTCAAGCACCCCGTTCTGCTCGGACCCCACCTTCAAGGCCTCGTCCAGGCGCGCAGCCAGCTTCGGTGCATCGGAGCGTGCGGCCAGCAGGTTGCGGATCGCGTGCTCGATCTCCGGAGCCGACGCCAGTGCAATCTTCAACTGTGTCTTGATCCTCGGCTCCGCGAGCAGTACGTCGACGACGGCTGCCGAGTTGTCGGTGCCGTGAACCGCCAGGTAGCTCAGCAATGACGTCCCATCCTTGACGGCGGCGTCACCGCCTTGACGCGCCAGGTAGCGCACGACATCCGCTTGTCCTTCGCCAGCGGCCAGCCACATCACCGCTGAAATCTCCGACACGTCGCTCGGCACGTCCTTCAGCTCCACGACAGGCGATTCCCGCTTCGGCTGGCTTAAGTGATAATCCAGGATGACTGCGACGACATCCAGCTTGCCACGCTTCGCTGCAGAACACAGGGGCGTCAGCTCGATGCTGGAGCTGACGTCAACGCCGTGCGCGTGAGCAGTCCGCAGCAACAGACGCATCGCTCGCGCATCGCCCTCGCGTGCCGCGATGTGAAACGAGTTGCAGTGGTTAGTCAGCGAACCCAGATCGGCGCGAGCACCACTCTCCAGCAGGACGTTGATGAGCGGCTGGTTCAACGACACCAGCGCAATCATCAACGGTGTATTGCCTTCGCTGTCGCGAGAGTTAACCGCCGCTCCGAACTCGATGAGCGAACGGGCGCAGCGCGCCGCCGCATCGGCAGGCACCGGCCGGGTCGAGCGACGTCGATACTGCGATTCCGCCTCGGCGCACACCGCATGCAGCGCGCTGTGGCCGGGCGTCGCCGGCATCATCGCGTTGATGCTGACACCGGGCGTATCATTCAAGAACGTCTGCACCTTCGCCGGGTCGAGGGAGCGCACCGCCAGCAGCAGAGCCTCGTGAATCGCATTGCTCATGGGCGTATCCGTTGTGTGTGTATTAGATACTAAGTATACACAAAACCTTTCAATGCCGCATCCGACCGGCCGACGCTGCCCGCTGAGGTTGCTCCACCAGCTCGGCCTCGTCGTCGTCTGTATCGGCCTCCGGTAGGGACTCCATCTCGCCCAGGTCGGCGAGCGCCGCCTGGACATCGAAATCGTCCAGTGTTGTGGCCTTCCGACCCGCGTCGACGCCGTACTGCGCGAGCGCTTCCACGAATCCCTGCATTCCGAGCCCCGTTGCCGACTCATTCGCCTTGGCCAACTCCACGTTGATCTCGGACTGCTCCCGGCGAAGAACAGTCAGAGCGTCTTCGTGTGGCCATCGCTCAGTCATCGCCGCTTTGACCTCGGAGATCTCTTCCCGATTGCGGGTCAACGTGTCGCGTCCGCGGCGGATTGCGTCCGCGATCGCGGTGGCTCCGTTCTCGATACGGCGCACCATTCCGACAGGGCTCAGCGAAATGTCGATCGTCTGCAGGGGAACCAGCGTCGCCTGGCCTTTCGGCGTCAGCATCATGTAGGGCGACGCGTTGAAGCTCGTACGCAACACCACCGACAGGCCTTCGAAATCCCCAAGCACGTGCACCTGCTTGTAGGTTTCTTTCGCTGCCGCTGTCGCAGCGATCAACAACGAGTTGCCGGCGTCTCGACGACTTGCGTACTCGCGCGACCCGACCGTCATCACGAAGGGCGGGCCGTTTCCCGCGATTTCCTCCTCGGCCTCGACTGCGGGACCAGCAAGAGCCTTCGTCTTCGGCGCTTCCGATTCCTTGCGCGCTGCAGCTGCCTCCGCAGCAGCTTGGTGACGACTGGCCCTGCTTGGCATCGCCGCGTCAATCACCGCCTGCATGTTCAGCAGCACGTTCAGCTCTCGCTCGACCCGATCAATCGTGGATCCACACAGATCCAGCCGCGACTGCCGGCTGCTTCGCTGCTGTCCCCACGCCATGCGCAACAGGTCAAGTCGGCGCACCTCCGTGTCGACAACGCACTTTCGGCGAACCAGCGGATTGTCCGAGGCTTCCGCCTCGATCGCCTCGAACGACATCGTTCCCGAGTCCTCCGCGATCTTGCGAACCAACCCCGCACCATCGTTACCGCTCGCCAACCCTTCCATGACCTGGGCGATGAAGTTCGCCTTCAGCGTCACAAGTCGCCAGTTCCAGTCCTCCAGCATGCCCTTCGTGACGTACGTCCAGATCTCGACCTCAGGAAACTGATTGCCGTTGCGAATGATCCGGCCGTTGCGCTGAGTGACCGCGCCAGGATGAAACGGTGCATTCAGGTGATGGAGTCCCGCCAATCGGTCTTGGATGTTCGCTCCCTCCCCCATCTTCTCGGTAGAGCCGAGCAACACCCGGATGGTCCCCTCTCGCACACGCCTGTACATCGCGAGCTTGTCGACATCCGACTTCGCGTCGTGAATGTAGGCAATCTCGTCGCGAGGAATCCCACGATCAACCAGCTTGGCCGTCAATGCCTCGTAGGCATTGAAGCTGATATCCGCTTTTCCGGCTCGTGGTGTCGCAAGATCGAGGAATATCGCTTGTGCACCTCGGCGATCTGACGTCTTGTGGTGAATCCGTGCAACGCAATCTGCCACCTCGCGAAGCTTCGAGCCGCCGACATCCTCGGGCAACTCAGGATAGAGGGTTCGTACGTCGAGAGCCCCACGACGCGCATCACCCAGCACACACAGGATGTTGTCTTGACCCTTCTCCGGCTTTCGCCCACTTCGTTGACGGATCTCTTCAACGCGTGCGGCGAGCGACTCGCGCAAGCGCTGTTGAAGCTCTGTCGGCTCCACCGACACCGTATGGAAGTTCGGTGTCGGCCGATCGAAGAACGCGTTGGTGTCGGGAACTGAATCGACAAACTGCGCCAGCATGCGCACGAGTTCGGGAACGTTCCGGATCTCAGCCAGGCGGTTGACGATTCGATACCCCTTGCCCGCGGGATCCGGCTCCAGTGATTGCACCGTGTCTGCGAACTGTGCGCGCCATGCGTCGAAGTGCATGACGTTGGCTTGTTCCAGAAGTCCGGGCTGCAGGTATCGCTGCATGTTGAACACCTCGGCAACGGTGTTCGTGATCATCGATCCGGTGGCAAAAATCACCTTGCCGCCGTTCTCCTGCAGGAACCGGACTTTGGAAAGCATGTCGAAGGCGCGCTGCGACGCCGACGACGGAATACCGAGAATTTGCTCGCTGCTATGAACCTGCAGCGCCTTGAAGCGATGGGCCTCGTCTACCATGAGGGTCGTCACGCCCAGGTCGGCGAGCGTGATACGCATGTCATCCTTTTCGTCGAGGTTCATCAGCTTCGTGAGCTGCGCGCACTTGCCTGCAAGCTGCGCCTCCATCTGCTTCACACGACGCGCGTTGCCGCCTTCCTGCTGCACGGCAGCTACCTGTTCGCCGTATGCGGCAATCTCGTCCATGAGAAAGCGGACCTCCGCGTCCTTCGGCAGACGCAGCCGCTTGTACGCCTCCGGTGTCGCCAGAATCAGATCAGGCGATGTCACCTGCACGCGCCGCCAGAATCGACCTCGGCCAGACGGCGTGAGGTCTTCAGAGCGGATCGTCAGAATTCGCGCTGTTGGAAACCATCGTTTCGCCTCGCCGGCGAACTGGATGATGACGTTCTTCGGCGTCACGACCAGGCTCTTGCCGCCGAGGACCTGGCGCAGCTTCACCGCGGTCGCGGACATCGTGGCCGTCTTCCCGAAGCCCACCGGGTGCGCGAGCAGGACGTTGTCGTCCAGCAGGCACCTCGCAAGCCCTGTCGCCTGGTGCGTCCGCAGCTGACGTGTCGTCGTCATACCTGACACGCTGATGGGAATCTGCCGATAGTCGGCAGACCGATGCGCATTGAACAGCTCGTTGTATGACGTCTCCAGCGACTTCACGCGCTCCGGCGCGTCCCACACCCAGCGCGCAAACAACTCTTTCAGCTCCCTCTGCTTCTCGATCGCGATTGCCGTCGCGACCTCGTCGACCACCCGCTTCTTGTCGTCCTCATCCGATGGCTTCGTGACCTTGGCCGACTTACCGTTCAGGGCGGCCTCGATCAGTTCATACGTGCGCATGCGTGGCGTGTCGTAGGTCTCCGAGCGCTGATACTTCGGAACCTTCACCTCCCAGCCTCCGGTTACCGATGAGAATGTGACGTCGAAGTGCGCCATCAGCGGGCTGGTGTCGTACACGTGGTAAAGGAAATCGCGAATGATCGCTGGCTCGATCCAGCGCATGCCTAGCGCAGCGGAGATCTCGTCCTTCGTCAGCCACTGTGGAAGGCGCTCACGCAAGGCAGCAACATTCGCGCCCAGCTCCGAATTGGCTTCGGCGGCGCGTTCGGCAATCCGCAACTTCTCACGCACATTGCCGGACAGATATCGCGCTGCGATGTCCCACTGGCCGCTCGCCGGATCTCGGAACACTTGCTCCGAAAGCTCGGCAACGCACTGGTCCCAGGCCTTGCCGGAATGCTTCGCAATCCATTCGGCGTCCACACCACCTGTTTGATCGATGCAAGCGACCAAAGCGTCTTGCACGGACTCGCAACGCACGACGCCACGCGGCCCGATCGTCCTCGTGGTGAATATCTCGGCCTTGCCGATGAATCGGTTTTCGTCATCGAGAACTTCAAGCGCATGCACCGCGTCGAAAATAGGATCGTCTTGGAGCAGCCGACGATTCTTGTTGCGACGTCCCTCTGCTACCCGTCCATGCGCCTCGACGAACGCGGCGTATGCCTTTTCGAGTCGGTCCTGCAAGATAGCCAACTCACCGTCATCGCAACCACTCAGTTGCGCTTGAATCAGGTCCGCAACGGCATCGCGCAGAGGGATGTAGTCGCGGATGCGCTGCTCGTCGCGCCCATTCAGGCCAGTGATTCGCGTCGGCTTGCCGTTGAGCACTGCTCCGACGTCGTCGCTTCCCAAGATCGCGAATGCTCCCTCCGATCGCGGATCGAAGAACGGCCGGACATCCGGCTCTGCATCTCCGCCAGCGGCGGAGATCTCGCTCGCACTCAAGGGCCGATGAATGCCGGCCGGGACATGCTGCGGAATGATCCCGAGCCAATCCGACAGCGATCGCGGTAACCCGCCATCCGGATGGTGCCGAGTCACGCTGTTACGCACGGCGCCGTACATTCGTTTCGACGACACCAAGTGTCCGAGGACATGACCGCGACTCGTTGCAAAGATTCCGTTCATCGTCATCGACGATTCGTCGACGCCCTCACGGACGATGCAATCGGACCAGTCAAAATCTGCCGGCGCTTCGCCGGGCAGCCGCTTCCGAATCATCAGCAGATCCGTCGTGACATCTGTGTTCGCGTTCGACTTAAAGGCGTCCTCTGGCAATCGGAACGCTGCGACCAGGTCGCCACGCTCGTACATCGCCTCACGCACCTTCGGATTCTGACGATCGAGCGTGCCGGTACCGGTGAGGCACATCAGCACGCCCCCTGGACGCAGCTTGTCGAGCGACTTGACGATGAAGTAGTCGTGGATATACGCGTTGAGTTTCCGATAGTCCGGATCGAAGACCTGAAAGCTACCGAACGGCACGTTTCCGATCACGAGATCGATCGACTGATCCGGAATCGCGGTCTCTTCGAACCCAGCCGCGAAGACCTTCGCCCGCGGAAACAACATGCGCAGGACTCCGGCCGTTGCAGGATCCTTCTCGACGGCGACAAAGCGCGTCGCTTCCTTGACCTGATCAGGTACGCGTGCAATGAACATTCCGGTACCAGCACCGGGCTCCAACACGCGCCCGCCAACAAATCCCGCATTCAGCGCCGCTGACCACATCGCATCGATCACTTGGTGATGCGTGTAGTGGGCGTTCATCGTACTGGCGCGCATCTGCGCGTACTCGTCGTCGCTCGCCAGCGCCCGCAACTGCTCGTTGAACGAGCGAAACAGCGCGTGCTCTTCGCTGAACACACCCGGCAACCCACCCCAACCGACATAGCCGATCAGCGCATCGAGGTCCTCTTCGCTCGGCTCATCTCCGCTTCGCCGAAGTCCCTGCAGGATGCGCAACGCCTTCAGGTTCCCCTCCACCGCCATTCGATCGTTCCATGCCGACCGTAGAACACGCTCAGGTTCATCAAGGCGGTAGTTCTCTCGTCCCGACTGCGGAACATCCAGAAGCGCGGACGCGAAATCATCGTCATTGGCGAGCGTCGCCGGCTCGATCGCAGCTGCTGCAGGTTCGGACGTAGTCGTTGTGTCGACCGGCGGGGCTTTGTCCGTGCGCTGCTCCACCGGTCCGGCAGCCGCCGCTGGATCCGCATCACTGGCCGCGACGCTTTCGGGCTCTTCGTCCCGCTGCAACGCCCCGGATCCGAAACCCTGCGTCACCATGTTTCTCAGGAGCAAGTTGCCGAAGGTCCGATCAAGCCGGCGGACTTCTCCGCCCATGAGCGGGTTCTGGGTAGCGGTTTCGATGAGCGTCAACGTGCCATCGACGTTGAGGCGAAACACTGCTTCTGCGTCGATGAACGTGTCACCGTTCTGACGCCGGTAATGCGTGAACATCACACGCTGGTGCTCGCCCGTGTGGCGACCATTCGCATCGACAGTCGGATGCGGTTGACGCTCGATCACGAGCTGCATGTACGGCGGGTTGTCGATTCGTGCGATGAAATCGAGGTTCTGATCGCGGTCGATCACGGCGATGCGTTCGGCGAGACCAAGGGCGTGCAGCAACCGGGCAGCGTCCCGCTCTGCAGGACTATGCTGCTCCTGCGCGCCGGCAACGCCGGCACGGCGCTTCAACTGCTCTGCAGGTGCCGCGCTCGTCGCTGGTGTTGGTATCGCATCGGATTCGAGCTTCGCTACGCGCTCGTTCGTCCACACCACGAACGTCTCGCGAGGCACCTGCACGATCTGCATGAGTGGGAACGCATCGCGCACCGCTTGAAACCGGAACGCTTCGTCAGCACCGAACTTACGATGCCAACGCCCCGACTTTGAGTGCGGCCGCATCCCGAATGCGCTCAGCGCGTCGGCGTTCCGTTCCGTTTGTCCCCCGGCGACCAGCACTCGCTCGCGGGAACCTCGGCTGGACACCAGGAAGAACTTCAAACCGTAGGCGGCAAGATCCACCCACGGGACCGGCGCGCTGGCCGGTGCGGTCGATTCGTTGGTCATCCGTCACGTTCTCTCAGTCTCTCAAATCCGCTAAGTGCGGATGTGTGTAGTCTACGCAGTATACACACAGAAAAGCTAGCGCTATTCTTGCCCCATTGATTGTGTAGTCAATAGGCGCCTCGAAAATGCAAAAGCCAAAGAAGTCTCCCTTCCGATCGTCAGCTCGGCCACTCTTGGCCAGCTCTGCCGAAGGCACGCAGGTATGGACGCTGACGGATGAGTTCGGCGCCGAGATCCTGCGCGACATCGCTGGATCTCCGGCAGCGGCAGAGCACGCGATCGCACACGCGATCGCCGTGCTCCGTGGTGACGTCTATGAATAAGTCCGAGTCGATGAAGGTGCGGGCATGAGTGTTCGTACGCGCATCAGCCACAAGGAAATCCGCCACTGGCATGCATGCTGCGGCTTGGGCGGCGGCGGAAAAGGCTTCAATCGCGCCCGTGCGGAAGTTGGAAATCTACGCGCTCGCTTCCGTTGCATTGGTGGCGTCGATTCCGACCCCGCGGGGCTTCGCGATTTTGAGCGCTTGACTGGCGTGCGCGGCACGCTGCTGGACATGTTCAGTCGCGAGCAGTTCGTCGCGTGGCACGGTCATGAGCCTCCGCCGGGCTGGCACGAAGCAACGCCAGCTGATATCCGTGCCAGCGCTGGCGGCGAACGCCCGCACATCGTGTTCACGAGCGCGCCGTGCAAGGGCTTCTCGGGGCTGCTCCCGGAGTCGTTGTCGAAGTCTCTCAAGTACCAGGCACTGAATGACCTGGCGCTGCGCTGCATGTGGCTGACGCTCGAAGCCTGGGCGGAAGATCCGCCCGAGTTCATCATCCTCGAAAACGTTCCGCGCATCGCTACACGCGGCCGTCACCTGCTTGATCGCATGACCAGCTTGCTGTCGCGCTACGGCTACGCCGTTCACGAGAGTGCGCACGACTGCGGTGAACTGGGCGAGCTGGCGCAGTCGCGCAAGCGCTTTTTGCTCGTGGCCCGCCACATCGAAAAGGTGCCGCCATTCCTGTACGAGCCACGCAAGCGGCCTCTCCAAGCGGTCGGCTCGGTGCTGGGACGTATGCCAATGCCTTCAGTCGAACTCGGCGGACCGATGCACCGGCTACCCGCACTACAGTGGAAAACGTGGGTGCGTCTTGCGTTCGTCGAGGCAGGTGCCGACTGGCGTTCGTTGAACAAGCTAGCCATCGAGAATGGCAACTTGCGCGACTACCTGATCGTGCCCGAAGGCACGGAAGCGTGGCACCGCGGCGTACTTGGCGTCACTCCGTGGGAGAAGCCCGCCGCCACTGTCACCGGCAACGGTCGCGCAACAACTGGCCGCTTCGCAGTCGCGGATCCTCGCGCCGCGGAAGGAGCTGCGCAATATCAGCAGTATGGTGTACTCAACTGGACAGAACACTCTGGCGCCGTGATTGGCGTCAAGAGCCCAGGACAAGGCACATTCAGCGTCGCCGACCCACGCTGCACGTGGTCGCCGGACGCGCATTGCAACAAGTTCCGCATCGTTCCATGGGATCGCCCCGGTGGCACTGTCACCGGTGCTGATCGTGTGGGATCAGGCGCCCCGGTCGTTGCAGATCCACGTTGCGACACAGGTCATCATGGAAGCGGCAAGTATCGTGTCACCGGCTTCGACGAAGCCGCAGGCACGATCATCGCCGGCAGCACTACAGGGCAAGGCGCATTCGCTGTGGCCGACCCCAGGCCATCCACCGACCTTAACAGCTGCCGTCATCTGACCGGCGAGCACTACGGCCCACCGCCATTGAACGGCGCCAATCATGCGGTCATCAGCGCGGCGTTCGACTACGACAACTGGAACCCCGCCGCCGACGTAAAACTGCCGGGCCCGTCGCAGCAGTTGGCGTGCGTGATTCGTTCGAGAGATGGCACGTGGCACCGGCCGTTCACCACCCTCGAACTTGCCGCGCTGCAGTCGCTCATTGAGCCCGAAGAGCGCCTTGAGCTGGATGGCCTCAGCGACCAGGCCTGGCGCGAACGCATCGGCAACGCGGTGCCACCGGCCGCCGCAGAAGCGATCGCCTCAGTGATGGGGCGCACGCTGTTGATGGCGTGGAGCGGTACGACATTCTTTCTCGATGCCCAGCCGATATGGGTTCAGCCGATCGCTTTGGCTTCTTCCATGCCAGATCACACACATCCGTGAACGTAAAGACATCAACCCCAAATCGATTTCGATACGGCGTTCACCGCGGCACTACACCGGCGAGAAAAGCACGCGGAGAACATGTGATTGCCAACGCATCGAAGGATCAGCCTTGGTCGCTGGTGGTGTGGGCCCCGGCCGGCTCGTTCATCGCAGTACGCGCCGGCCGATGGATAGATGCCTACGAACAACGCCCGCCATTCGAGCGTCAGCACGGCTGCTTGGTGACAATCGAGCCGTCCGGCAAATCCAACATACGCAACCTTCCCGAGGGCGACCAGCCATGACCGCGAACGGCAAGACACCCAAGAAGAAGATCGACGCGGCCTCTCGGAACCGGGCAGGACGGAAGGCGGGTCCTGTAACGCTGCGACGCCATCAGGTAATGCTTGACGACACAACGGCGGACCTCATGCGCGGGTTGAAGAACGGCAACTTGAGTGGCGGCATTCGCGAGGCCGCGCTCATCGTCTCCAATGCTCTCGATGGAGATTCCCATGGACTCGATTAATGCTGACGTCGACGTCGATGCAGAACCAGCTGCCAACAAGAGGGTGCGAAATCGAATCGGCGACGTCGGCGAACGATTCGGTGGAGCCCGCAAGGATCTCGCCACCAAGGGTGACCTTGATCTCCAAGACCAGCAGCGCTCGGATCCGCCACCACAACTCGCGCTAAAGGCTCTCTGGCCGCGGCCTTCATTCCGCGACTTGGCGATCGCCGGCGACGTCCAGGTGTCGTACGCACTGATGTACGCCGCGATCTACGACAGCATTCGTTCATCGCCTGTCCGTGCCTCGTACCGCCTGTACGACGATGATTTCTTCGACCGCCAGTACACCCGCGGCATCGCCTTCCTGCGGCAGGCCTTCGAACAGCGCCGCTACCCGACGCTTGACGAATTGACGACTGCCTATCGTGCGCACATGGGTGCTAACCAGCCAGACGAGAAGTCCACAACCGTCGCTTCGTGCGCGCTCGGTCGGAATGGCAGGAAGAAAGGCTCTATCCGTCATCCACTCGCGCTGACCACAGAGCTGAAGACCCGCATTGCATGCCTGGCAGATCTCGGCTGGCCGCAGGATCCCCGAGTAAAAGACAACGATCGCTTCGGTGTCGACTATTTCGAGTACGACAGGCCGGATACCCACCACACAGGATGGCGCGCCGTCCGGACGAAAAGCGATACAGCGCACTTTCTCAACGAGGATCCACTGCCCGACCGCGCCTCGGCGCTCGTTGTTGCGCGCCAGGCCTTCGAAGCGTTTCTGATCGAGCGTGAGGCCTCGGACGCGGACACGGCCAAGACCGGAAAGAAGAAGCGGCCGGCTGCCATCCCAAGACGCCCGGAGCTGAATCGGCCTGCAGAGCGCGTCGGCCCTGACTGGCGTTCGGGTAGTCACGTGACGCCAGATCAGTTCATGGCCGAGTTCGGTTGGCGCGGGGTCGAGATCGGCCTGTGGGTGAGCCAGTCGGAAGCGCAAGGGTTTCTCGACACGGCATTCGATGCCCTCTGCGATCTATGCGAGCTACTTCACCAGCCGCGGACCTTCGCATCCTTGTTCGGAAGGCTCGGGATCGCGTATGGAAGTCGCGGTCGGGGCTTCATTGGTGGTGCTGCGCATTTCGACAGCGCGCGTCATCTGGTCCACATCACCAAGGCTCAGGGCGTCGGTGCACTCGCGCACGAGTTCGGTCACGCACTCGATCAGCATCTCTTCGGACGCAACGTCCCGTCGACGGCGGCCGTCTCCACGGACCACTACCTGTCCGCCGCCTACTTCACGGAGAAGCGGATCCGCGGAGTGATTCCTGTCCTCGCTCACGATGCCGCGATCGCGCCTCACATGCAGTCGCTCTCCCTCGCGATCATGGGAACTGATGGCCGGCGATCTCAGTTCTTGGCCGCTGCATACGAGCTGGACGGCGATCGCCGAAATCCGTACTGGCGTCGTCACACGGAACTGTTCGCTCGCGTCTTCGAGACCTGGGCCAGCGACGAACTCGATCGTCTCGGCCGCAAGAACGAATTTCTCGTGTATGGCTGCGCTCAAGATGCGCCTCCGGACGATTGGAAACTCGGTCACGAGCCCTATCCGCGAGGCCATGAACGAACAAGGATCGTTCACTCCGTCCGTGCCTTCGTCAAGGCCGTATCCACGTCGCTTCACCCACCATCCGAACCCGGCTCTTCGAGCGATGAAGGCACTCCACCAACCGTGCCGATTGTGCGCAATGCGCCGCCTGCCGCTCCTGCGCCGCAGGCCAAAGCCACCAGCTCCGTCGCAGCACCTGCTGTACCGGCCATCAGCTCCACGTCGTCGTCGACCCAGACCGCGACACCAACAGGATCGCCGGCGCCAACGTGCCCCGCATGTGGTGCAGCGATGCGCATCCGCACGAGTCACCGTGGCCCGTTCTACGGCTGCACCAGCTTCCCGACGTGCAAGGGCACTCGTCCCGCACCACCCTTGCCTGCCACGGCAGCGCCGAAGCCCACGTGCCTCAAGTGCGGCAGTCCCCTCAAGCGAAAAACGCTCGCCGCAAAGGACGACGTCAAACGTGGACGCGGCTACGACTTCTTTTCATGCACGGCGTTCCCTCGCTGCACCGTCACGTATCGCGTCACCGCTGAAGGAACGCCACTCTATCCGGCCGCCTCTGCCGCCACAGACGAGGTCCAGTCATGAACGCCATTGATGACGCCGTGACCGCATGCCACGCCGCTGGGTATCAGGACGATGGCGAGACCGCGATCACCATCACAAGGATGGTGACCGCGACGTCCTACCCGTTGCCCGGCGCTGAAGTGCGATCGGGCGGAAGGCGTCGCCTGGCGTTGCCTGGTCGTGTCGAACGGGTGACGATCGGGAAGGTCACCACGAACTTCTATCGCTCGGACAACGAGCGTGCCGGTTTCAAGCAGTTCCGAACCAAGGACACGCCCGGCATCGCGGCCGAGGCCGCGAATCGAGCACGAGCGCTGCAGTCCGACGCAGCGCCGGCCCCGCGCTCACCGCGGGGAGGCCCTTCCCCGTAGTTTCATGCCGGCGCGCTGTTTGCGCGCGTCCGGCTTTGCCACCTGCCCAGTGGCCACGCGCAGCCGGAGCCAAGGGTCGAGCTGGCCGGTAAGCGGCTTCAATCCTCTGGACCTCTTGCCGCCCAGCACATCCCGAAGCGTCACCCCCGCCTCCTTGAGCATGTCCTCGATCTTCTCCCGGACACGGAGAACTTGCTCTTGCTGCAGTTCTTCCTTGCGCGCATTTGCTCTATCGATCAGCGCATCCAGCTGGGCCGCATTCATGCTGCGAAGATTGACTTTCATCGTCGTCCATCGTCTCTCAGTGGTCCGGAGGAACGTCAATTATCGCATTTCGTTGTCTACACTTGGCGTGCCCCTGTTGCGAGCCAACTGCTGCTGCCTTCGCCTCAGAACGATTGTCGTTCAAGACGCTTCCAGCGGGCCCTGATTTCCGGGCGATGTTGGTCAGCCACCAACGGATCCGCCACCCGGCGATTCCCCGCTTCGTCCACCCACTCGACCGATCGTAACGCCACCGGAAATAGCACGCCGCGCGGCGCGGACAGCCGAGTTTGATCCAACTGATCGTTCCACCAGATGCCCTCATAGCCGTGTTCCTGCGCCCACGCCGTGGCCACGTCCTGCTCAATGCCCACTTCCGGTTGATCGCCACAACCGCCTTTGCGGAGCATTCGCTCAGCGAGTTTCAGCGTCGATCCCCACGCAACGACCTCGTCAAGCTCCACGGAGTCAACGTCAACCAGCGCTTCGGCCTCGCGCTCTGCCTCTGATCTCGACCGGAACAACGACGATGTCATGCACTCCAACTCGGCGTCGTAGTACGCCAATCTGCACGCACCGGGTATCGAGACAACCCAGCCCTCCGCAGCCGCCCATTTCATCAGGCCGTCGGTTGCGACCAACCCGTGACCGTCCACCACGCGCATGGGCCCGATGTCGGCCGCCCACGTCGGCAGGCCACCCAATCTCGCGATGGCGATCCACGCGTCCGGATGCACCGATATCGACAGCCCGTCTCCCTCGTAGCTCTCTCCTTGGCAGCCTTTGTCGGCCGGATCCAGAGATCCGACGTGGTACACGCGCGACAACGCCACCAGCCGCCCGCGGATCACATTCGTGGCCCGGACACTGCCGAAGGTCGCGCGGACGCGTCAACGCCATCTCCTGCGGCGCGCAGCCGTTCGACGGGCATGTGTCTGGCCAGGTGCTCGAAAGCCGCACTCAATGCCACGCGATCACGGTTGCGCGGATAAGGACTTCCATACCGTTCGCTGAGCACCGCATTGCTCCCAACGCCGTGTACCAGGTAGTCCGACTGGACGCCGGCGTCAGCGAGGCGGTCGTGCACCACCGCCTCGAAGGCCCTCGCAAACATCTCCCACGGCAGCGAGTAGTACGGAGAGCTTCGCTCTGCGTCACGACGCTTCGCGTCCAGCAGGAAATCGGTCTCGACCGATGCTGAAACCCTCGTCGCGAACTCGCCCTCACTCATCCCGGAAATGCGGCCGGCCTCGTAGCGTAGGGCTTCAAACCGCAGCGGCGCCCAGGTCACGAGGACCTGCGACAGCCCCTTCATGTTCTTGCGCTGTGACGTCGCCCATTTCGGATCTCGTCGCGATGCAGCGGCCTGCAGGAGATTGATGGCTGCGGTGGCGTACTTCGCCATGTCGGAGCGCTCGGCACCGGCCTCGTGATAGTTCCCCATCGCTCGATCGAACGCGGCCAGAGCGGGATGCGAGCTGCCCTCGCCCCTCTCGCTCTCCGGCACGCCAGCCAGCTCGATCAGCCGCATCCGAGCCCACACCGTCCAGTTCCTGACGCGACGGCCAACGTCCGCGATCTGC
Organism: Gemmatimonadales bacterium; assembly: GCA_038330215.1. Taxonomy (GTDB): domain Bacteria; phylum Gemmatimonadota; class Gemmatimonadetes; order Gemmatimonadales; family Gemmatimonadaceae; genus JAABRT01. The sequence continues at coordinate 68,431 of JBBQNT010000001.1, forward strand.
CCATTGACCTGGCCCAGCACAAACTCCCGCGTCGGCGATCGCTGCATTGCTGCACACATCATCTGCGACATCGCACGAAGAACATTCCGGTCGCTGTCACTGGCGCTGGCACTGGCGACCTCTGGATAACGGTCGACCCGCGCGAGATCCGCTTTCGCGGACACGTACGGCCGCGCCGCCGTGCGTCTCACCATCGAGTTTGAGAGCTGGTCATGCAGAAAATGATCGAACGCATGAGCCCACTCATGCGCCAGCGCACCAGCACCAGATAGCTTGGTAAGGTTGATCACCCTGCGGCCTGGCTCGTAGTGAGCAGACGCCGCGCCGCGCCCTCCGGTTCCGCGCGCGCCGAACGCGATCGCCAATGTTCCACCGAGGGAAAGTGCATCCCTCGGCAACTCCAAAGCGGCGGCCAGGTCGGACAAGCCATCGAACGCCATGTTGAAGGTTTGCTGACGATCCTTCGACGAGAGCCAATTGCCGAATTCGCCTGCACGGAATCCAAACACCTCGGCGAAATCGCGTTCGGTCACGTCCTTGCCGCATCGGTAGTCAACGCCGCCGATACGCTGCACGTGCGCGAGATGCGGGCGCACCACATCGCGATCACCGACATCCTTCGCAGCGGTAGCGCGCTTCTGGACCTGGTGCGGCCAACCCGCGAACTTACGGCTACGCAACAGATCGTTGGTCACCTGCAGCGGCTCGCCACGGCCGGTCTCGTAACGAAATACCTCCGGCAAGATCGACCACAATGTTTGCGCACGTCGCCGGCGACGACCGCGCGTCATGTCGTGCTCGTCCAGCGCGTCGCCCTTCTCGGTGAACCGCATCGTTACCGATTCTTGCTCGCCACCACCCCACGCCGACCGCGTCGTGCGGTGGATCGCCATGTAAGGCGTCAACGCCTCCTTCAGCGTTGCGAGATCGCGCACACTGCTGAGCCGCTCGGCAAGCCCACCTACGTTGACGACGTAGTCGTGAGCGGTGCCTGGGCGCGCTTCGCTCGCAAAGCCGTCACGTAAGCGTTTCAGCACAAGCGCAACCGCGACCGGCATGCCGGCGTTCACGAGGCTGCGATAGTCCGGCGTCGGCCACACGTTGGCCTTGGTCACGTTCGTTGATAGCTCGAAATCGTTCCACTGCGCGATGTCATCTACGTTCAACCAACCACGCTTACGCGAGGCCGCGAGATCCTTCCGTGCCCCACCAATCTTCTCGCCAAAGTCTTCGAGGCCTTTCTCACGCGATAGGTTTCGCCGGCGACTCGGGTGCTTTGCTGCCGCGCCACCGCCCTGCAGCGATGTCGATTCCGACTCCACCTGCAGGTCTTCGTCGTCGCCCTCGAAGTCCACGCCGACTTCACGCACAGCCAACTCGCTTGCGACGCGCATTTCCATGCCCGTCGCAATGTCGGGAGCGTGCGCACTGATCCAACTCGCAGCGTTCCCGATAGCCTCGCTCTTGACCACACCGAAAAACTCACTGCGCTCGGCGATCACCAGCGGAAGACGCACCAGCCACACACCAGGAACGGCCGCACCCGGTTCGAAGATCTGAGTGCCCGCGGGCAGCAGCGCATCTTGCCCGTCTGCCGCGGCGTCGATCGCTTCTCGGGCGTCCTCGGACGCCTGCGCCTCGACTACCAGCGCACGGTCATAGCGGAAGACGTCGGTCCCGGTGGACCACGGCCTTTCGGTCACGAACCAACCCACCACGTCGACGCCCAACACACCAGGGACCGCAAACGTCTCGCCGGCGGCTTCGACTACCGTCCAAACCCGCCGACTCGCACGCGTCGCCGGCGAGATCTCGCGCCAGCTCTGGAACAGTCCCTCGGCCGGAGTCACGTCGCCGTATTCGCGGCCTGCCGTCGTCGCCATTCCCGGCACGCCAGCGAAAAGCTCCACGTCGAGATTCTCGTACCTTCGACCATCAGGGTATTCGGATGCGTCATTGACAGCCTGCGCCGCGAGCGACGCACCTACCAACATCGACAGTTGCTCTTCGCGTACCGCTCCGACCGTGAACTCATCGCCCTTGACGCTGATCGAAAGTTCGAACTGCAACTCGCCGGATCCGGACTTCAGCTGCTCAATGAACGCGGTGTGGAATCTGGTGCCGCGCGGCGCCGCGGCCGGCGCCGCCGGCGCGCTCTGCACCGCCTCAAGAAACACGTCGCTTCGCAGCTGCTCGCTCAACCTGGTGCGTGGAAACGCCGCGCCAATGCTCCGGAGCGAGAGCCCAGCGACCGCCCTCGCCAGCACCAACTGGCGTTGATCAGCACTCGTGAGCGCTACATCAATGTCGACGAAGCCGAGTGCCGCCAAAGCGTCGAGCGTGTCGCGATCGAGCGGCGGCGGCTCGATCGGCTTCACCACCACGACCGTCTGGTCAGGCATGCGCAAAATGCGGAGTAGAAATCCGTGGGCCGCGGTATCAGGCCACTGAATGCTGCCGGTACCGGTCATAGACGCACCGCGCGGACGAAGTGCTGCTGGAAGCCATCGCGACGCTCTGGTCGCTGATGCCGATCGTGATAAATCATGTTGGCGTCTCTCAGTCTCTCAGGGCGTTACGTGTGTAGATTACACGCAATACACACAAGACGCCAAAACGAGAAAACCCGGACTCATTGCTGACGAATCCGGGTCTTTTGTTGCTCCAGTCGGCGTCCTGCCTTCAGCCCATCCGAGGCCCGGTTCGCCGCCGCGCATCGAGGACAGGCGCGTCATCGAAGTGCATGACCCCAACTTCTGGCCACATCCGAACACGCTGGCCGAACTCGACCGTCAACCGCTCGACTTCCTGCCGAGCCAACTGATGCGCCGACTGATCAGTGATGCGGTTCGATTGCCTGTACATGGCACCCAGCCGCGTTGCCGCCTGGACGGGCACGTAGACACCCACCACTTCCTCCGCGTCACGCAGCCACTTGGCGCGCAGAATGTCCGCCCACACACGCGTCCCGTGCGCCAGGTAGGACGGATTGAGTATCGACATCACCAATGAACGTCGCTCCCCGAGACCTCGCAGCGTGCCACGCAACGTGGCCGCCTCCTCGCGCTCGCTGCCAGCGATCCACAACGTCGCTGGGTGTGTTTCCTCGGGTTGGCCGTTGTCTCGTCGAATTCCGCGTTCGTAGATCGACAGGATGATCTCGCGGCGGGCGTCACCTACAACGCCCTTCGCAACAGCGATGGGCTCACCGGTCGGCATCTCCAGTCCTGGTGCCGCGCCGATCGTCTCGTCTCTCATAGTCACGCGCTCTCTCAGTCAAACCGCTCGCTTATCCGTGCGGGCGAAGCCGTCCAGGTGGCAAGGATACCGCCCTTTCGAGCGGCATCCTTGAAAGCCCGTCACATACCCGGCCCACGCGAGGTCGGCGCGGGCTCGTCGCCCATGAGCGCGTCGAGATCCGCATCCGGCAGCTCGGGCTCTTCGCCGTACGGAGCAGCCTCGGGCGCGGACGCACTCACCGCTGCGCCGGCGGCCGGGGCCGATGCAGCCAGGTCGAAATTGCCGACGCGGGAGAACACCGTTTCCTTGGAGCGAGGCAGCGCCGACGTGACGAACTCCGACTGATCTTCGCGCACGTGGACCGTCGCGAGGACTTCGCCGAAGCCCAGCGGATAGCGGCTACCGCCGCCTTCGCGCGTGAACATCGCATCCAACTTCGGCGACTTCGCCGCGTCGGCGCCGAACATGATGCGCTTCGCGGGAACGACTTCGACGATGTCCTTCGGGCCGATGTGCTCCAGCGCAGCCGCCACCTTCTCGTAGGACTCGGAGCTGCAGGCGCGTGTGATGCGATCTTCCAGCGGAGCATCGCGCTTACCGCCGAGCAGCAGGTAGGCGCGAGTCTTGTTCTCGTCACCGTCGAGGACGCGAATGAATGCGCCACCATGGGTGTTGACCGCTCCGGCGATCGCCGCATCGAACTCCGCGCGATTCGCCACGCGCTTCGCGGCCTGGCTGTCGAGAACGTCCAGCGCGCGGTAGGGCGTGGTGCTGCCGTTGTCCTGGTACGTGCCGACACGCGCCTCGGAGAAAGCGCGAGCGTAACCATCAGCGGGACTGTGGATCGCGCCGGAGAGCCAGCGTGCTTTCCACACACCTTCCTTCGCATCGCGGAACGCACCCTCGATGCGGATCACTCCGCCGACCGCGGTCTGCATCTTGCCGCGGTTCGCGAAGTGCTGGATGTCCGGACGGACCATGCCTTCCTTCAGCTGAAACTTCGCGTCGGGATTCAACGTGACCTTGCGCACGTCGCCGGTCTCCGTGTGCTTCACCGTCACCGTCTTCGGCGTACCGGCGATGTCGTAGGACACGACCTCGCCGAAGAAGTGCTCCGTGCGGTTCTTGCCGCCGGCGTCTTTGTTGCCTTTCAAGCCTTCGAAAATACCCATCTCTCAGTCTCCCAGGTGAACCGCCAGGCGGCGGTGGATTCGACATCGAGCCAGCTTCGCCATGAAGCGGCTCGCAGATCTCTCGATGAACGCGACAAACGAAACGCATTCGTACGAATGAAATTGCGTGATTTGTGCGAATCACATATACAATACACACACTGACCAGCCAATTTAATCACGAACCAGCATGTCGATCAAGAAACCGACCAGCGCCAGGCCGTCCACGTCATCGACCACGGAACACAAGGCGTTGCGGGCAACCGAGTTGCCAGATGTCATCGGCTACCTCGATCCGCTGCTCCTGCAATGCGCGATGCCGTACCGCCCTCTGGAAGGCAATCCGACCACATGGCGCCGCGAGAGCAGCCATTTCGCTGTCGAGATGGTCAAGCATCCGTCCATCAAGGGTTCGGCCGCAGGCGTCCCCTATGGCGCGTACGGTCGGCTGCTGATCGCAGCGCTGCTGCGGATCGCCCGCGCTACCCGATCGCCGACCGTCCCGCTCGAAGGCGGCGCTCGTCGCCTTCTGCAGCAGCTGGGCGTGTCGATCGGCGGCGAACAGTTGCGCGCCATTCAAGACCAGGCAGCGCGTGTGGCCACCGTCGACTGGCGAATCTTTGCTCGCAAGCCGGACGGTGCTGGCTGGTGCTATCTCGGCTCCCTGCTCGATGGGATCCAGCACGCGCACGATGGCGCGTGGCCTAACGCATTCACGCTCTCGCCTTTCGTCTACGATCGGCTTGTGGAACACAGCGCACCGATCGACATGCAAGCACTGCAGTCTCTCTCCGGCAGCGCTCGCGCGATGGACATCTATTGCTTCCTGGCGTGCCAGCTCTATCGCATACCGATTGGAAAGCCGATGCGCATGCCGCTCATCGAGTTTGCTGCGCTTTTCGAGTACAACCTCGACGCTGAGCGCGAGAACCTGCTCAAGACAACGCACAAGGCCCTGCAGCGCGCTGTAGCGGCTTATCCTCAGGCGGTGGCGTCGGTGTCGGTGGAGCGCGATCAACGCGCTCAAGGACGCCCCATGTACGTCACGCTTCGATCGGCGAAGCCGGCGAATACGATGCTGGGCTGAGGCCTACGCTACCTTCAGACCGTTCTCGTATTCGATCACCAGTTCCGACACCATCCGCTCGATCAACGACGCATCCGCTTCTTCCGCGGAGTTCGCTGTGCCCCCGCGCGCACCCATGTCCTGGCGCCGGCGCTCGACTTCATCCTTCGCAGAGCCGCTCGGGAAGATACGCGCCAGCAGACGTCTTGCCTCTGTCGGGCCGATCACTCGGTAGAGCCTGTCACGGATGGAGCGATCCTCCGACGTCGTTCCATACGCCCAGAGCGCGGTCGGCGACAACGTGTGCATCAGCTCGGCGACGTAGCGGCCCGAGCGCGTACTAAACACGCCGAGCAATCGGGCACCTGCCGCAGTCGGTTTGCCGATGCGCTCCAATGCCACCGCGGCGTGCGGGCCCAGCTGGAACGTACGCACCGTTTCCGCCAGCGACAGCTGTCCGACACCGACAACGAAAATCGTCGTCGCGAGGTCGACCATGTCCTCATCGAAATCTTCGAGACGTTGGGACGCGAGGATGATTTCGAGATTCGCCTTGGCACCCTCGCGAATATCGGTCATCACCTGCTGACGCACGATCGGCGTCGAGTTCGTACGATGGAACTCGTCATAGAACACGCGCTTCGGATCATCCGCGATCAACTGGATCTCGCGATAGTGGTAGCCGCGATAGGCGTCAGGCATGCGCGCAGACGCGAGGTCATCGGCATGGACGAAGAAACGCGCAGTGAGCACCTGGCGCGCGATCATGTACATCACGCACGTCTGCCGGTCTGCAGTAGGTCCTCCTTTCGGAGCAACATCGGCCAGGTCGAGCGACACGATGCGCGCATCACCCAGCGAAAACTTCGTCTCCGTAGCCAGAATCGGGTACTCGCGAACCGAATGCGTCACCGCGTTGAAGAACGCTTCCACGACAGGCTGACCGTTCGGAGCCCGCCCGGTGAATTGCGTTGCAATCTTGTGGTCGCGTACTTCGCTCGCGATCTCGCCGAGCTTCGGCACGGCAAATCGTTGCGCCAACATCGCGCCGTGGTGCTCGCCCACCCGGAACAACTCGTCGACGATTTCCCACCACGTAGAGTGATCATCCCAATGGATGCCGTATTGGTCGATCAACGCGTCGATCTCGCCATTGATTCGTGCATACCGACGCACCTTGCTCCCGCCATCCGAATACGCCACGTACGATGCGTCTACTGCGGCGCCGGCCAACAAAGGCACGTCACTCGGCGCCGCGGCCTCGCCCACAGGCGTGGCCAGCAACGACAACAGGTTCACGAGGAATGCTCGGTGCGCCGGCAACGGTGCCCGCATGCCCAGCATCGTGTCGCACGGATTGATCGCCTCGCGCGAGTCCATACGCAGGCGGTGGTACAGCACCTGGTGCTTCATCGACTGCGGCAACGCCTCGCGCAGCAGCGAGATCATGCCCGACGACGACGGGCCGATATCGAGCACTGCGATGAAAGGCAACCGCTCCAAACCGCCACGCATCGCCAGCGCAGTATTGATAGCCGCGGCAAGTACCGATTTGCCGCCACGCATCGGCGCGTATATCAGCGTCACCCAAGCCGCCTGCTCGCTGCTGTAAGGCTGGTACGGATACAACTTGCCGTCAGGCGTTCTGAAAAGGAAACTCCCATATCGCCACGGCGATGCCGGCCGCGCGATCGGCAGCAGCGCAACGGCGTCCTCGATCGGCGGCACAGACAGCGTGCCATACCCGTGCGGCAGCAGGCCCGGAATGGTGCCCATCACCGGCGCCACAGGATCACCGAGCCGCTCGTCGACCTCACACCCGCCCCATCCCTGCAGGGCACGCGCTACGCGCGCACCGTCACGCAGGAGACGATCATTCGCGTTCTCTGCGTCCGCGTCCGCCCACACTACGACATCAATCTGCATGCCAACGCGTACCGCACCAAGACTGGCCTCCTCACGCGCTTGTGCATGCGCCGCCTTCGCGGTCTTGGACGTTGAAAGAAGCGCCATGATGCTCCGCATCCGGATCTCGGTATCGTCGACGCCGGCGCCGCTCAAGCGCCACGAGATCCGATACGACACATCGGTGTCCCTCAACCGCTCGAACAACCGATCGAACGGCTGAAGGTTCGCCGGCGGCATCGCGATCGTCATCGGCAAGTACAGCCGCTGTCCGATGCGAACGACACGGCCGTTGATCAAGGTGAGGCCGCGCGGAATGAGTTGCCTCTCCATCGTAGGCCACAGAATTTCGGACAGATCCTCTTGAGAGGTTCCACGCTCGGCGGCTCGTGCTCGCCGCGGCATGTCCACCCCGTCACCCGGAAACGAGGGCTGCCAGTCGTGGGCCGTCCAGTGAGGATCGATCTCGCTTCGGATGGCGCGCAGCGCGTCCACAGCGCGCAGAGCTTCGATCCGATAGCCGACATCGCCGAAGTCATCGGTCAATGCGCCGATCAGCGCATTGTGCGCCTCACGCAACGCGCCCAGCGCGTTCCCTGCACGCTGCGCACCTGGTGCATTCGCCTGCTTTCGACGAACCTCCAACCGCTCGCCGTTCGCGATTCCTCGCTCGACGGGAGACAACGCAGCCGGCGTGGTCCACGCCACCAGGTAGATCCTCTCCACCGCGCAGTATCTGCTCAGGGTTGCTGCCTGCTCGTCGATCAGGTCATCAAGATCCAGCTGCAGGCGCCGCGTCGTCTCGACCGATGGCCCGATCATCTCCACAAGCTGACGCTCCACCGCGTCCGGATCGGTGTCTCGCGAAAACACCACCTGCAGGCGGTGTCCAGTTCTCAAGAAGTAGGCCCGCAGCTGGTTTGAGACGCGGACCACCACTTCGTCGAACTCGCGCGACCCGACCATTCGACCCGTGCCAGCCAACTCCATGACCGACACCAAGCCGCCATCACGCGTCACGAGTGCGTGCCCATCATCGACGGTTTCGAGATCGCAGTAGCGAGCCGCCGAAAGGCCGAACCATTGCCCCATGCGCCAGAAGCCAGCGTCGATCGCTAGCAGAAGCTTGTCGAGAATCACAATAACTCCGGAAGAATCGCTCTGTTCCCAAGAATGTATGCAGCGCCGGCGAACCACGCCGCACGCTCGCCATCACTGCGCTCGCATGCGCGCTCCCGCATCGACATCGCGATGCGATATCGCCCACTCGTCACCGACTGCACCTCAGGCAACGCCGGCGGCGTCAGCCCCGTCAACAACGCGAGTTCGGCGAGAAGCTGCGCCTGATCCTCTGGCGTCTGCAGCTCGGCCGAGCTGAGCCTCAGCCACACGCGCCCGCGCGAGAATCCAGCCACCTGCACACCAACGAGCTGATGGCTCTGGATCTCGATCGCGCTCCGAAGGCAGTGTGCCCGATCAACGGACTGAAGCCACATCGACATGCTCGTTCGATGCTGTCCGCGATTTCGCGCAGCGCCGAACCACATGGCTTCCGCGAGCAATCCATCGCAGTAGCTCAAAGTCGCGCGACCCGATAGTTGCATCGGACCGACTTGGATCGCGGACGGGCCAACTTCGCCATCGCGGATGGCATCGAGCATGCACCACCGATTCGGCTGAAAGCCTTCGGCGGCGAACGCATCCAGGATCTCGATCTCTGCGTAAGGCGCGAGCGCCAGGTACTCCGGCGATGCGATCCACTGACGAGGGCCAGACTCGGACAGGCCGTCGCTGTTCATCACGCGCCGCTGACCTGATCCAAACCCTGCAAGCATCATCCGTTCGTGACGGTCGCTGCCCGTAAATCTCACGTTGACACGAAGCATCAACGGCATCGCGTCTTCGCACTCGCGGACCCATTCCAGCTGCGCTGTCGGATCCGTTGGAAACTCGATGGCTTTCCACTCGCCAAACGGCACCGGCGTTGCGAGCATTTCGGCAGCGTACAACTGCCTGTGATGGCGCATCACGACCAGCCGCGATTCATCGAACGATTCCGTGTAGCCCGACTGCGTCAGCGATTGACTGGCGGAATCCAGCGCATACTGGACCACCGGGTCAACCTGCACAATCGGATGTGGATCCTCGGTGAAGAAGTGCTCGCGAAGCGCGTCCGCGAGGGAATTGCCTGACGCCCGCACTGGCAGTCCGAACATCGCGTGCGCGCGCTGCAGCACACGATCAAATATGCGCGCACAGATTGCCGCTTGATCGCCGATCGGCGCATCGAGCATTCCAAGTTCGGCGATGACGCTTCGCGTACGCGTCGGAAGGTAGCTGGCTGTTTTCAGATCAGGACGACCGACCAAGTTCGCACGCTGCAGATCCGTGAAGTCCAGATTCGTCCACCAACACCCTGCGGGCAGGTCAGCCAGTCCCTCGACCAACCGAACCGGTGCTTGGCTTGGCGTCGCCATGACCGCCGAACGATCGCCGTTATGCTGGAAAAACGATTGGGGCGCCGCAAAGTGCAGCGCCCCAATCGTCGCAGAGCTGCCGGCCGCAGGCATCGACATCGCTTACTCGCCGAACTCTTCAATGCCCTGCGGATCCTTCTGCACGGTCGTCTGCGTCGTGAGACCGATCACGACCAGCAAAGCGGTCAACACCGCGCCGCCCAGCACCATGCCAATGGCTGCACCGATCGGCTCGTTGTTCTTCTTCGCATTGATCAGCTTGATGATGCCGATGCCCGCGATCACGACACCGACCAACGCGAACACGCCGACAGCCAGCCTTCCGAAGCTCGTGGTTTCACCGCGCATACTATTCGCGGCGTCTCCGAGACTGTCTTGCGCGATCGCCAAGTCCGGCGCGATCGCGAACAACACACATGCAACAACCAACCAGCCCACCAGGTTAAGCATTTTCATGGCATGTACTCTCATTGACAGGGATGCTGCGGAGCGGCCCGCCGCAGCAGCGGGTAGAACAAAACTAGCGGTGTTTCAGGTACCAGGGATGAGGATCTGCACAATGTCCTGGCGTCCGATCGTGAAGCCGATCATCCGCGCGAACGCGACAGGATTCGTCAGCAGCATTCCGGTGACGATGAAGGTCACGCCCGCTCCGAACCCTTTCTCCCGGCGACTTCCGGCGATCCCGAGGACCATCAACCCGCGCACGACGGCGATCCACCCGGCGACCACGAGCAAGTTGAGAAGCACGCGCACCCAGTCGTGTGCTGGACTGGCGCCACCGCCCGGAATCGTGGAAATCGCCATCTCGGGGGACACGCCCCCGCCGTAGAACGAGCCCATCATCAACTGCACCAGTGCGCCGGAACCAGAAAGACTCGTCAGCAGCGACCCGCACAGGACCAACGTGGCGCCCATTCCAGCGCCGTGCGAATACTGCCCTCGATTGGCGCCGGCGGTCGCCAACTGCTTCAAACCGACGCCAGCCATGACGACACCGATCAAGGACGCCAACGCGAACACCAGTTCGAGCACGGGCCCGAGCGTGGTGTTGTTGACGATCAACATGCTGTCCATGCTTTCCATGGTCGCCTCAGTATCCGTTGTTGTTTGTTGCCGGCGCGGTGAGACCACCGAAGTCACCGACCTCCGCTGCCGGTGCAGCGACCGGCGCCGCTTGCGCTGACTTCGCCCTCGCTTGCTCGGTCAGCACCACGCCAACGAGACGGCCTGCGGGCAGGGTCACCGTCGTGCGTCGGTACTGCATGTTTCCCAGCTGATCGGACGCCACCGTCGCGCCCTGCTGCCTCAGCAGCGCCGATGAACTGATGCCACCCAGAAACACATCATTGCCGTCCGTACCTACAGTCAACCGCTGCTGGCTCAACCCGCTGCCGTAGCCCGCCAGGAATGCAGCGGCGCTCTGCGTGACTACGTTGTAAAGCACGTGGCGATTCGTATCGCCCTTGATCGCCGGGATGCTCGTGCGCGAATCAACAGCGAACCCCTCGATCGAATAGACGACACCGTTGAAAAACATCTCCGAGAACCGGAGCACCAATCGATCGGTGGGGCCATTCGTTGACCCTTGAACATCGCCGATGAGCTTCACTCCGCTGTACGGACCTGTGAGCTTCACCACCACCTTCCCCGGATAGTCGGTGTTGGCGCCAACCTCGACGACAGATGGCAGCACGGACACTAGCGGCAGCGAGATCGGCGGTGCACCCGCCTCCGCTTGTGATGCTTGGACTCCGCCAGCTGACTGCGGGTACGCAACCTCGCTGACACCCTCCACACGCGAATGCGCCTCCATATCGCCCCATCGTGACGACAGCGCCTGCAAAGCAGCCGACTTCATCCGAACATAGTCGGTCGCCTGCCTTGAACCTTCAGCTCGCACGGAGTCGCCACGCGAGTCGTGCGCGACCACATTCGCGTAGGGAGATTGATAGCCCGTGGGCTGCGCAGGAGCGGGCTCATCGAGCGAAGGCTCCGCTGTCGTTGTCCCACCCACCAGCGGGGGCACGACCACACCGCCAGGTTGCGACCGAGCGGCTTCAACCTGCGAAGCGTTCTCAGCGACGACCAGCTCTTGGTAGGCGACGGAAGGGCTCGACGACGGATCCAGCGCTTCGTTCGTAGGCGTCTGGATCGCCGCAACTGTCGCCTTGCCCGTCTCGATGTTCCGCTGAGCGCGCACCCAGCCGATGGCCGCGACAACAACGAATGCTGCTGCGACCAACCCGACGATGAGCAGCCCGCTGACACCCGGCCGATCCTTCTTCACCGTGCGGCCGAGCACCGGTCGTGTGTCTCCAACGATCGGCGTTTCCGATTCTCCAGCGGGCTGCTGTTCCGTCATTGCTGCGGCGCTCCAGCATCGGGACCGAGGAGCAGTTCGTTGACATGGATCTCGTACGAGTAGCGTTCGATACCGTCCTTGTCGGTGTACTTGGTGTTGCGGATCTCGCCGTCCGCCATCACCTGCTTTCCTTTCCGAACGAACTGCTCCACGATCTTCGCGAGGCCACCGAAGGCGCGCATCGGAATGTATTCGACCGCTTCCTGCTTGTTGCCCTGGCCGTCGGTCCATTGGCGGTTCACCGCCACGCTGAACGCGGCAACGACATCGCCACTTTCATCCTTCGTCGGATAGATCTTCGGATCGGCAACAACGTTGCCGCTGCAAACATAGTGCTGATAACCACGACCGCTCATAGGGAACCTCTTCTTAGTTGCTCGTCAGGGAAATCTGCTCCAGTCGTCCCTCGCGAGCGACGACCACAACAGGGAGATACGGAAGTCGGTACGCACGCATATCGCCCATCGCGACACTGGAACTGGGTGCCGGCGATACAACGCGATCCTTCGTGCGCAGCCACAGCTCGCCGGCGACGCCGCGCCATGCGCGCACACCTGCTGGCAGCTCGGTCAATATCTCGTGCGCACTTTCATTCGGTGGGCGCCCGACCAACACATTGCGCAAGTCTTCTCCCGCGTCGAGGTGGTCGTACGATGCAACCGGTTCCACCCGTGCCTGCGGACCAACACCATCCACCAACAACGTCACCCGATCCACCAGCTCGCTGTCGGCCTTCGCTTCCGTCGGTGAGAGCAACACCGAAATCGGTCTCGACGCGCCCTGCAGCACGATCACCAGATTCGTCGCGGTAAACGGCGACAGGGGATTGACTGTGATGACGTTGCCGGCGGCGCCAGGCTTCAACGTAGACGGCGCCGACTCGACAGCCGTTGTGACAGGTGCGGCACCGGGGACAGTGATACCGTAGGTGGACTGAACCGGCGCTGCGCTATTCGCGGTGGCGGCGAGCGCAAGACCTTCGATGTTCACGCTGACGGCCTTCGGATCGCCTTGGACAACGCTCACGATCGGCCACGGCTGACCTGTCGAATCGAGCACCTCGATCGCAGTGACGAACCCATGCAGCAACGTGATGCGCGGCGATCGCGAGCCAGGCTGCATCGACACTGTGACCGCGTTGGACTCAGCCTCTGCAGGCGTGTCTCTCGGGCGAGAGGCTTCCTTGAGCGCATCGGACGCTTGCTTAAATTCGCGTGCCTCGCCTGGCGTGAGACCAAGAGAAGCTTCAAGCGCAGACTTCCACGCGTCTGCTTTCTCTTGCTCGGGATCGATTGGTGGTTGATCTGCAGGCTCGACACTCGCGTCCGACGACGACGTTATCTGGGCCTGGGCCCGTGCATCTGTGATCGACAACAGCGCGACCAGCGACAAGATTGCGAAAATGTGGCGGCACATGATCATCCTAGACTCACTACGAAGCTGTTGACGACAACGCCAGATTCCGGTCGAAACCGGTTATCGACTCGAACCACCTGCATCTGCACGACCATATTCTGCGATCGCTGATTGGCGCCGCCGAAATGCGTCGTCACGGTGATCGGCACTTCGACGTTCCAGTAGTACCTGCCACCGATCTTTCCGGATCCCACGATGACGGCAGGCCTCGCCTGCGCGTCCATCACGAGCCTGTTCTCTTTGATCGCCTTGATGTTGCCCGACGAAGACATCTGCGCGACGTAGGCTTTGTAAGCGGCATCCGAGAATCGACCACGGATGTTGGTCATCTGCTCGCTGTAGTGGACGAAGTCGATGGCGTACGCCATCCGGGCTGTATCCGCTGCCCACTGCTGCAGCGCGCTCGGCGCCAACAGCGGCTGGTCGACGGGAACCATCTTGGTGACCGTCCCATCGGGCGACACCGCGAAATACTGAGGCTGCGGCCGGAGCACGAACATCGCGGTAATCGCAGCGGCCTCGGCCAAGGCAACCAACGCTAGGACGAACGCAATGCGCAAGACCGTGCTGTAGCGATCGCGATACCAGTCGTTGCGCATTGCGACGACCTCCAAACCACCCTTCTCTTCCATGGCGCCCTCTCAAACGTTTGTGAATCATAGCCGGAATACACACGAAAAGGATAGGAAGGCACATCGGGGGCGCGCCGCCACCTTTGCGGTCTTGCCAGCATGGATCCGTGTATCCCATTGCCGCCTATCCGGCGGTGTGGCCTATTGGCCCCTGAGATTCCTATGATAGGGCGAGCGGCCCTCCCGCCCTACTTGAATCAGCTACGGGGCACCGGGGTAATGATTGTTCGCGCCACTGCCTGGTCATCTGGACCGGGAAGGGCCCCGTGCCTCTCCCTATGCAGGGTGTCGTTCGTCCGTGACGCTCGACGACTTTTCCAGCGCTGACTGCAGATCCACAACCAATTGCTGGACCTGTTCTCTGGTCAAGCCGTAGTGCCGCGCCGGTGGATAACGACCGAACGGAATGGCCTCGTCGTGCGGTAACCCGTCAGCGAGCGTCAGCCAGACCTTCTCGTTCGAGCAACGCACATCGATGTGCGAGGTGTTCGACGGCGGTTCCGGCGGATGGAGCAGCTCAAACCCGTCGCCGGCGGGCAGCTTGTGCATTGCCGCGACCGAACGCATTGAGACGTCGAGGCCTTCGTCCTCGGCCTCCCGTCGCGCTCGCTCCTCGATCTCTCCTTCCTCGACCGCCGAGATGTAGCAATTCTTCAGCTCCTTGACGAAGGCCTCGACGACAGCGCCCGCAGAAGCGCACGGCACCACAATCCCTGGCATGCACATCGCGCTGGGCTGTAGGCAGAACGAAGTGTGCCGCTTAGCTGCCTCCACGAGGAGATCGTAGATGTCGACCGTGAGATCGTGAATATCGAATGGCTTGCTGATGACCGCGTGGCGAATTCTGTCGATCATGATCGTTGCCTGTGTCAGAAACCAGCTTACGAAAAGCTGAAAGCGAGATCCCGGAACCGCGTGTGCTCCCCGACGAACGCGAGTTTCACGGTACCGGTAGGACCATTGCGCTGCTTGCCGATGATGATCTCGGCAACGCCTTTATCCGATGATTCCTTGTTGTAATACTCGTCGCGATAAATGAACACGATCACATCCGCGTCTTGTTCGATCGCGCCTGATTCGCGCAGGTCCGACATCATCGGTCGCTTATCGCCCCTCTGCTCCAGAGACCGATTCAACTGCGACAGCGCGATCACCGGCACGTTCAACTCCTTGGCGAGCGCCTTCAAGCTTCGTGAGATCTCCGAGATTTCTGTTGCGCGATTTTCTTGATTGCCCGGCACCGCCATCAACTGCAGATAGTCGATCACAATGAGACCGAGATCGTGCTCGCGTTTGAGCCGTCTCGCTCGGGACCTCAGCTCGATCGGAGAAAGCGCCGGCGTGTCGTCGATAAAAATCTTGGCATCCGCTAAGGATGTGATCGCCGCGGTGATCCGTGGCCATTCCTCATCCTGCACGTCGCCCGTGCGCAGGTGCTGTTGATTGACGCGGCCGAGCGACGAGATCAAACGGAATGCAAGCTGCGACGCCGACATCTCCATCGAGAAGACTGCCACCGCTTTTTTCGTCTTGATCGCAGCGTGCTCTGCGATGTTGAGTGCCAACGCTGTCTTACCCATGGAGGGGCGCGCCGCTACGATGATCAGGTCCGCAGGTTGCAGGCCGGTAGTCATCTCGTCGAGATCGGTGAAGCCGGTCGACAAGCCTGTCACAGATCCTCGATTCTCGTACCGCAACTGCAGCTGCTGGAACGCGTCCTTCACCGCAGCCCTCATCGGCATGAAGCCCTGCCGGCCGCGGGCGCCAGCCTCGGCGATGCGGAAGACGCTTTGCTCAGCCTTCTCCAAGATCTCCTGTGTCGATCGCCCGTCCGCTTGAAACGCATCACCAGCCATTTCGCTGCCGGCGTCGATGAGCTGTCTCAGTACCGACTTCTCGCGGACGATGTCGGCGTAAGCGGTTATATTCGCCGCGCTAGGAGTGGTGTTCGCCAACTGCAGGATGTACTGCGTGCCACCAACCAGTTCTGAGATTCCCTGCGTCTCGAACCACTCGCCGAGCGTCACAGCGTCGGGTGGCGTACTCTTGTTCTGAAGCTCTCCAATCGCCCGGAAGAGCATCTGGTGATCACGGCGATAGAAGTCTCTCTCCACCAGTCGATCGGCGACACGGTCCCAACTTTCCGGCACCAGCAGCAAGCCGCCGATGACTGCCTGCTCGGCCTCGACAGAATGCGGTGGGACGCGCAGATTCCGATCGTCGACCTTTGCCGGTCGCCTTGCTCCGGGACGGTCGCCTCTACTCGCTTTCGCTTTCGGCTGACCCATGCCGAGATCCTTATTCCGAACGCTCAGGGTTGGTGTCGTCCAACACCACAATGGCCAAGGCCTGCTCGAAACGCGACAACCATTGCTCGGTGTCGAGCGCAAACAGATGACCGACAGAGCGCTGCGCAACGCAGCAGGGCGTCAGTTGCTCGCTCGCGAACTTGGACTCCAGCAGCTCCACCGACGTCGACCCAGAACGCACTATGGTGATCGTCGAGATAAGAACGCCATCGGAACGATATACCTCAGCGCGGAAAACGTCCGTCGACACAGACCTCCCGCCCAGCAGGTAGTCCAACGGCATTCCGGACTGCACGCGTGTGTAAGGGATCGCGACGTTCACTCCGCTGCGCACCGATGGGAGCAGATCCACCACGCACGCCACAGCCGCTTCGTTGGTCGCGCTGGCGGCCATCCACGCTGAGACGACTATGCGACGCGGAGCCTCGGCCTTGATGCGGTCCGAGGATCCGACGACGCCATACCAGAACCACTCGACGCCGCTCACTTCCTTGCCCGCTTCGCCATGAGCTTCGCCATGGTCTTCTGAAGCATAACCAGCTCGTCATCACTCAGGTCCGGCGCCGTGATCGTCACGCCACTTGCCGTTCGTGTGATCTCGACCTCGCTACCTCCCGCTCCACCTTGCCCTGGCAGGCCCTGGCCGAGCAGCACAGCCAGAACCTTCTTCGCGGGCAACTGCGAACTGCTCCCGCGATTTTCCACCACGAGCACGCGTGCCCGTTCAAGGACACCACTCCGATCCGTCTTCAACGCCTCGCTCAGAATCTCAGGCGTCTTTGCAGGCACGCATCGACGATCTTCGCCGAATGCGTCGAGGACCTCCACGGGCAACGCCAACAACTGCTGGAACAAGCTGATCATCGACTTCTTGTACGGCACGCGCTGTTCCAATTCCCGAACGGTCAGCTTCCGGACGCTTTGCAACAATGACAGTGTGTGCGCTGTTTCCCACGGAGACAGATCCTTGCGATTGGCGTTCTCGTCCCACATCGCGTCAACCAACGCCGCATCGTCCATTGGCATTACGACTGCAATCAGCTTCGGACGCTCGCAACTCATCTCTCCGCGATCGATCGCGGCCAAGATGTACAGGACGGCCGCATGCCTGCGATGCCCGAATGCAAGCTCGAAGTCTGCATCCCGATCCTCAACGGGACGCACTCGAACAGGCACGGTGTTGTGCCCACAAGCCGCAATGGAGTCGACCAGCCCTTTGAACTCGATATCGTCAATCTGCATCGCATGGTCATCGCGGTTTGCGAAGGTCGACCGTCGCGTGCGCTTTGGATCGATCTCCCGCTGTGGAGCTGCGCCCTCAAATTGCGCCGCCAGCTCCTTCGCGTCATCACGCTCGCGTACCAGCTGCCCCATCACGCGCTCGCGCTGAACTGCGGGTGGACTCAACGCTGTTGTCGGCACCGGCGCCGCCGGCGCGGACTCCGCGGCTCTCACCGCCCCCTTGATCTGCTGTCGAGCCTTCTCTGCCAACTTATCGACGCGGCTACCTCCAGTCATTTGCCTGCCTCCCAAGCGTTCCGCACAAGACCGTCGATCTCGTTCCCGATATCTTCGAACGCGTTCATGGCGCGCGCCAGCGTTCCGCGATCCACGCGCGCATCGTCGTCGTTACTCTTCTCCAAGGACCGCACCCCGTGAAGGTCGTAAACCGTACCGATCGCGAGCACACCAGCACTGTCCATCGCGCGCGTATCGGGCATTTCGTTCTTCGAGTACCTGCGCAGGTAAGCCTCCTCAAGCCACACGCGGACCACGGAGCCCGTTCCTTGATGATGCGTCTTGTTGCCTACAACGCGGACGAAATCGTAGACCTTGTCCGGAAAGCTGGCGTCAATCTCGGGAACCGCCTCGGCCACCATCTGCCAGAATCCGTCGGACGCGGAGAAGTCGACCTGCGAAAGGCCAGTAGGAATCACCAAACCATCGGCGGCCACAAGCGCATTCAGCGACAGATAGCTCACTGCCGGCGGCGTGTCTATCACGATCAAGTCATACTTCGACTTCGCCTCTTCCAAGATTGACGTGGTGAGTGTCGTGTAGACCTCGTGTGCACGCTCAGGATGCTCTGCCATGAAATTTGGCAACCACAAATCAACGGACGCCAACGTGATATTTGCACCGACCAGGTCGATTCCTGGCCAGTACGTCGGCTTGGCGATATCGAGCAGCTTTCGACGCTGATCTTGGTGAGGCATCGTAGACAGCACGGTTTCATTCGCGAGCACATCCACCCCAGGCAGCATGCCGAGCAGCGAGGTCGCTGATCCTTGGGGATCGAGATCGATGAAAAGAACGTCTGCGCCGAGGCGCGCTGCGCGCTGCGCGTACGAGACGGCAACCGTCGTCTTCCCGACGCCACCTTTAGAATTGACGAAAGTAATCGTCTTTGCCAATGCCCCTGCAGGACGTTGGAAGGCCACACTCTCGGTGCGCAGCATCGCACGGACATCGGCAAGCGAGTGCAACCGCCGCCCTGCTTCCGGATGGCCTTCCTTGCTCAACCGGGCGACTGGTTGCGGATAGACGCCATCGCGTATTCGATTCAAGAATACGTTTCGCGTCATCGGTTTCGCCCGACCTACGCTGAGCATCTGCATCACGTCGGCAGAGGTCAGGTAGGGAGCGCGTTTGCGATGCTCCGGCGCGAGCATGCTCGCGCGTACTTGATTCATCACGACGTTCACTTGACGGCCGATGTCGAGCAAGCCCGCCAGGCTCAGTGCATCCGCCGCATACGCATTACTGGTACTTTTTGACATGTTCTTCGCGTCCGCGCACAAGGTGTGCGTACACTACGCCCAGATGCGCCCGCTCTGCAAGCGAATTTTGTGTGTATCTGATAAGGAATGCACAAATCGCCCTTGAAGCCGAGGGCCCAGATCGGTTACGGCCCGGATCTGGAAGACGGCTGCGGCTTCGACGAAGAACGTCCCTTCGGTCCGCCTCCGGAACCGCCGCCTGCAGCGGTACCTGCACCGTGTACGTGCGGTGCGTCCGCAGAAACCACACGCAGGCGAAATTCACTGGCTTCCGCCGTGGCAGCCGCCAGCTCGGTCTCGTCGTACTGGTAGGCAGGTGGCGCTTCCCATCCGCATTCGTCCAGGTGCTTCCGAGTCGACTCCACCGCGGACTCGACCATTGGCGTGGCGGACTTCCCGTACGACTCTTCAAACTGCATGTGCGATCGAATCCCTGCTGCCTCGGCCGAGGCAACGCGGCGACCAACATCGTTCAACGCGTAGTGCAGCACCCTGTCCACAGCCTTCAACCAAATGAAGTCGGAACTGGTGACGGTGCCTTGCCGCTCACGCGCCAACCGCAGCATTGCCGCCAGCACGCTCGACGCATGATGGTGTCGTTGCACGATGGCTTGTATGCGAGGGTGCTTTTCGCCATCGAGCAACATGTCGCTGACGCGCTTATCCATCGACTTGGTCAGCGCGATCTCGAAAGGTCCCTTCGCCGGCCAACTCCATTCCCCCCCGTTGAGCTTCCGCCAACGAGCTTTCAATCCCCTACCCCATCCCACCGGCTGAAATCCTGCGCCGGCCGCATCGAGAAACTCATCGGACTCACGACGTCGATCAAGACAGCGAGCGGCGAATGCTGCGAACAGAATTTGCATGTGGTACGGAAGGTCTGCGGTGCTCTTGTACGTTTCCCCGAGCTGCGACGCAAACAGCGATCGCGCGCGGTCACCGTCGAACGACGCACGAACCGCGTCCGTGTCGCGAGAAGCAACGATTACACGGTGCCTCGCGCAGAACTCATACGGCGACAACGCCCACGTGTAAGCGCCGCGTTCCTTGTCGTCATGTCGCCCTTTGAGCCACATCACTGGCCTGATCCTCGGAAACGTTTGCTGCTGCTCGCACAGCAGGCCCTCGAAATCCATCGTGCGCGAGTACCTGCTGGATGGCGAGCGGCGATACACCCACACAGCAAGCAACACAGCAAGCGCCAGCCCTGGCCACCGCAGCCACTCGCCGCCGGCGGACAATCCGCGGACGAGCCGGCTAGGTGGCATCACTGCAGGAGCGCTCGCGAGCTGCCCTTGCCACCGCTCGAATGCTTTGCGCTGGCTCGACGTGCCGAGCGCGCTTACCACCGGCTCGACCACCACTGCTTCGGCCCGAAGCAACCACAGCGCACCATGCGTGATCTGCGACTTGAGTGCGAACCACGCGCCTACGATCAACGCGAGCACGAGCAGTATTCCTGGCACCAGGTTGTCGCCGCCACTACTGCCCGCGCCAGGCTGACTCATTTTCGCTTACCTCCAGCTTTCTTGGGTGCCGCCTTCTTCGCTGGCGCGGTTGTAGCGACCTTCTTCTTCGCACCTGCCTCTCGCTTCGATGTTGTCGACGCGAGCTGCGTTCCCGCCGCTTCCGATGACTTCTTCTTCTTGCGATTGGGCTTTGTCGGATGGAAGCGGGTGAACTTCTCACGGATGAGCTTCTCGTCGTATCCGTTCATCACGTGCTCGCGAATTTGAAGCTCGTATATGTCGTTCAACGTACGCCGTCGTTCCCCAGGAAGAACATCGTGCAGCGTGTTCCAAATCACCAGCATGCACCGCCGCAATACGAGCGGGAGCGAGGCTGCAGCGTCTTCGCGCTCGAACCAGCGATTCTGGGCGGTCCGATCGCGGCCGAATAGAATCGCGTATTTCGCCTTCTGATGCCCCCAGCTCGGGTCAAGCTCCTCGACGAACTCTCGGAATTCACGCAAAGTAGGCGTTCGCTTCAGCGGACTGACCGACTCCCCGCGGATATCCAGCAGCCTGATCGACAAGGCCGCGGCCGGGTCCAGAACCTTCTCGCCGCTTTCAAGCTTACGCAGGTCGGACGGCGCAATGCCGAGGATCAGCTTCGTCTCCGCTTTGGTGCCGGAAACGCTCAACTGGACCGCGCGAAGATCGCTGACGCGGACAGGCCTTGAAGCTGGAATCATGCGGGACTCACGATGGTAAGGATGAATTCAGTATACTGAGGAGCGTTGCGGAATACCTACATCTTTCACACGAACCACAGGCCAGATGACCAAGTCCACAGAGCAAGATAAGACGGGCAAAGCGCCCGCGCGGATGACGCTTACGTCCCACGTCATGGGGCCGGCTTCGTGGGACCAGGCGCCAGGCGTTGATGTTGAGCTGGATCACGTTCCAGTCCTCAATGTTCTCGCATCGCCGGAGCCCGATGGCCCTCTATTGTACGAGCGCCTTCCGTTGCCCGACTACGGCATCACCATGCACATGGGCCAGCAGGACATCCCTCAGATCTTGCAGCGGCGCCAGATCGACGCCTATCTTCAGTCGGAGAACCTCCTGTATGAGGTTCGTGCGACGGTGCAAATCGGCTCGGTCGCGCCTAGCGGGACGCTCACGGTGGAAAAAGTACCGGAATTGCAGGTACTCAACCTGCCGCGAGCGAATGAGCAAGCCAACCGCTGGCTCCAATCCTTGATCAGTGACCAGCTGGCTGAGTTCTTCGGCAAAGAGGCCGCGGACCAGCTTTCCGTCGCCATGGCGGTGGCACAGCACCCTCAACTGCTGGACGAACTGGCGCGGCATCCAAAGCTGTCCCACATTGCTGTCATCGTGTGGGAATCCGCCCTGCCAATGGATGCCAAGCGCGATCCGCGCCGTGTCGATGAGCCGATGATCAGCAGCGCAAAGCTCGGAACGCTGTACACGCGGGATCCTCAGCGCGTTCAGCTCCAGACGATCAACTCCGAGCACGTACGCGCGGTGTTGCCGCCGTGGGTCGGGTCAAACCTTCACATGGGTCGTGTTCGGAAGCAGAACAGGCCAGGAATGCGGTGAGACCGCGTGTCACCCGCCGGCGGGTGTGCTAGCTTTCTGTGTGAATTGAACAGGTATTACACATGAAACTTCCCACGTTCTCCTCCCTTCTGGCTTGGTTGCGCCTGGTCGAATCGACAGAAACCGTGCTGTGGTGTCCGGACGGCACCGCCCTCGCACTCAGCACGGACGCGATCGAGCACCGGTTGTTGTCCGGACGAATCGCCAGGTGGGAAGTCGAACATCCGTCGGACATTTCGCCGCTCTGGGCCATTCGTACTCGCACCGAGGATCCGGAGGCGTCCAAAGTCGAAGAGTCTGTTCTTGCACGACTTCCTTCCCGTCGTGCAGCAAGAAAGCAATTGCTCATTCTTGCAGAGCGACTCTCCGGACAAAAGAGGTCTGGTTTCCCGTGGCTTTTCTGGGCGGTCATCCTCTTCTCAGGCTGGATGGTTTGGTCCTCGGTCCGCTCGGAAAGCCCTGTTTCAGCGCCTCGGGCCGCTGTCGCGGCCACTCCCCCGATCTCGATCCCGGCGATCAGCAGCGCGCCCTTGGTGACTCCGAGCAGCCCTGAGATCGAGATGTTGCCGGAATGCGATTCCCTGCCCTCGGATCTCGATTCTGAGCCTGCAGCGGCGCCGTAAAACGACCGCCGCTTAGGCGACGTACACCCCAACCTTTACGTCAGCGCATCTTGCGCTGACTTTCCGCTGCGCGAAATTCGACTGCGGTGGACGCTCTGCGTCTGTCATCGGTGCAAGGTGGGCGTCGTGTGATCGCTCGGTTCAAATGGCGCCGCATGGGACGCCCGAGGACGCAACAATGAGGTAGAAACGCATGCTTGACGCGCCTACCCTGCTCCTACCAAGATAGATGTATGAATTCGTTATAGAAAACACACAAACGGAGACGCCTCGCCCAGAACGACATCGTGACCAGGAGCTGCTTCAAGCGCCCTAAAACAAAAAACCCGCGACGGCAATCGCGGGCTCTTGTTTGAGACGACGAGAAGCCGGGAGACCCAACCGCTCGTTGCTACCTAGACAGTGCAGCGATTCTAAGGTTTCTCGGATTTCGGCGTCAAGGGTTTTTTTGTCCGAAATTTAGGAAACCTTGACCATGAGCACCAATTCGCTGGCTGGCGGAACGCCCGTGTCCGCCATTGTTCGTACAACGCACGCTGTGATCGCATTCTTTACCCAGCGTCGCGCCGCCGTTCCTCCCACCGCTCGCCCCCTCTATGACCTTGTCGCTGTAGCTCAGCGAGCTGTGGGAGGAACGCCAGTCCCTCTTTCGATGGATCAGCTGAGCGACGCATTGGGCGTCACCAGGGCGACGGTCAGCCGTATGTCGAAGAGCCTGCAAACCCGCGGCATCCTGCACGTCATCTATGCGTCTGAGCATGATCGCCGACATGGCGTTTCGGCTCGGTATCGCTTGCTCGATGAGGGCAGGTACGGTCTTCCGCAAACGACGGCGCTGCCGGCGGCGGAAATCGTCACGTCGGTAGCGGAGGTGAAGCCGGCAGCAGATTTTTCTTTGAAGGGAGAAAGGGCTTCCATTCAAGGACGTCGGCCCGAGGCATCCATGACTCAAGCCGAAAGCATGCGAGCGTGCGCCTTGATCTTGGGTAGCGATGCAATTGCAACGGCGGTTCGCGACGCAGAGTCGAGTGGCAACTTCGAACAGATTGAGCGCGGCGATTGCACCGATTCCGACAAACGCTTGCTCATCGCGCATGTGGCTTGTCTCCGTGAAGTGCAGCAAAAGATTCCGCCTGCTAAAGCGGCGGAGTCCACGCATACAAGTTCTTGTGGCGGCAACCTGAAGAGAAGCAACGGCCCGGTTCCGATCGGAGCGGTCCTTGTCAGCGGTGCCGCACAGCAAGCGGCTGCGGCAGAGAAAACACCGCACGCCGTAGAAGTTGCTTCCCCCTCGTCCTATGGAGACATGAAGTTGCGTTCCGCGTGGACAAGAATGTGCGAGGCCCTTGGCGGTACAGAACGCGCCAAGGCAATGTGGGCGGAGCTGCGGTGGTCCGTCACGAAAGGCCAGCTGGCCAAGCTGGGGCAGCGAGCCGTTGATGTCGGGGTAAAACTCATTCTGGAAGGGCGTTGGTCGCCACCGGCATACATTCCCGATGCCGCATATCGAGTTGTCCGAGACGATGACTTCGCTTGGTTGCATTCGTGATACGTGCAAGTTTTCGTGTTGCACGGATGCGACGTTAAAGCTGTTCTTTAGCTTTAGATCAAAAGCCTTAAGAAACAGCTGTTCATTGATGCAGCAGCGAGACGCAAAGCTCATGCAACCACGCATCGCAGGTGGTCGAAGTCGAAGGCGTCGAAAGTTGCGCAACATGGCAGGGCGCGTCAGGCGAAGTCGGGAATTGATTGCCAGCCAGCCTCACCTTGTTGCGGATTCGCCAGGTACAGAATTTCGATGTCAGTACCCGGACAGGCAGCGTGATGCGCGTGGAACTCGCGCAGAATTTCCCCGGCATCTGTGGCGGGGGGTAGATAACGAAGCCTCGTCAAGTCACTCGCTTCCTCGTGCAACGCGAGGGCGAGCGGGATGCCTTCGAGGGCCAGCAGCTGGACTGCACTCGTGGGGAAGCGGAGCGGGTAGCTTGCGTGTTCCATGGTCGCCCTCTTTCTGGTGTGGGTGGTGCCGGGCTTGTCCACTGAGTGGACAAGGGTGGCGGTCTCGGGTCGTTGCCCTCGACCTGGTGCCGGGCTTGTCCACTGAGTGGACAAGGGTGGCGGTCTCGGTCACTGCTCTCGCCCCCAGCCGCGACGCAAGCCTTCGAGAATTCCCTCAAGCTGATCGTTGTCGAAGAACTCGACAAGCAACCGTCCGGGCTCTCCTTTGCGACGTCCATGTTTCGGCACCGCTGGTGTGATCTGGACCGGAGTGCCCAGCATGGAGCCAAGCTCGTCCTGCAACGCGGTCACGTTCGGGTCCGTTACAAGCCGTTTTTTTTGGGACGACTTACTCGCTGGTTCTGTCTTCGTATTGCCGGAAGCCAGCCGTTCGGCATCCTCCAATCCAGCCATGAGTGCCTTTTCGAAGGCGGTCGGATTGCCACCGATTTGGTTGAGCCGACCGATGGTCTTGCCGGTCAGTGGCACTGTGGCAATGCGTCGCAGAATGTCGCTGCAGCGCTTCGCGTCCTTGTTGAGCGGGGTGTCCCTCATGACGATTTCCGCCAGAGCGCTGGACGCGGCATCGCCCAGTCCCGACCAGGTCGCAGACGCCTGCCTCACAAGGTCTCGTGTCCAGCGCTCCAAGATGGCGGCGTAGGCGATGAGCCTGGACGCTACCTCGGAGAGGCCGATCAACGGTTCCACATGCGCGAGCGAAAGCTGCCCGGAGCGGAGTGCGTCCTTGGCTCCCTCGTCAAGCTTTAGCAGGCCCAAGGCCCTGGTGACGCGCTCCCTGGTAAGGCCGATTCCGTTCGCGAGTTCCTGGTGGGTCCACTTCTCGCTGATGCGAAGTCGGTCCATGGCCTCCGCGGCTTCTAGTGGGTTTAGATCTTTGCGTTGAATGTTCTCAATTAGCGCCGCCGCGGGAGCGGCGGCCAATTTTTCGGCGGGCCACAAGATGTACGGGATGTCGACCAGGCCGGCGATGTCGGAAGCCCGCCACCTGCGTTCGCCCGATACGAGGCGATAGGGCCTCACGTCTGTAGGGTCGTCGGGCATCGGTGTCGGATCTGCGATCACCGTGACTGGCTGGATGACGCCGACCCGCTTGATGGAGGCGGCCAGTTCGTCGAGGTTCCCGAACGACGACTTGTACTGCCGCGGCTGCGAAGGGTCAGGTGCGATCGCGGTCAGGAGCATTCGCGGAACCGGCTGGATATCCGTGCTCGATTCGACGCCGGCAGGATTGCTCGAAGTGTTGTCTTCAGTTGGGCGGCTGTCGTTGGGTGGGTGCATGACATCGACCTTGCGGATTCGAGCGCGATAGCCTTACAGTACCAGAACTAAGAGCGCACTTACACATCGCTTGCGCGACGTGATTGGTGCGATTCCGTGCGAAAACGATGTACGCGGGCGTACATCGGCGATGTCGTGACCAATGTACGCCCGCGTACAACCAAGGACTCGGTGTGGCGATCTTTCATTTCTCGATGTCGATTGTGCGGCGCTGCGCTCCGGAAAACGGGGCTGCGGAGCGTGCGAGGAGGAAGGCGTCCTGGGCAAAAGGCGGTACCGAGAAGGACAGGAGTGCCGTTGGCGCAGCTGCATACCGCGCTGGAGTTCGCCTGCAGGATCTACATGACGGCCGCGTCCATGACTATTCACGGCGGCATGGCGTCGTGGGAGCAGAGATCCTGTTACCCGCGCATGCGCCAGCTTGGATGGCCGATCGGGGCAGACTGTGGAACGCCGCCGAGCTGTCGGAGCAGCGCTACGACGCACGGGTTGCGCGTGAGATCAACGTCGCTATCCCGGTTGAGCTGCCGGAGGAAGCCCGGAAGTCCCTGGTACGCGACTTCGTTCTCCGAGAGATCGTGGGGAAAGGTATGGCAGCGGATGTCGCTTACCACGAGTTCGCCAGTGGCAATCCGCACGCCCACGTCATGATGTCGCTGCGGAGCATCGACAGTACAGGGTTCGGCCAGCGCCTGAGAATCTTGGACACCTGGGGGGATAGAAGCCAGCCGGGCAGGGGTGAGGAGACTTGGGTAGCCAAGCTGAGGTCGGCATGGTCGGAAGCGTGCAACGAGGCCCTGCAGGCGGTAGGAAGGGCTGAACGCATTGATCATCGCTCTCTCGTGGCGCAAGGTGTGGCGCAGCTGGCGACGGTCCACCTTGGTCCAAAGTGGACCACGCTCAATCGCGAGAATCCCGCGACGCCCATGGAGCGTCGTGACAAACGAACGCAAGCGAATCACGCTGTGGAGAGGCTCAATACCGCTCGCGAGCAGGCGTGGTTGTCCATGGCCGACACAGCTGCCGCGTCTCGAACAGCAGCCGAGCACTACGGTCGGCTGCTGGAAGGGTGGCGGCGTCGCTATGGGCGCGAAGGTATCCGTTGGGAGCGTCTGGCGGCACTCGAAGCCTTAGGTGATAGCCGGAAGCCCGAGGAGGCCATGCGTCGATCGCAGGCCTACCAGCGCAGGCGCAGCCAGTTCGATACCGCGCAGCAGGCTGTTCCCGCGGCTCGCCGGCGAAGGGATGAAGCCGCGAGTCGCAGCAGCTCGGACAGTGGCATCGCGCGCCAGGCCGCGCAGGCCTACGCAGACGCGGTGGCGTTTGCCACCGCCATCAAAGAGGCGTGGATTCGCTGGCTTGCGATGCAGCGTAAGCGTTGGGAACGCCTCTTCAGGTTGCGTGCTGAGACGCTCGAAGAGGGTCGGCCGGCATTGCTCGATCGGCGTGAGATGGAGCGCCGCCTGCTGGATTGGGCTGCACGTCTCCGCGCCGATGGGAGTGTGTCGCGAGAAGCGCCAGAGACGGCGCCGAAGCCAGCTCGCACTCGAAGCCAGTCCGTGGACAGGGCTCGATCACCTCAATAGCGAGGCGTCGGCGAGGCGTCGGCGTGTCGCCGCTGCCATGACCAGGCGGCGCGCGAATCGTCAATGATTCATCCGTGAGTCCTTTCACGCGTAGTGAAGCATGTAACCGACATTGCGTCAGTCGCGTGGCCGGTTTTGCTCGACCGTGTTTCGCCAACGAGTCATCCAAGGCTCTATGTGTGTATCGGTGAAGCAATGTGAAGCGATTCCAAGAAAGTTGACGTGCTAAAATGTTCGTTTCAGGGGGCTATTCCGTCAGTCTGAGCAGCCTTTTGGTTGCGCGGCCACTCTGTGTCGCGTATAAAGCACTTAGTGCGAATAAATGGTGTATTACACACATGATCAAACGACCGTACGGGCTGGCTTTGCTGTCCGCAATTGCATTCTCCGGCTGCAGCGCTTTTCAGCAAAAGCCGCTCCCGCCGATCGACCCTGCCGAACAGGCGCTGGTTGATGTCGCGCGGAGCATAGAGTCGTCCTGGTCGAAATCGCCCTTGAGGACGCCCGCGGACACCTCTGCTGCCAGTGAGCCTATCGAGAGCGCCGTGATCGAGACTTCCCCTTTGGCGATGCGGGTCGACATCGCGTGGATCGGTGAACTGCAACCTGCGGTCGAGGCACTGGCGAAGGTCGCTGGGTTTTCCGCTCGCGCAGTCGGTCTTCGGAAGGGACCGCCCATCCTGATCTCGATCGACGGTGTCGACGTCCCGTTGCTCGAAATGTTGCGTCAAGCCGGAATGCAAGCGGGAACACGAGCTGACGTGGTCGTGCGCGAAAGCGAAGCGACGATCGAGGTGATTTACCGTGACTAGTCGTCTCCTCGCCTTGGCGCTGGCCAGCGCCACCTGCGGATTAAACGTTGTCGCTGCCGAACGTCTGCCGACGATGTCAGATCTGATGGCGCTGGACGCGTCCAGCGCTGAGCGACTCGCCCTCGCCGGCGAGTCGCTGCTGCGCGAAACCCTCGTGCGGGATGCCGCACTTTCAATGGGCACGCAAGGTGGTTACGCCGAGCGTGCCGCCGAGATCAAGATGATCTTGGTCCGACAGGGACCTCAGCTGGACCGAGTCTTCAATTTCGCTCCACTCACACACGGCGGTGTGATCGCGCCGGTGGTCGAGCTGGTCGAGGACGTGCTCGCAGTCGAAGGCGATGGCCATGCCATGCGCGAGACCGCCAGGGTTCTTCGGGTGATCGAGTCTGCGCATCTGGTCACTGTGCCGCCGACCTGGCGGGACTGGCTTTCGATCGACCCGGTTGCTCCCAAGACGCCCGATGCTGTCGCGTTCCCGAAATCGGCGCGTGAGCGAGCGATCTGGAAATCGGCGATCACCGAAAGCTGGACTGTGGGGCGGCGTCATGCTGATGCGGTCTATCAGACCCAGCTGGCAGAGCTGACGCGAGCGTATCAAGGCATGCTGCGTTACCACGAGCTGCTGGAACAGCACATCATCTCTCCGGCCGAGGTCGATCGCTCTGACCTCGGCATCGTTCGTGAAGACGCCGAGCTGCGCATCGGCGACGTGATCTACACCGTGCGCTCGCCAGCCAAGTTCAACGAGGCATCTCACTGGGAACCGGTTGTAGTTCCGCATGGCTCGACGTCAGGCGCAGGGTCCGACCAGTGAGCATGACGGACACACCCACAGCGAAGATCCTGCACCAGGAAGGCTTCGGCTGCCCGACACATCCGTGGCTTGACGGTCACGAGCCCGCGTCTATGGGAAGGGACGGTTTGGACCACCTGCTCACCTGGGCCTACTGCGCTGAGATGAGCGACTTGACGCTGTGCACCGATGAACCGCCGTTGGGGTTGATCAATAACGAGTGGGTGCGGCTCGGCGTACGCGCGATCTCGCGCCATGAAATCGACCAGATCGTCATGGCGATCTACGGTCAGCACGCACCAGCGTTGCTGAGCGGTGGCGATGCCCTCGACTTTGCGCACGAGATCATCCTGACGCGGAAGCGTCGCATACGATTTCGAGTCAACGTCGTGACCGGCCAAACGCGCAATAGCGCGTTGGGCGCATCTATCAGTCTGCGAACCATTCCCGACGCACCCAAGAGCATCCAAGAACTTGGAGTCGAGGATGCCATCGTCGAAGCCCATCGGATGACCGCGCTCTCGCAAGGTCTCGTGCTGACGGTAGGCGCGACTGGGACCGGCAAGACCACTCTGCAGGCCGCGTTGCTCCGGGATATCGCAGAACGTCGGCCGGCTTTGAAAATCGTCACGATCGAATCCCCTATCGAATACGTGTTGAGTACGTCGCCGAACATGGTCGGCTTCACCGTGCAACACGAAGTTGGGCGCCACGTCAAATCGTTTGCCGATGGCATTCGTAACGCGATGCGTCAGAAACCGAACGTAATTCTGCTTGGCGAAGCACGTGACATGGAGACCATGGGCGAACTGATCAATGCGTCGATCACAGGCCATGCCGTGTACAGCACCGTCCACGCGCCGTCTGTTGCCCAAGCGTTCTCGCGAATCGTCAAGATGTTTCCTGTCGCTCAGCAGCGCTCGACGGTAGCGACACTCTTAGATGTGATGCGCTTGTGCATCACGCAACGTCTCGTGCCCAAGGTTGGTGGTGGTCGCGTTGCACTACGCGAGTACCTGGTCTTCGACCAAGCCACGCGCACCAAACTGGCGAGCGTGGATCCTGATGCACTGGCCACGGCCGTCCACCGCGAAGTCGAAGCGCAGGGTCAAACCTTGCTGCGCGACGCCGAAGGAAAGCACCAGAGCGGCCAAATATCAGAGGACACGCTCGCAATTATCGCTGCCGAATGGCGCGACTTCACCAAGACGGAGGCAGTGCCGTGAGCAGCAACGAAAGCCAGATCATCGGTCGCGAGTGTCCGTGGCGCTACACCGCCGAGATCCCCAAGGTCGGCGGCTTGCTCGATGCACGCGCAATGTTGCCATTTGTGGTCATGACGCTGCACCTGCGGTTGTGGACGTTCTATGTCGCTGTGGTGGGCACCGTGATCTTCGCAATCATGGGTCTTTTTAGAATCACGCCCATCGAGGGCGTCAAAGGGCTGTGGGGTTGGATCGTGACCCTCGGGTACCGCACCAACCACATCGGTCATCGTCGAAGAAAACAGATCGGAGGAAGAGAGCAATGAACAGAGCAGCGATGCCACTCGTAGCCGTCGATGACGGCTTCGCAGACATCAAGGCCGCATGGTTCGTCGAGAACCAGATGCACACCTTGTCCCATCCCGCGATCGCGCGCCGCGGTGTCGACATCAACGACATGCAGGGTGGACCGGTTGGCGCCTATGAGACCGACGGCGATAGCTTCACTGTGTATCGCCATGCCGCTGGGGCGGAGCCCACGAGAACGGAGAACTACTCGACCTCGTCACTCAATCGAGTGCTTGTGCATCACGTTCTTCGCACAGCAGGCTTCGGTGGCCAGCCGATCGCCGTGGCCACGGGGCTTCCTGTGCGCGACTTCTACATCAACGGCCGGCCCAACGTGTCGCTCATTCAGGCGAAGAGCAAGAGCATCACCACTGCTATCGCCTCTCTCAGCGGTGAGCCGATGCCACAAATTGCCGCATCGTACGTTTATCCGCAGGCCATGATGGCGTGGATCGATTATGTGACCGCTGACGACGGCGAACTCAACGAATCGCTGGCCCAGCAGGTCGTAGCGGTCGTCGACGTTGGCGGACGAACGACCGACTTCGCCGTGTTGCTTCCGGGAGCCGACGGGCGTCCGCTCGTAGATCACAAGCGCAGCGGTTCGATCGATCTCGGTGTGCTCAACATCCACGATGTGTTGCTGCCGAAGCTGTTGAACGAATTCAAGGCACGCGAGATGCCGACGTCGAAACTTGACGAGGCGGTTCGCACGCGCTCAATGCGTGCCTTCGGCAAGCAGCATGATGTCGCGGCACACGTCGAAGCAGCATCGCGCGACGTCGCGTCCCGCCTCCTTTCGGAAACGGAAAAGAGGTTGGGTAGCGCCGTCGATATCGACACTGTTCTTTTCGTCGGTGGCGGGGCAGAGGTTCTGTCTGGTGCGTTGAAGAGCTATCCGCACATCACCGTGCCGAGCACACCCGAGTTCGCCAACGCCCGCGGGTTGCTCAAGTACCTCACGTACTGCGAGCCGTCGCTGAGCAGCGACAGCAGCGTCGTTCCGATGAAGGCGCGAGCATAGACATGGATGCGCGAGCTGACGTCAAGCGGGTCATCCCGAATGTACGCCTCGATCTTTCTGTGCCCGAGCACAGCGAGATCTGGGCTGCGTATCGGAATGTGGCCGGGACAGCACGCGCAGAGTGGGTCCGCATGACGCTCGTCGCCGGCCTTCGCTCGCGGGGCGAGCGAAGGCCTCAATCCCCTTCGTCAGAGCGCGTGAGCGTTTCGGCGCCGGCGAAGGAAATCAAGAAGCAGCCGGCGGCTACAAGTCGGCTCAGCGGTGCATTCAGTTCGAACGGAGCTAGCTAGCCATGATGAAGCGATTCCTGATTTTGATGTTGCTGGTAGCGGGCCAGGCGAACGCCGGATTCCTCGTAGCCGATCCGGTCAAGCCGCAACAGCAACAAGCGTCTTGCGTGGCTGGTGGGGTGGCGAGTGTTGGAACCACCGCACCTGTGCGGCCATTGATTTCCAGCGCAACCAATGAACCTGTCGCGACGTCGCTGCGACGAATCGTGCCGAAGGACTGGTCGGTGAATGGCGCTGCAGAAGCGGAGCAGCTGCTCGTGTCTTGGCAAGGCGGCAAACCGTGGAATGTCATCGTTTCCGATCTCGCGGTCGAGTCAGGTCTCTGCCTCGTGCTCGACTACGAGAACAAGGTGATCAGCATCGTCGGTCGAGTCGCTGCTGAGGCTCGTAGCCCTGAGCCGCCGAAGCCAGCGCCGACCGAACTGCAGCAGCTCGTTCCGGATGAACCTGTATCGGCGCCAGCGCAAGCTGCGGTTTTGGATCAAGCTCCCGCAACCATTGAAGAGATCGCGCTGGCGCGTGTGGACGACTTGGCGCCACTGATCGAGGAAGAGGCGCCTGCGCCCATCGCCAAGGTCTTCGAGATCCGCGGCGGAGATACCGCACGATCGACGCTCGCAAAATGGTGCGAAGCGGAAGGGTGGACGCTGGAGTGGCGCGCAACCTACGACTACCCGATCGACGCGGGCTATCAGTTTGCGCCAGGAACCACATTTCAGGAAGCCGTCAAAACGCTTCTCCGCACGTACTGGCAGAGACAGCAACCTTTGCTTGGTCGTATGTACAACAACCATGTCTTGCTCATTTCGGGACGCTGATCATGCCAACCAAGAACCTGATGCTGCTCGGTGTGCTCCTCTGCCTCGGCGGTTGTATGACGCCGATGCAGAAGCGCGTCGACGCCGAAGTGAAGAGGAACGATGCCCGCGCGACTGCTGATCTCGCGACGATCCTCGAAAACGAGGAGGGTTATTTCGAGCAAGTCGACGATGTGTGGCTGTCGGGTGACGCGATCGAGATCGACGAGGACCGCAACGAGGCGCCGGCGTTCTTGAAGATGCCAGTTCGCTTGGCACCTCAGTTTCCAATCTCATTGCAGAAATTCGCGGAGTTGATCGTTCAAGGATATGGCGTGCGTGTCGACGTGATGGCTGACGCCACCGACATCGCATCCAAGTCCGTCGATCCAACCGCCGGGCTTCGTATGGAAGAGGGCGCCGCTATTCAGGGTCAGCAGGTGGGCTCTTTCTATCTCGACTACAAGGATGGCGATCTCGCCGGTGTGCTTGATCACGTGACCGCGCGAGTAGGTGTTTCCTGGCGTGTCGTCGGCGCGACAATCCAGATCTACTACCGAGACACACGCACATGGGAAGTGAACTCGATACCAACGGCATCTGGAATCCAGAATCGTGTCAGCAATGCCAATGGTGGGAGCACTGGCAGTGGCGCGGAGGGCGGCGCATCTGCCACGAGCAGCCAATCGATCAGTACGACGGCTACGCTGGATGTATTCGCCACGATCGCAGAGGCATTGAAAACATCGCTTGCAGTCGGAGATACCTACGTTACCTCGCCAGCGCTCGGTACGGTCACGGTGACTGCAACCCCAGCCACCCTCGATCGCGTGGAAGCGTTCATTGAGGAAGCCAACGAACGGATGACGCGGCAAGTTGCGATCGAAGCAAAGCTCATCGCGGTTCGGATGAGCAATGGATCGCACTACGGCATCGATTGGAATCTGATGTATCGCAAGCTCGGAAGCTATGGCATCAACGCAACCTCGTTCGGCGACACCGACATCGACCAGAACAACATGTCGATCTCCGTCATTGATACGAGCAGTCGGTTGAACGGTACATCGGCGATCATCAATGCGCTCAACTCGCAGGGCGATGTCACCGTGGGAAATACGGTGCCAGCTGTGACAATGAGTTCGAGGCCGGTCACTGTCCAGTTCACGGATTCATTCCCCTATATTTCACGCATCCAGACTCAACTCGTCGCAGATGCTGGATCGCAGACGACGATCGAGACTTCTTCGATCGTCACAGGTCTCGCAGTGCATCTGTTGCCGGTGATCACCGACAAGCAAGACATTCTATTGCAGCTGCAAGCTTCGCTTTCGGATATTACGGAGATTCGTCAGGTGTCCGTACCTGGGGGCGATCAAGCCTTGGAAGTTCCTGCAGTCGCATCACGCGATATCACGCAGCACGTCCGGCTGCGTCCAGGTCAAACCCTGGTCGTGTCTGGCTTCGAGCAATCGACGCATGCGCGCAACTCTCGTGGCATCGGCAGCGCCAACGCATGGGCTGCCGGCGGCAGCGCCGATGCCGATCAAGAACGCGTCGTGCTCGTGCTGCTCGTCACTACCAAGATTCTCTGAGGATGCGCCGTGAGTCAGGTCTTCGTCCATAAGCGTCATAGGGTCGTTGCTGGCCTGAAGTGGATTCCATTGCCCGGCAACGAGAACACCAATCCTCGCCAAGAACTCAAGGACGGAGCTGCTTCGTACGGAGTTGACTCAGCCACGCATGGCTTGGTGTTTCGCACGCAGGATGGCCGATCACACGGAGCTGTCGTTCCCAATGGGGCCCCGGCATCTGCGAACGACGCCTACAGTGGTGCAGCCTGGCTCGCGCAGCTCGTTCAAGAGCCTACCCTTCTGGTGCAACGTCTAGCTCATCGCGACAACCGTTGGTGGGTGGTGGCAGTGCGTCCTGGTGCCGTCGATCCTGCTACGGATTCGGTGCTTCCGGAGGGGCAAGCAGTCGAGAAGATCAATCGTGTCCTCTTCGACGCGACCCAGGACCGCGAGTTTTTCCGCGTTCTCGTTGGCGACGACGCTCCTGAGTCACCGTATCTCGACGCGCTTCCATGGGAAGAGGATCTTGATACTTCAGCCGCACTGCAGTCGCGCAGGAAGCGCTCCACGTTTCAGGAGTTCGTGGCGGACGAATCGCCAGCGAGGGATGTCCGCGTTCGTCAGATTGCGGGCATTCCGCGGTGGATGATCTTCGCGATCATCCTCGTGGCACTTGCCGTCGCTGCTGCTATCGGTGCGACACTCTGGATCCGAAAGGAAAAAGCAGCGCGGGAACTCGAAGATCTGCAACGAGAGCTTGCAGAAAGCCAACTCTTGCAGCAGCAGATTGTCGACCTTCGTGGCGTTCGCATCTCGCAGGCTGTCGGAAAGGCGCTGTCGGAAGACACGAGTACGCCTCCACCAATGCGCGTTCTGCAAGGCTGCCTGGACGCATACTCCAAAGTGAGCGAAATGGTTGCGGGATGGGCGGTTGCCAAAGTGGAGTGTGCCACTAGCAATCCCAATGCTCGTGTAACCCTGCAACGCGACCCTATGTCATTGAGCACAAACGCCGGCTTGGCCGCGTGGGTGGAAGATCGAGGTTGGTCAGTTTCCGTGGATCCTGCTGGAACCCAAGCAACAATGTCATTGCCCGCGGCATGGGGCGATCCACGACAAGCGCGTAAGCCGGCACAACTACCCAGTTCCGAAGGCTTTGTCCTTCGTGATGGGAGTTATCTGCAACGGCTCCAAGCTATGACGGTTGGCACTCAGGTGCAAATAACCGCTCCATCAGCAAGAGCGATCACCTACCTCGATCCGGAGAAGGAAAATGCCGAGGCCGTGAACGAGCGATATCAACCGGTTCCTGCGGAACTGGGCTATCAAACAGGCCGAATCATGATCACCGGCCGGGGCGTGTGGACAATGCCGCGTCTGCCCCTGGATGCACCTCATTACTCAATTGGTAGCGTCGTTATTCAGCCTGAGCCGCTCGGCCAGGGAGACAAGTTCAATGTGGAGGCAACGTATGTCGTCGGCAATTTGTAGAGCGGGAGCGGTACTGATTTTCGCACTTGCGATCGCGTCGCAAGCTGACGCCGCGGGTCCTGGCGAGCCAGTGTCGGGCAAGATCGAGGCGCCGGTGATGGAGTCACCTGGCTCAATCGCGAATCCCACCAACGTCGCGTCGCCAGATCTGCGGACGCAGGCGCTGCAGGAAGGATGGGCGCAGAACGCGGAGATGGCCGCACTCGAAGCGCTACGCAAAGATTTTGCGGTAAAGAGTGCAGAGATCAATGTACTCAAAGCTGACAAAGAGATCACTGATCTCAAAAGCGAGATCGGCATCGGATCATCCCAGTCCGATCTGCCTGAACTGATCGGGATCTACAGCATGCCTAAGCGCGCATGGGCTGAATTTCTTGTTGGGTCGGCAGTTCTGAGTGCCAGTGTAGGCGACTCTGTGACATCCGAATGGCGAATTACGAAGCTGCTGTCCAATGGAGTCGAGCTGTCGAACCGCAACGGCAAGACCCGGACGTTGCTGTTCGGTCGTCGCTCGTCAGTGCGTAGTGGCAAGGGCCGCGCATTGGCTCCCTCGTACTTGCCTGAAGCGTTGCACGGAGGAATTGCTCCGAGCACCGGCGGCTAGCAGCAGAACTGAGGCACGAGTTCCGGGGAACGACGATGCGCGACTTAGCGAAAGCCGCGATCGCAGTTGGCGAAGAACGTTCGATAGGCGTAGTAAGGAGTTGGGCGATGGCTCTGATCGGTAAATATTTCAGGAAGGACCAGGCAGCACCACCGCCGTCGGTTGGTGGCGTGGGGCGAGGAGCGGCGCTTGGCGCTGGCGGCGGCGTTCGCCCTCCGCATACATCTCAGGTTGCTGAGCCATCGAGTCGTGCGCCTGCACCGGCGGCTCCATACGAGCCACCGAC
Organism: Gemmatimonadales bacterium; assembly: GCA_038330215.1. Classification (GTDB taxonomy): domain Bacteria; phylum Gemmatimonadota; class Gemmatimonadetes; order Gemmatimonadales; family Gemmatimonadaceae; genus JAABRT01. The sequence goes on from JBBQNT010000001.1 coordinate 105,588, forward strand.
ACGCCAGCAGCAGCGCCCGGTTGTCCACCCCTCCGTTGAGCCAACGAAAACCATAGTCGGTGATCCGACAAAGGACCGAGTTCGGCCGACCATGCCGGTCGCGAAGAGCACTGCAGAGCTTCCGGCCTATTTCGCAGTCTTCAGCGCGATTGAGAGCATGGTCGAGGCCCCGGAACAGTTCCGTCGTTTCGCAGCGGCGCTGCAGGTCGACAATCAGGCCGCGGTCGTGGTCTGGACCAACACGCAAGAAGGCATGGCCGCACGTCGAGCGCTGAACGAGCGGCTGCACTTCAACGCGATTGCGGTACGCGAGGAAATCGAGGCGTCCAGCGATCTGATCCTGTCACTGAATACTCGCGGTGGAGGCTCGCAGAAGAGCACGCTCGCTGGAATGCCGATTGAGGCCGACAAGGTTGACGATGTTCTGAACCATATCGTAGGAAACGCACTGGCCGCCAAGGCTTCGGACATCCACATCGAAGTGTCGGCACAACGCGCCATCATTCGCTTCCGCGTTCATGGTGAACTGTTCCAATTCGGTCAGATGACCTTCGAAGAAGCGGATGCCTTCAGCCGAGGGTTGTACTTGCGGTCGGAAACCGACACGAAAGGAACGCAGTTCGATCCTAAGCAATGCCAGGACTCGTCCATCAAGCGGGACATTGTTCTCGCGGGCCAAGCAGATAGCGTTCCGGTGAAGCTGCGATTTGCTTCGCGCCCTGCGTATCCAGAAGGATGGGATATCACGCTGCGCGTGCTGTCAACAAAGACGGGCGATCGCGTCGAATCGTTCGCGGATCTCGGCTACGACGCCGAACAAATCAACGCTTTCGAAGTGGCCGCACGCCAGCCCCGTGGCGTGATTCTGATGGTGGGAGAAACTGGCTCGGGGAAGTCGACGACGCTTCGGACGATCACGTATTGGCTTCACGAGCAAAACGGTGGCCGAAAGAAATTGATCTCTGTGGAAGATCCGCCCGAATATCTTTTGCCCGGCCGGCAGACACCCGTCTTGCGTACGAAGCAGGAGGAAGAGAGGGGCGTCGATGCCTTCGCGCGTTTCTTGCGGAGCGCGATGCGAGGCGATCCGGATGAACTGCTGGTCGGTGAGGTGCGCGATCCGGAGACAGCGAAAGCGCTGACCACTGCGTCCTTATCAGGACACAAGGTGCTGGCCACTCTTCATGCTGGCTCTCCATTCGCAGCGTTTGGACGCCTTGAAGAGATGGGCATCAAGCGGTCACTGCTGGCTTCGCCGAAGTTCATCAGCGCTATCGCGTTTCAGAAGCTCGTCCCAATCGTGTGTCCCTGTTGCGCGCTGAGCTTCGAAGAAATGGGAGACGCGCTGCCCCCCAAGCTTCGCTCGCGGCTTACTCGACTCGTTCCAGCGGAGAACATGGAAAACATTCGGTTCCGCGGTCCGGGGTGCAAAGAGTGCAGAAAGGAGAATCGCGCGAGCGCGGCGATGGGCGTTTCTGGCCCGGCAGGCATCATTGGACGCACCGTCATCGCCGAGATCCTTCTGCCCGACCCAACGCTCTTGGATCTGATAGGCAAGGGTGACGAACTCGGCGCGTATCGCTACTGGCGCGCTGCTGCGCATCCAAAAGCAGATATCGATCATCGCGGTGTGGCAATGGGCCGCTCCGTGCTGGATCAGGGCATTCAGAAGATGCTGTCGGGCATTCTGGATCCGCGCGATCTTGAGAGCGCCGCCGGTCCAATGGACGACCAAGAGTCAGCGAAAGACGCGCACAGTTGGTGGAACCACTACGCGAAGCACGTCGCTGGCAAGAGCACGATGCGCGTAACCAGTTCGACAGGCGGTAACGAGTGAGCGCGGCCAACGCCTCTGTCGGCACAGCGGGAATCGTCCAGGGCTCATCGAGTCTGGAAGCGAAACTCGCTACGCTGCGCATTCGCTGGTCTGTAACGGAGCGAGTTCGTCTTTACGAGCGCCTGCGACGATTCCTTGAACACCAGGTGTCGGTCGACGACGCCCTGGCGGCGATGATTATGCGAACGAATCGCCCGAGGGGAATGTTCAAGTCCCGCGATCCAATGCGGTTTGTGTACCAGCGTTGGTTCGTCGCACTCCGTCGAGGCAAGAAGTTCACCGATCCCGAAGTCGCAGGTCGCGATCTGCCGCCTGGCGAAGTGATCATGCTTATGATGGGCGATTCGACGTCGAGCCCTGCTGAAGGCTTCGAGCAGGCAAGGTTCGTGGCCGACGTCGTACGCAGGATGAAGTCGGCGCTGATGCTGGCGCTTATCTATCCGGCGGTTCTGATGTTGATGGGCTGTGGATTTCTGGCGGGCATTGCCTACAAGTTCGGTCCGCAGATGAAGTCAATGACGGACAAGCCGGTCGATCTCTGGCCCGCGATGTCTAAGATGCTGTACACGCTCGCCGAAGCGACGAAGTCGTATGGATTGTTGGTCGGCGGAGTTGCCATCGTTATCGCCGTAGTGTCGGTGTGGTCGCTGCCGAGATGGACCAAACTCGGACTGAGCGTTCGGCGCTTCTGCGACCACTACGTTCCGCCTTGGTCGATCTACCGTGAGTACAACGCAAGCAGCTGTCTCATCGCGCTAGGCTCGATGGTGCAGGCCGCTGTTCCGGTGGATGAGGCGATCGCTCGAATCATTTCGATCTCCACGCCTTGGATGCAAACACACCTTCGACTTGTGTTGTCGCGGATCCGCCGTGGCGATGATGCTGGCATGTCCTTCGATACCGGATTGCTCGCCGACGACACGTTGGGATATCTTGAAGATTTCAATCGTGCAGGCGGGCTCGATTCCGCTCTTGCGGTGGTCGGCAAGGAAACAGTCGAGGAAGCCATTACACGTGTGCGAAGCGGCGCGGTGGTTCTTGGTGGGCTCGGGATGGTCCTCGTCGTTCTGCTGATCGTCTTGATTTATGGCGGGATGATGTCGCTCGGAATGATGGTCTACAAAGATTCGCAAGCTGGCTGATTTCAAAAACACCTTACTCGTCTGAATCCGGCGCAGGCGAGTAGGTAAATGATCGTCGGGCTACAGTGGAGAGTTTCAATGAACAACAACATGAAGATGAAGAAACAGGGCGGCTTCTCGCTGCTCGAACTGATGCTGGTCCTGGTGGTGCTCGCGCTGCTGATCTTCGGCGCCTACGTGCTGTTTGGCAGCACTCAGGAAGGTGCACGCAGCGACCAGGCGCAGAAGAACCTGCTCGGCTTG
>JBBQNT010000002.1:0-56863 GCA_038330215.1 Gemmatimonadales bacterium
GAGCCGCCTGGCCTTCGACCGCATCTCCAGCATGCCCAGACCGGGCGTGTCGTCGATGTAGATCGGGGCGTGACTCAGGATGCCGGCGGCCTGCGCCAGGCGAGGCATGGCCTCGTCGAGCGCGCGCCCACCTTTGCGAAGGGCCTGCGCATCGATGAGCGCTTCGCTGGCGAGCAGTCGCTGCACCAATGACTCTTTACTCATTTCGAGCGAAAAGAACGCAACCGATTTCTTGCTCGTGATAGCAGCGTGTTGCGCGATGTTGAGCACGAATGCCGTTTTGCCCATGGACGGACGGGCGGCCACGATGATCAGGTCGGCCGGCTGGAAGCCCGACAGCATGTGATCAAGCTCGGTGAACCCGGACGGCACTCCCGTCACCGCACTTTCGCGTTGCGCGAGCGCTTCCAGCTTTTCCATGGCCGGCCAGAGCAGTTCCTTCACACGCGCGAAACCCGCTCTGTCGCGTGTCTGGCCGAGCGCGAAGATGCGCTGCTCGGCGAGATCGAGCAGGTCGTGCGCAGGCTGCCGTGCCTCGAACGCTTCCTGCACGATTTCGGTGGACGTTTCGATCAGGCGCCGCAGCGTCGCCTTCTCGCGCACGATGCGCGCGTGAAACTCAACGTTGGCGACGGTGGGTACGGCGTCCACCAGGAACGACAGATATTCACGTCCCCCGCTCTGCTCGAGTTCGCCGCGCCGTTCGAGTTCGTCGGCGAGCGTGAGGGTATCGACCACGGCACCGCGCTCGGTGAGCGTCATCGCAGCGCGAAAGACGCGGCGATGTCCCTCGCGGTAGAACATGGAATCGTCGACGTGCTCTGCCGCGCGCATGACGGCGTCACTGTCGAGCAGCATCGCGCCGAGCACTGCGCGTTCCGCATCCTCCGACCAGGGAGGACGACGATCCTTGTACGGATCACGTGCGGGCGGTGTGGGGGCGCTCATCGGAACCGGAAAATTTGTCATGCGGGGTTAGCCTCTTGCGAGGCGTCGTGGATGCGACGCGCCAGCTGCACGTCCTGCCAGGTCGGACGCTTCCACGCCTCGTTGCGCAGCAGTGCTGCCGGATGATACGTCACGATGAGCGGCACGCCATGATAGAAATGCAGTCGTCCGCGAAGCGCGCCGAGTGATTGCGTGGTGTTCAGCAGCGTTTGCGCCGCGAATGTGCCGAGCGCAACAATCACGCGCGGTCGCAGAAGCGCAAGTTGCTGCTCGAGAAACGGTCGGCAGGCGTGCACTTCTTCGGGAAGCGGGTTGCGATTGCCGGGCGGTCGGTGCTTGAGCACGTTGCAGATGAACACCTGCTCGCGCGAGAGATCGATGGCGCCAAGAATCTTGGTGAGCAACTGTCCCGCAGCGCCAACGAACGTGCGTCCCGACTCATCCTCGTTCTGTCCGGGCGCTTCACCAACGCACACGAAGTCGGCGTGCGGATCGCCTTCGCCGGGTACCGATCGCTTTGCGGTGGCGTGCAGCGGGCACGCGGTACACTGCGCAATCGCGGCGGCGATGTCATCGATGGATGCGGGCATGTTGCTGTCAGCGGGCATTGCGAACTTCGTGCCGACACTCACGCCGGGCGGCAACTCCAGCGCTGCGAGCCACGGCGGGAGAATGCTGTCGGCGTTCCCGGTGTTCGTCTTGCCTGTGTCTCTGCTACCGGCGTCAGCGTTCGTGGCGGCCGCGGCGTTCGCGGCGGGCGGAAGGCCCGTCGCGCGCAGCGTTGTGCGCCAGTCGGACGATGCCGCGTTTGCATCGAAGCGCGGCGCCGGTGGTGGAGGCGGACTCTCGAGCGATGCCGGCGATTCGGACACAGGCTCCGACGAGGGCTGCTCCGCACGTGACACTCGCACGCGCGCCGAATCGCGGGCGCGCGCGCCGAGCATGGCCAGCACATCCTCAACCGGCAGTTGATCTAGCACCAGGTCCTGCTCGCCGAGTTCGCGGCGCTGCTCGAGATAGAGACGCAGACGGTCCTTAGCGTCCACGGAATCGCGCCTCGATACGATCAAGCAGCATCTCGCTGACATCACGCTTGTCCATCAGGTCGAGCGCTTCGATGCCGCCGTCGCGATCGAGAATGGTCACGCGGTTGGTCACCGTCGCGAATCCCGCGCCCGGTTCCATGGCGTCGTTCACGACGATCATGTCGAGCTCCTTCTCACTCAGCTTGCGTGCGCCCTCTGCGAGTGCGTTGCCCGTCTCCAGCGCGAATCCCACGATGATCGCATCGGCGCGACGACTCTTCTTTGTGCCGAGCAGGATGTCCTCGGTGGCGTCGAGCGCGAGCGAGTCTGGACGCTCACGCTTCTTGAGCTTGTACGATGCGACCTGTGCGATGGTGAAGTCGGCTGGCGCTGCCGCCATGATGAGCACGTCGGCCGCCGGAAGCGCCTCACGCACGGCCTGCGCCATCTCTTTCGTGGACTCCACATGGGAGACCGTCACGCCGACGGGCAGCGGAACTTCGAGCGGCCCGGCAATGAGCGTCACCTCAGCGCCGCGACGCCAGACTGCGGCCGCGATCTCCACGCCCATGCGACCGGAGGATCTGTTCGAGAGGAACCGCACCGGATCGACGGCCTCGCGCGTTGGACCGGCTGTCACCACCACCTTCTTGCCGCGCCAGTCGCTATCCGTGCGCGAGGTGAGCAAGCGTGCGACGTGTTGCACGATGCTTTCCGGCTCGGGCATGCGACCGGGTCCGCTGCCCTCGCCCACCGCCAACGGACCGGTGTCGGGTTGCAGCGCGTGGTAACCCAGTTCCTCGGCCATCACCACATTGCGCAGCACCGCCGGGTGACTCCACATGCGGTCATTCATGGCTGGCACGAGAAGCACCGGTGCCTCGGTCGCGAGCAGGCACGCCGTGAGCAGATCGTCGGCGTGCCCGTGCACGGCTCGCGCGAGAAAGTCGGCGGTCGCGGGTGCGACGACCACGAGATCAGCCGCGCGCGCAAGCTTGATGTGGTCGAGAGCGTGTCCGGGCGCCGTGAGGGCCGTGTGTACCGGACGTCCTGTCAGCGCCTCGAACGTGATCGCGCCGATGAACTCGGTGGCGGTGCGCGTGAGCACAACGTCCACAAGTGCGCCGGCCTGCGTCAACAACCGCGCAAGCCACGCCGACTTGTACGCGGCGATGCCGCCGGTGACACCGAGGAGGATGCGTTGTTGATCGAAGGGGCGCACGGGGGGGAGCGAAGCGGGACATGGCGGAAGGACAGCGCGCCGCGTCCCGGCACAAAGGCCGAGACGCGGCGCGCATCACGAGCAGCAGCGCCGGTCAGCCGCCAGGGCGCTTCCTTGGCATGACACGATACTCGATGGTGCCATCGGCCAGCTCTTCGAGCGCGCGCGTGGTGAGCTTCTTTTCCTTGGACGTACGCTCGCGCGGGAACTCATTGAGTACGCGGGCGAACTTGGCGGCGATCAAAACACTCAAATACTTGTTCGCTGCGTTCCGGGACACTTCATCCGGTGTGAACACCTGCATGGCTAGTCGCCTCGTTGAATACCGTGGATTTCCCGCTCAAGCTGCGCGATGAGCGCGCCTACCTGTTCATCGAGCGAATGCACACGATCGTGTCGGACACTCTCCGCATCGATCACTGCGCCTACTCGTTCAATCGCCATCTCAAGATCGTCATTGACGACGACGTAATGATACCGCCCAACATCGGCAATCTCGGCGCGTGCATTCCGTAAACGCGTGAGCAACCGATCCACATCCTCACTGCCGCGCCCGTTGAGACGTCGCAGCAATACTTCGCCAGACGGTGGCAGAATGAACACCAGTACGGTTTCCGGCAGCGCGGCCGCAAACTGCCGCGCCCCCTGCACATCGATGTCCATCAAACAGTGCCGCCCGGACGCAAGCACCCGTTCCACCTCGCGGCGACGAGTGCCGTAGAGGTGACCATGCACTTCGGCCCACTCCGCAAACGCACCCGCGTCTCGCTCGGCGACGAACTCGGCCCGGGAAAGAAAATGGTAATCCCGTTCGTTGAGCTCGCCCGGCCTGGGCGCACGCGTCGTACACGAGACAGAATAACCCAAATCGGCGCGCCGCTCCAGCAGCTTGCGCGCGATTGTGGTCTTTCCGGCGCCAGACGGTGCGGACAAAATGACCGGAAACGGCCTCATTCGAGATTCTCGACCTGCTCGCGGATACGCTCCAACTCCTCTTTGATGCCGATGACGTCCTGCAAGATAGCGGCATCGGCCCCCTTGCTGCCGGTTGTGTTTGCTTCGCGGAGCAGTTCCTGAAGCAAGAAACCGAGCCGTTTGCCCACCGGCTCCGCATCTGACGCGTGGAGCGTGGCCCGGAAGGCCGCCATATGGCTGACAAAGCGGTCCAGCTCTTCCGCGATGTCCAGGCGATCGGCCTGGATGGCGATCTCCTGCGCGAGGCGCTGCTCGTCCACCGCCGCCCCATCGGCAAGTTCGCGAACCGAGGCACGCAGGCGGTCGCGCTGGGCGACGAGGCGTGCGGGCGCGCGCAGCCGTATGCGCTCGACCGCGTCGGCGACGAGCGCGATGCGCGATTCGAGCACCTCGGCAAGCCGCGCGCCTTCGTCGGCTCGTGCGGCGTCCAGCCTGGCCAGCGCCGCGTTTACAACCGCGACCAACTCGACGGCGGTGCCCGTGTCGTCGTCGTCGCGCGGCGAGGCGATCACGTCGGGCATGCGCAACACTGAGGCGAGATCGACCGGTCCTTCGAGCGCATAGCGATCGTGCAGCGTACGGAGTTGCGCCACGACGGCTGCGAAGCGGACTTCGTCGATGACGGCGCTGGCCGCTTCGGTTCGATCGATGCGCACGGTGAGCGTGACATGACCGCGCGCCACGCGCAGTCGCATCGCTTCGCGCACCTCGGCTTCCCACTTGCCGAAAGCCGTTGGCAACTTGATGCTCGGCGAGAAGAACCGATGATTGACGGTGCGCACTTCTACGTGCACGCGGTTCGCGCCCACGGGTCCTTCGGCCTGGCCGTAGCCAGTCATGCTGCGCACCATCACGTTGCTCCGATGTTCATCGTTCGTTCATCCGTGCCAGCTGTCAGTTGAACCATTCCCATCGCACACCGTACATCTGGAACGGCGGCGGCATGGGAATGCCCGGCACCTGCGCGTAATCACCGCCATACAGATTGCGGAACTGATAGAAAATCGTTGCGCGCAGAATGCGGATCTCGAGCAGCGCGATGCCCAGGTTGTACGGATCGCTCACCCGGAACGGGTCTGCTGTGGCAGCGAGCGACGGCTCGATGAACGAAACGCCGCTTCGATATTCGTTGGTGAGTCGCGCGTTGACGCTAAAGTGCCCCTTGGGAAACATGCTGCGCCACTCGCTCTCCAGAATGAACGATGCGCGCACATGGGTTTGCGGCCGGTACTCGCGCGGGTTATTCCAGCGTGTGCCGTGCAGTTCAAGGCGCAGCTCCTTGTAAAGCGGCATCTCCGCGCCAACCGAAATGCCGTTGCCGGAGAAACCGGCGAGGATTGGTGTCGGCAGCGTATCTGCGAACGGCGTGAGCACGCGCGGCAAGACCACGCGTCGCGTCCCGGCATCGCTCTGCTGCCGGATGAACGCGCCGCTCAGCCAACGGCCGTTCCATCCGATGGCGGCGCCAATGCGCGACGTTTGTTCTGGCAAGCGACCGGTTGCATCGTCGGGCGTCAGATCGGAGTGCGCGGCGGATACCACGAGCCACGGCCGCAGGTTCGCGCGCACATTCGCATCGATACGCCGACTGGAGTCGAGTCCGATGCGTTCGCCGTATACGGTGGCCGTGAGCCAGCCGCGATCGATGCTGGCGCGCACTCCCGGCGCGACGTCGCTTTGGCCGCGGTATTCACGCCAACGCGCGAACGCACCAATGCGCATGTCGTTGCGTGCATAGCCTGCGTACGCGAAACGCTGCGAGATCGAGCGGGAAGAGTCGGGGGGCGGCGGAAGCGAGTCGGCTTCGGGATCGACGGGAGGATTGCCGGAAAGATTGTCGGCGGTGTCCTGCCTGGGTCCGGAAGTCAGGCGATTGGCGATGAACTGCGCCGAAAATCCCTGATTCGGATTGCCGTAGCCGGCGCGCAGGTATGATTCGGTGCGCGCCCCGTCGTATCCGGGAATCAGGTACGATTCCCTTGTGCCCGCGGATGGATCACGCGAGCGCGACGTATTCAGGATATGCGCATCGACGCTGAACAGCCCGCGTGCCCAGCCGGTGCGCGCGGTGAACTGCCGAATGTCGCCATCACCCGTTCGTCCGCGCTGCGTGGGTGCACCGAAGCCGCCGCCACCACCGCGTCGCAGCGCCGTTTCGCCCTGTAGCAGCGTGAGCTGCAGCAGCGCGCCATTCATGAAGCGACGGCCGAAGAGTCCGCGAAACCCGTTGGTGTTGAGATCGCCGGTGAAGATGTCGGTGCGCGAATACGGCGTCACACTGGTGACGGTCCAACTGGTGAGCCAGACGCGCACCTCGCCGGCGCTGCGCTCCACGACGACTTCGTCGAGCGCGGCGAGCGGGATCTCCACGAGATCAAGCACACCGTTGTTCATGATTTCGGGTGCGTCGACCTCGAGTCCGTCAAGGAAGACACGCACGCGTTTGAAGTCGCCCTGAAACGCGGCCGCGTGCACGCCGGGAAACCAGGCCGTGCGAAATGTCGTGATGCCGGGCACTGCGTCCAGCAGGTCGGCGAGATTCATCGCGCCGGTTTGCATGATCTCGTCGCGCGTCCAGCGCCGCCGACCGAATGTCTCAGCGGTTGGCGGCGCGATCAGGCGCGCGAGCGGCGCCTTGATGGTGTCGGCCGCGCGAAGGGCAGCCCGGCGCGTCACCTCGAACAGGATCGAGTCGGCCCGCAGCGAATCCGCCCGCAGCGAGTCGCGCGTTAGCACGGCCGGGTCGGTGCGCGTGGTGTCCCGCTGCAGTGTGTCCACCTGCGCGTGCAGCGCGGCCGGCACGCTCAGTAGCGAGGTCAGCAGCACACCGAGGCACGTGGCACGCAGCCACGAGCAGCGACGCAGCGCGCGCCTCACGTGAGACGCGTCATGAATCAGCGTGCGCGCCCGCGAACGAACTCGACGAACGTGCCCACCGGCGTGCCGGTCGGACCCTTCGGCAGCCAGCCCAGATCGGTCTGCGAATACGCCGTGCCGGCGACATCGAGGTGCACCCACGGATAGCCATCCACGAACTCCTGAAGGAACAGCGCCGCCGTGATCGAACCCGCGGGACGCCCACCGGTATTGCGCAGGTCGGCGACATCCGACTTGATCTGCTCTCGGTACTCGTCCCATACCGGCAGCGGCCAGCCGGGTTCCCCGCAACGTTCCCCCGCCGTGCGGACTTCTTCGATCAGCGCCGCGTCGGGGCCAAACAGTCCAACGGCGTTGTGCCCAAGCGCGAAGACGATGGCACCGGTGAGCGTGGCGGCGTCGAGCACCACGGCGGGTTTGTAGCGCTTCACGAACACCAGCAGGTCGGCCAGCACCATGCGACCTTCCGCATCGGTGTTGATGACCTCGATGGTCTTGCCGTTGGACGCTCGCACCACATCGCCGGGTTTGACGGCCGTTCCTGACGGCATGTTCGTGGTTGACCCGATTACGCCGACCACATTGATCGGCAGCTTGAGACGCGAGATGGTTTCCATGGCGCCCATCACGCCTCCTGCACCGCACATGTCGTACTTCATCCACTCCATGTCCGGCGCCGGCTTGATGGAGATGCCGCCAGTGTCAAAGCACAGGCCTTTTCCGACGAGCACTACCGGCGCGGCATCGGCCGCACCGCCGCGATAGTCCATCACCACAAGACGCGGCTCCTGCGGCGTGCCCTGCGCGATGGCGAGAAACGCGCCCATCCCCTCCTGCTCCATTTCCTTCGGGCCCAGCACCGTCACCCTCACGTTGCCCTGGCGCTCCGAGATACCCTGCGCGACCTCGACGAACGTCTCAGGCGTGCAAACGTTGCCGGGCATCATCCCGAGGCGACGCGCCACCGCCTGACCAGCTGCGAGGGCCTCGCCAACGCGAAACGCCTCGCGGGTCGCGTCGCTGTCGCCCACGATCACGGTCGCGCTGTCAAGCGGCGCCCGGCGTTCCATTTCAGGAGCAGGCGTGCGAAGGTCGGGATATGTCCACGCGCCAAGCGCCAGCCCGGCCACGAGCCCTTCGATCTGCTCAGCCGACGCGTCCGCCGCGTAGGCGTGCATCGCACCAACGCCCAACTTGGCGGCGGCACGGGACGCGACAGCACCGGCCCGGCGCCACATCGCCCGAGTCGCGGTTCCCTTCCCGAGTCCTACCAGCAGCACGCGCTCAACGCCCCGTTCCGCGCCCACAACCAGCAGCGTTTCGTCGCGGCCGCCGCGAAAATCGCGTCGCGCCAGCGTACGTGACAACGCGCGGATGAGCGACTGGTCGAGGGGCTCGAGTGCGGTTGGCAGCGCAACGCTGCCGCTTTCAGCGCAGCCGAGAAAAATCGCGAGCAGCGGAGAATCAACCGCAGTGACCGAAGCGTGACTGACGTGCAGAGAGAGCATCGTGATCCGGGCGGGAAGGGCGAAAAACCGACACGAGCCGGAGGCGGAGAGTCCGCGCCCGGCTCGGCTACAGCGATGAAAGCTAGGAACCCGTCCCAGCACGGGCAAGCAAGCGCGCGGCCTGCGGGGCTCGCAACAGAAACGCCCGGTCCGTGCGGCGCACGATCCGGGCGAACTGGGGCGGTAGGACTCGAACCTACAACCACTCGATTAACAGTCGAGAGCTCTGCCATTGAGCTACACCCCATCAAACGCACGGACGACTGGCGGCAACGGAGTGCAAGGCCGCCGCGATTGTCCGGGAGATCGAACCGGAAAACTAAAAGAGGGATCGGTCTCCACCAAGTAGCAGACGCAATGCGTTCGACCGCCAATGATCGGCGCGTGGGGTGCCGCGGCCAATTGGCCGATTCCGGTGCAGCGCGATAGCGTTGCATCATCGTTCTTCTCCCTCTCGCCCTGCCCTCCGTATGGATTCCGTCACCAAACACGCCTGGGACTCGACGCCGCTCGAGGCGCTCTCCCCGCTGATCTCCCGTCGCCTGATTTCGACTGAGCGGCAGATGATGGCCCACGTGCTGCTCAAGAAGGGAGCCATTGTGCCGGCGCACGATCATCACAACGAACAGTTCACCTACATTTTGTCGGGCGCGCTCCGTTTCTGGATCGGTGCGCACGCCGACGCGCCAGGCGACGAATATGTGGACGTGCGCGCCGGTGAAGTGCTGGTGATTCCCAGCATGGTGCGGCACCGGGCCGAAGCGCTCGACGACACGCTGGATTTGGATGTCTTCAACCCGCCTCGCGCCGATTGGCTCGACGGCAGCGACGCCTACCTGCGCGAGACGAGATAGTCATGGACCTGGGACTCAAGGATCGCGTCGCGGTCATCTGCGGCGCGAGCCGAGGGATTGGGTTTGCTGCCGCCGAAGGCTTCGCGCGCGAAGGCGCGTCGCTGGCCATTGTCGCTCGCAATCCGGACTCGCTCACGAGCGCGGCCGGAAAGCTGCGCGCGCACGGCGTCGATGTGCTCATCGTCACGTCTGACCTCTCGACGACCGAAGGCACCGTGCGCGTCGCTGAGGCGGTGGAAGCACGCTACGGCCGAGTGGACATTCTTGTCACGAATACCGGCGGACCGCCCACCGGCAGCGCGCTCGGCCATGACTGGCGCGCCTGGGCACGCGCCAGCGAACTGTTGCTTCGCAGCGCCGTCGAGTTGACGCGCGCGTTCGTGCCGGCCATGCGGGAACGCGGCTGGGGCCGAGTTGTTGGTATTACCTCGTTCGCGGTGAAGCAGCCGCAGCCTTCATTGGTTCTGTCGAACAGTCTGCGGGCGGCGGTCACCGGTTTCTATCGCACACTGGCCGAGGAAGTCGCGCGCGATGGCGTGACCGTCAACACCGTGCTTCCGGGTTACACGGCCACGGAGCGACTGGACGAACTGGCCGCGGCAACCGTCGAGCGACTCGGGATCACGCGGGAGGCGGTGTTTGATCGGTGGCGCGCCGAAACGCCTGCCGCGCGTCTGGCATCGCCCGATGAAGTCGCGGCGATGGTGCTCTTTCTGTCATCGGTGCAGGCAGGGTTTGTCACCGGTCAGGCGATCTGCGTTGATGGTGGGGCGGCGCGTTCACTGCTGTAGACCGTAGCATTCTTTTTTTCTTCCCTTTTACGAGACCTCCATGAGTCGGTTGCCCGCAACGCAGTGGATATGGCGAGATGGTGGGTTCATTCCGTGGGCCGACGCGACCGAACATGTGCTCAGTCATTCCATGCAGTTCGGATCGGCGGCGTTTGAAGGAATCCGTTGCTATGCCACGCCCGATGGTCCGGCAGTGTTTCGCTTGCGTGAGCATTTGCAGCGTCTGATCACGTCGGTGCGCATCTATCGCACTGAGCTGCCGTATACCATCGATGAGCTCGTAGATGCCACGTGTGAGGTGGTCAGGCGAAACGAGATGGACTCGTGCTACATCCGCCCGATGGCTGTGCGCGGCTTCGGCGCGGCGGGCATGGTGCCCGGGGACAGCCCGCTGCGGGTTTATATCCCCTGCTGGCCGTGGGGTGCGTATCTCGGAGACGATGCCCTGGCCAATGGCATTGATGCCTGCGTGTCCAGCTGGACGCGCGTGGCGCCGAATACGATACCCGCCATGGCCAAGGTCGCCGGCAACTATCTCAGCGGGCAGTTGATCAAGCTGGAAGCGATGGCGAACGGTTATCAGGAAGGCATCGCGATGAATCCGAGCGGTACCCTGAGTGAAGGTTCGGGGCAGAATGTATTCATTGTGTCGGAAGGCACGTTGTACACCACGCCGCTCGACGGCACGATACTCGGCGGTATCACGCGCGCGAGCATTCAACGCATCGCTCAGGACGCTGGCTACACGGTGCGAGAGATGCCCATCGCGCGAGAAGCGCTGTACGGCGCCGATGAAATGTTTCTGACCGGTACGGCGTCCGAAGTTACGCCGGTGCGAAGTCTCGACCGCATTCGCATCGGTAGCGGCAAGCCTGGTCCTGTGACCAAAGCACTGCAGGCGCGCTTCCTTGACATTGTGCACGGGCGCGTGCCTGATGAGTATGGCTGGCTCACGTACGTAGAGCGCCAGTAGGCAGGTGCGCGCTGGGGCAAAACGGAAATCGTCCGTGAGTTGAATGGTGCGTGTGTTGCCAAGCCGCGATGCTTCAGGAGTCGCCGTATTCCGGCGTCCGATGCCAGCGCGGCCGTGCATCGCGTTCCCTCACTCATGCATTCGAGGTAATAATGGCTCCCGATACACGTGAAGCGATTACGAGCTACGTCACGGATATGCTCGCCCTTGAGCGCCATATCGAAAAGGCGCTGTCGGGACAGATCAAGGATCTGGACGATTCGCCAGATGTTGTGCGCGAACTGAAGATCGTGCATAGCACTTGCGAGCGGCACATTGCCGCGCTTGAAGTAGTCGCGGAGCAACGCGGTGACACCGGCGACGGAATTGTCGGCTCGGTGAAGAAAGTAGCTTCCGCCGTGCTCGGCGTTGGCGCGGCCGCGGTCGATTTCGTACGCTCAGAAAAGTTGCCCAAGGATTTGCGCGACGATTACACGGCGCTGAGTCTGGCCAGCATTGGCTATGTGATGCTGCACACAACGGCACTCTGCCTGAATGATGAGCCGGTGGCAGCGCTTGCGCACTCGCATCTACAGGCGCATGCGAAATCGGTGATGACGATTCACAACATCATTCCCGGTGCCGTGATGTCGTTCCTTCGCGAGGAAGGCCATCTGGTACAGGACCGCATGTCGGAGATCCAGCGCAATATCCAGGGTGTCTGGCAGAATGAGCCAAGCGGCGCACGCTGAGATTTTTTTCGGGGTAACAAGAAACGCCGTTCGTGCAGCAGTGCACGAGCGGTGCACGAAATGCGCCTATGCGGGTGACGACGGCGTGAACAGATAGTTGCGGAAAGTGTCGGTGACCTGGTCGGCAGGTCGCCAGGCACCGTTGTCCCAGCATTGCATCCCGTAGCTCAGATCCTGCAGGAAGGCCAGCACATCGGCCGCGCCAGCCCCGAGCTTGGCGAGATGCGGGGTCTCGCTAGCCGGTACGTCGTGACGATGTGCTTGGCACCGGCCAGCCGCACAGCCAGATCGCGCACGCGGCCGGCGTGTGGCTGGGGTTCGATGCTGTGCATCTGGCCGGTCGGTCCCACACGTGCGGCCAACGCGGCGGTGTAGAGCCCGTGCTCTGCGCCGATGTCGATGCAGACGTCGCCCAGCTTCACCCAATCGGCAAGCCCGACGACCTCATCTTCGACGACCCAGGCATGGCGTGCCAGGTTGGACAAGACCCACCCGACGGCGGTCAAACGACGACGGTTTCCGACGCTAGCCGCCACGGCCCGGAGGCGCAACTTCGAGCTGACCCTGGTCAGTCCTTGCGGTACACCAGCGCGAGCACGCGGGAATCGCTGTCCATCGGGAAGGAGAGTTGCACGCCGTCCCAGCTGGCGGCCGCGGTTTCGCCGGTCGTCGCGGTGAGTCTGACGGCACCGGCGTTTTGTGTCCACGTGCCGCGCGTGGTATCGGCGAAGGTGGAGGGGAATCCGACGACCGTCTCCCGTGTCGTCATGGCCATGACGAACTGCCCACCCGGCTGCATCGCCACGGTGCTGGAAGTGATTTCGAGCACGAACCCGCTGTCGTTAAAGAGCGTGAACGGCAGCGCCATCGCATTCACCGTGGTGAGCGTGAAGGCACCGACCACCGGATCATTCGGGCTCGGCACTGGTGTGACTGGACCGATCAGCGAGTCGCCGCCGCACGCGGCGAGCGTGACGAGCGACGCCGTGGTCAGTAGCATTCTTGTTGTCCGCCGTAACGAGTGCACCCATCCACGCGTCATACCGCCACTATGCCTCACATCATGCGCACGTCGGATCATCTCGGATTCCTGTTGGCCATCGTGGCCATCTTGAGCACGGCCGCGTGCAGTGGTGACTCCGTGCAACCCGGGCCGGAATATCCGAGCACGCTCGATGTATTCACGCCGGGAAACGTGTTCAGCCCGCCAATCGCCGAAATTGCACTCGGTGGCACAGTTCGTTTCCTGATGACAGAGTCTCCCGACGGCGACGGGCACAACGCGATTTTCAATCGGACCTTGCCGGGCGCGCCGATCGACGTGCCGATCGTGGTTGACAGCACCGTGTCACGCACCTTCACGACGCGCGGCGAGTTCTCCTACTTCTGCACTGTACATCCGGGTATGTCCGGCGAAATCATCGTGCATTGAGCGTTGTTGGCGTGACTATCGCGTCACGCCGCGGAATGTCGGGTTCCAACCCGGAAACACAAAGCCAAGATTCGAGTTCTCGAGTCGACGCTCCACGATTTCGGCCAGCACGTCACGATAGTCGAGCGTCACGCGCAGATCCTGCCGTGACTCGAGTTGCTCGGGAGCAAGCCCGGGCCAACCAGCCGTGAGCACCCGACCACCGGCGATTTGTCGGCCCATGGCGAACATGGCGGTGGCACGCCCATGGTCGGTACCGGCGCTGCCGTTTTCCTTTGCATTGCGCCCGAACTCCGAGAGCGCCACCGCGGTCACCGGATAGTCGGTCGCGATGACGTCGGCCCAGAAGACGCCAAGGGCCGTGGAGAATCCGAGCATGGAGTTGAACATTTGCCCACCGTTCGGATCCTGCGTGGCGTGCGTGTCCCATCCGCCAATATCGACCGACGCCGCTTCTATGCCAACATCGGCTTTGATCAGGACGGCCACAGCGCGCAGCGCGCGTCCAAACGACGTGTTGGGGTACGTCACACCGTTTGACGGCACGTAGCCATTGAAATTGAGCGTCGTCAACAGATCGATCGTATTGAGCGCATCGAGCGCCGACGACTTGAGCGGATCGTTGGTCTCGGCATAGTTCGCCGCCAGCAACGTGGAACGTGCGGCGCGTGTAGAGGCCGAACCACCAATGGAATAGTTGGCAGGGTCAGCGATTGGCAGCGTCTTTGGTCCACCCACGAGTGTTTTGGCAAGGCCCGAGCCAATCCCGACACCACGCAGTTTGGACTGCGGGTGGATCGGCGGCACGCTGGCCAGGTGGCGACCAAGCCAGCCGGACGTGAGATCCGGATCGACCGGCTTGCCCACTTCCATGTAGCGCTGCGCATCGAAGTGCGAGCGCGAGGTGCTGGTGAGCTGTCCCACCGCGTGCATCACGAGCAGATCCTGCTCGTGATACGCCGGCAACAGTCCCTGCATGGCAGGTGGAAACGCAAAGAAGTTGTCGAGCGCGATGGCTTTGTTCGCCGCCAGCGAGTCGGGCGCCGGCGTCCGGATCGTGGGACGCAGCGAATAGTAGAGCGGATCGGTGAACGGAATGACCATCGCGAGTCCGTCGGTCCCGCCACGCATGAACACCGACACCATCACGTCACGTGACGACGAGTAGTGTTTGGCGAGCGTAATCCTGGGCAGCCACGAGGGGAAAATCGCGGCCGCAGCGGAAACGCGCGCGGTGGTGGACAGGAAACGGCGCCGGGAGAGTTGCCGGTACTCGGTACAGCCGCTCTCACCGACTGGTTCGTCGGCGTGCTCATCGCGATGCATCGTCATGCTCCCGGGTCAGTACCATTGGAATTCGTAGCTGCTGAGTGCCAGCGCAATCGTCTCGCGAACGCGTGTGGCATTGAACGTGCCGCCCTGCAAATAGGTGAGCAGTCGTTCACGCGTGGCCAGCGCCAGTTCGCCGCCGAAGAAATCCGTCTGGATCTTGTCAATCGCCGCGTCGGGCGTTCCCGCGAGATACGGCGCAACATCAACGAGTGTGTTGGCGGCTGAGTTGGAGTTGGCGAGGGTCGTGCCAAACGCCCAGCGTGGCGTCACGTTGCCAACCCAGTACTCGACGAGATCCGGATAGCCATCGGGCGTCTCGTACTGAAACAGCGGCTGACCGAGCACACGAACTTGCGAGCTCATGCCGGACGCCGAGTTCACACTCGCATTCGTCGCGCGCAATCCGGACGCGACGAGATGAAACGGACGCTTGATCTTCGCCGGCGCGGTGGTCACCCACCCTTGGTTGAGGATCGCGCGCACCATGCGCTTGATGTCGCCACCGGTGGCGCGATAGGCGCCGGCGATGGCATTGATCTGCGTTTCCGTCGGCTCCGGCGTGAGCAGCCACTTGAGCATCTTCGTGGCCAGAAAGCGTCCTGTGCTCGGATGATTGATGAGCACGTCGAGTATCATCTCACCTTCGTTTATTCCGGCCGCACCAATCGTGGACGACGTCGCGGGTATCTGCACACCGAGCACGGTCTTCGCGCCGAAGTCGTGACGCGTGGCGTTGAAGTAGAACTGACCGGCACCGCTAAACGTCCAGCCGGTGAAGACGCGCGCGAGCTGCTCAACATCAGTTTGCGTGTAACCGCCGTCGACGCCGAGCGTGTGCAGCTCCATGAGCTCGCGCACGTAGTTCTGATTGGGCGAGCCGTTTCGGCTCAGATTCTGATCGAGATAGGCGAGCATTGCGGGGCTGTGCGCGCTGGCCTTGAGCAGGTCGGAGAACTTGCCCATGGCATGCTTGCGAATGACCTCGCGATCGTCGATCGCCTTGAGGTAGCCCACCTTGTCGATCGAGATGTTGAAGTGATCACTCCAGAACTCGACCATACGCTCGTACAGCTGACGCTGCGAAAACGCGGCGCGATAAATCGTGGCATCCTGCAACTGGTTGCGCAGCGTGGTGACGTTCGCGGCGGCGAGCGCAATGGGCGCCTGTGCCAAGAGCGGAAACTTGGCCGCGACCGCGGCCTCGACTGCGGAATCATCGATTCGCGTGAAGTTGACCTGCTCATTGAGCCACTGTTGATAGCCCTGACGCCTGACCTCGAGCACGTCGGCGACATGCAGGCCCATCGTCGCCCGGCGCAGCAAGCGGAGTTGCGGGTCGCGCCAACTCTCCGGCGGGGCAACCATCGCGCCGGAGTACGCGATCTCCGGTGCGGACTCTGTTTGGGCCTTGCCGACGACACGCTTGAGGAAATCGCGACGAGTCGCCGCGCGGGCCTCACGTGCGACTTCGGTTTGTGCTTGCACGCGTCATTCCTCTGCGGCCGGAAGGGAAAGCAAAGTCGGAACGTCGACCAGACGGTGCGTGTGCACCCATCGCCCGTAGTATGACGCACCAGGTGGGAAAGCGCCATGGAGCTGACGAGAGCGGAGCGTCACGGGGCGGGCACGCTTCCTCCCGTTCGGCGCGGAGGTAGTG
Source organism: Gemmatimonadales bacterium (assembly GCA_038330215.1). Classification (GTDB taxonomy): domain Bacteria; phylum Gemmatimonadota; class Gemmatimonadetes; order Gemmatimonadales; family Gemmatimonadaceae; genus JAABRT01. The sequence goes on from JBBQNT010000002.1 coordinate 16,326, forward strand.
AATCCTGCCCGCAGGCCGTAACGTTGGGAAGTGCGCGGCGTCTCCCGGCACAGACGTCGCAGCGCAAACCTTCACGAGGCTGGCTCGTGTCCACCCACACTACCCTCGCCCGCCCCTTCCGCAGGATCACGAACCATGCCTGTTCCTCACGCGCGAGACCGTCGCAGCGGCTTCACGCTCATCGAGATTCTCGTTGTGATCGTCGTCATCGCGATCCTGGCCGCACTCGTTGCGCCGAACGTCTTTCAACACGTCGGTGCGGCGAAGTCCGCGACGGCGAAATCGCAGATGGAGATGCTCTCCACCACACTCGATGCCTACCGTCTGGACAATGGTGCCTACCCGTCCACCGAACAGGGATTGCACGCACTGTGGGAGTTGCCGTCCATTCAACCACCGGCCAACTGGCGTGGTCCATACCTGCGCAAAGCGGTGCCGCTTGATCCATGGGGAAATGCGTACATCTACCTGTACCCAGGCCAGTCCAATCCCAATGGCTTCGACCTGATCTCGCTAGGCGCCGACGGGCAGCCCGGTGGCGAAGGCGAGAACGCCGACATCATGAGTTGGCTGTAGCGTCGGCCAGGTTCCCTGTCCAGCCCATGCCAACGTTTGCCTTCAAGGCCGTCAACACGGCCGGCGCCAGCCTCCGCGGGACCGAGCACGCATCCAGCGCGGGCGCGCTCACGCGCGCGCTCGAGGACCGCGGCCTGCTGGTGCTCGACATCACCGACGCGCCGGACGCCGCGGCCGGCAGCGGGCGGATGCGGGTGGGCAACCGGCGCGAGGTCCTCGAAGTCACCCGTGCGATGGCGGCGCTGCTTCCGGCGGGCATGCCACTGGCGCACGCACTCGGTGCGGCCATCGGCGTCACGTCCGGCGATGTGCGCAACGTCTTGCAGGAAGTGCGCTCGCGCGTAGAGCGCGGCGAAACGGTTTCGGCGGCCATGGGGGCGTTCCCGCGTTTGTTCTCACCGATGTACGTGGGTGTCGTGCGCGCCGGAGAGCGCAGCGGTGATCTCGATAGCGCGTTCAGCCGACTGGCCATGCAACTCGAGCGCGACGAACAGTTGCGTGGACGCGTGTTGTCCGCGGCCATCTACCCGCTGCTGCTTGCTCTCGCCGGTGGCATTGCGGTGATCGTCTTGTTGTTCTTCGTGCTGCCGCAGTTTGTGGAGCTGCTCGAGGGCACGGGCGCGCAGCTGCCCACCTCCACACGATTCCTGCTCGGCGCGTCAGCATTGCTGCACCGGTTCTGGCCAGTGCTGCTCGTGCTGCCCGTCGCGGCGATGTCGGCTGGCGTCTGGATGCAGCAGAGCCAGGAAGGACGCCGCGTGGGCGCGCAGATCCTGCTCGCACTGCCGCTGGTTCGCACACTGCGGCAGTACGCACTGGCGGCACGCTTTGCGCGACTCGTGGGGGTGCTCATCGGTGGCGGTGCGCCGCTGCTCACCGCGCTCGACGATACCGTTGAGTCGTTGAGCGATCCCGTCGCGCGCGAGAACGCCGAGCGCATTCGCCGCCAAGTGCGAGAAGGCAGTTCACTGCGCGCCGCCGTCGCCGAGTGCACGATCTTTCCACCGCTGCTCTCGCAGTTGATCGGCGTGGGCGAAGAGGCTGGTCGGCTGCGCGAGTTTCTCATGAAGGCGGCCGATATTTTCGAGGAGCGCACGGAGCGCGCGACCCAGCGGCTGGCCACGCTCGCCGAGCCGGCCATGATCGTGATCTTCGGTGCGATCGTGGCACTCATTGCGCTATCGTTGTTGCAGGCGATCTATGGCATCAACGCCACGTCGTTCAGGTGACCATGCGCGCGCGCCGTGGGTTTACTCTCTGGGAGATGACCATCGTCTTGGCCATCATGGCCGTGACGGCCTTGCTCGTGGCGCCGCAGTGGGCGCGGCTTGGTGATGCACCAGCGGCCGTGACCGGGCAACCGATTCTCGACGCCCTGCGCGATGCGCGCCGACTCGCGATCACCGCGCATCAGGTAGTGGCCCTGCGCATTGATCCGTCGTCCGGTCGCTATCGCGTGGATACGTCGGGCGTCGCGGGCACCGGGCTCTATTTCGAAGGGAGTCTCGAACTCGGCGCACTCGAATCGATGGAAAGCGAGCAGCCGCGCGTGCAGTTCATCTTCCGCCCCACGGGCGCCACCTACGGTGACACCGTACGTGTGCGCAGCGCCAACGGATCCGTGCTCATCGCGGTGGATCCCTGGAGCGGGCTGGCGACGTCGTATGCGCGCTAGACGCGGGATCTCGCTCTTTGAGGCCATCGCGGCACTGGCGATCGTCGCGGTGACCAGCGTCAGTGCGCTTGCAACCGTTGGCGCAGAAATGCGAACAGCGGAGAAGGCCCGTCGCGCCATCGAGATCGACGCGTTGATGACAGAACGCATCGACTACCTCAGCATCATGACCGACCGGGAACTGCAAAGCCTCCCCGACACGGTGGCAAACGACCGCTTCGAGGTGCCGTTCGAGGAGTACGCGTGGACCACGTCGTCGGCGCCCAGCCCGCTCTATCCCGGTCTGTATGAGGTGGAGATTTCGCTTGAATGGGCCGGCGGCAGTCATCGCGTGACGTCGGCGGTGTATCGCCGTCCGCCACTCGCGACACAGCGCGGCCAATGAGCGCGCGCGCTCGCCGCGGCATGACGCTGATCGAACTGGTGATCGGTGTCGTCATCACGGGACTCATGGCGGCCGCGGGCGCGGCGGCGTTCGGGACGATTGTCGACAACCGACGCGTGATTGTGGAGTCCACCATTGAGTTGGAGCGCGCGGCTGCGCTGCGCGACATGCTGCGCAACTGGATCGGATCGGGAACTGTGCAGGTACAAGCGGAGCAAGTGCGCGCCCGCAGCACGCGCGCCGCACAAGTGCGCGGCGGTGCGATGCGGAACGCGGCGCAGGCCACGATTATGTCGGCGGTGTCAACGGGCGATGAGTTGCGTTTCACGACCAGTGCGCTCACGCCGGCGATGTCGCCGTATGTGAGCGTGCGACTGTTTGTCGACGGCGATGCGAGCACGACCGAACAGGGGCTCACCATCGAATATCAGGTTGCGCCGCAGGCGCCACTGCAGCGTCGGCAACTCGATTCGACAATTGTGCGGATGACCGTGGAGTATCTCGATCGCACGAGCAATCGCTGGGTACCGTCGTCGGATGCCGGCGCGATTCGGGTTGCTGCGGTGCGCCTCACGTTTCCGGCGGACAGTGTCGCCGTTCCGCGCCTGCTGCAGTTGCCCATGGTCTTCTCGCAATCGCTGGTGGCAAGTCAGCCTGACCGCGGCGACGACCCTGACGACGAGGGCAGTCCCGGCGGCATCAGTGACGGTGGTCGCGATGGCGTTCGCGATGGCGTTCGCGATGGTGGTGGCATCGGGCGACGCGGCGGCGGGATTCGCGGCGGCGGCGGACGTGGGGCCGGCGGCGGGGCTGGTCCCCGTCGTCCCGGCGGCGGAGCGCGTTGGCCGGTTGGCGGTCCCGGTGGCGGAGGCGCTCGATGAAGCGCACACGTACGGCTACCTGCACGCGTACATGTACACATCTACATGCTCGTCGCGGTGTGGCGCTCATGGCAGCGCTTTGGCTCGTTGTGGTGATTGCCTCGGTGGCGCTGCAGTTCTCACTCGTGGCGCGTGAGCGCACGCTCATCGGCATTGCGGCCAGTGAGCGCACGCGTGATCGGGCGGCCTCGAGCGGCGCGCTCGCGACGGTGATCGCGCGCATGGATTATGACCTGCGCATGCGCGCCGGCACACGGGGAAGTGCGGCAGCACTGCGCTCGTTCGACCCATGGCTTGGGGCCGATTCGATCTACTCGACGCCGGTGACGGTCGGTGAGGTCACGGTGGAGGTACTGGCCACGGATCTTGGCGCGCGGCTGAACGTCAACAGCATGTCGGAGACGGAACTGCGCACGCTCTTTGCCTTTGTCCTGCGTGATTACCAGCTCGCCGATCAACTGGCCCAGTCCATCACCGACTGGATTGACGCTGATGATCTCCCACGTGTGGCCGGCGGAGAGCGCGACCAGTATATCACCGACGGCCTGATGGTGCTTCCCACGAACGGATCGTTCCGTGAAGTCGACGATTTGATTCACGTGCGCGGCATGACCGCGGACATCCTGGCGGCGGTGAAGCCGTACCTCACAACCCTCGGCTTCTCCACGCGCATCAATGTGAACACTGCGCCCGAAGCGGTACTGCGCACCGTGCCCGGAATGACCGACGTGGTTGTGGCCAACATTCTGGCCATGCGTTCTGCCGGTCGTCGCATTGAGTCTCTGGCGTCGATCACTGCTGCCGCGCAGCAGACGCAACCCCGACGTGGTGGTCGCGGTGGCGGTGGCGCACAGGTAGATCGCTCGCAACAGCAACTGGCAACACGTGCGGGCGTTGATTCGCGCGACCTGCAACTCACGTTGTTCGTTCGAGACTCCCTTGGCACCCAACCCGCGCGTCTCGTCGGCATCGTGCGGCGCGTCAACAACAACTCGGCGGCGCTGGTATGGCAGCAGTGGTGAAGTGGCGCGGTGGATCCGGCGGCCAGCGAACGCGTGTGGGCGTCGCACTCTCGGGTACGAGCTTGTGTGCGGTGTTCGCGCCTCTGGGCGAGAGTCGACCACGCGTATGGCGCACCACGCTTGGTGTACCGCCAAACGACGCGTCGGCGTTGTGGTCCGAACTTGTTGATGCGCTGCGCGCCATTGCGACGGCGTCCGGCATTCAGAACGGCGCATTGGCCATCGCGCTCATGCCATCACTCGCCGAAGTTCGCTCCGTGCAGGTGCCACCGATCGGTGACGAGGCGCTGCAGCAGTTGCTCGCGCGCAACGCAGGCAAGTATTTCGTGACTGCGCGTGGGGCACAGATCGTGGGTACGGTACCTCGCGGTTCAGACGCAACCTCACGCGTTGTGGTCGCAGCCTCCTCGCGACTGCTCAACGTTGTGCACAAATCCGCGGAGGCGGCTGGCTGGAGCGTGCATGCGATCCATCCGGCCGAGGCCGCCTGGGGTGCTGCAATCGTTGAATGGGCGAAAGGCAGCGAAAACGCCGCACAGCTCCTGGTCGCGCGCGCGGAGCACGTGGAGTTGCTTCAGCTTGAGCGTGGGCAACTGACCATCGTGCGGCGATTCCGGTCGGGCACCATCGACATCGAGCGCATTGCCGAAGCCTGCTCCACCCAGGGCGGCGCCCTGATGCTTGCTGGATCGCCGGGGCCGCGCTCCGAACTCTCGAGCGCGCTCGCCTCGCGAGGTGTGGCCGCGCGTACGCCTGCCGGAACGTCGGCAGATTTGGTGGACGACGCCGACGCGCTGGCCGCGGCCTACGCCGACACCGCGCTCGCACCGACACTCGTTACAGACACCGTGCGCGCGGCTCGTGCCCGTCGTGCACGAACGTTCACCACGCGAGTAGCCGTCGCGGCCGGCATGCTGTTGCTGATCGCCGGTGCATTGCAGCTGTGGGATGTACGCCGAGAGCTCGCGGTTGTTCGCGCCGAACGCGATATGCTGCGTCCACAGCTCTCAACCACGCTTGTGGGTCGCACCACGGTGGAGACCGCATTCCGCCAGTTGGCCGTGCTTGCCGAAGCTGGTCGCGATGCACCACAGTGGTCGGTGGTCATAGGCGGCATCAGCGCGGAGCTTCCGTTCGAGTCGTACCTTACCGGCTTTCGCGGACGGGCCGATACCGTGGGCATTGATGGCCTCTCGCTGTATGCGGCGCGGGTGTTCGACGCCGTGGAAGCGGTGCCACAACTGCATAGCGTCCGGGCATCGGCACCGGTGCGCCGCGAGACATCGGCCGACGGCGAGGCGCTGGAACGATTCCAGTTGACAGCACTGCTCAAGCGAACGTCAGGCGACAGTATCATCGGCGGTTCCCGATGAGTCCTCGTGTCAACCTTTCTCCCCGTGATCGCCGCGCACTCACCATTGGCGCGCTCGTGCTGCTGCCTTCGCTCTTCGCCATCTGGGGCGTGAAGCCGTTGCTGGCAACGCTCAGCGAGTCGCGCGACCTTCTGAGCGCGGAGCGCGCCGCACTTTCACGCGAGCGCGCCGCGGTGAACGCAGCGCAGCGCAACCCGGGCATGCAACAGCTCGCCGATTCATTGATGCGTGCGATGTCACCACGCTTGTTTGCGGGTCGTGATGATGTCATGGCCACTGCGGAGCTGGTATCGCATCTCGGGGCCGTCGCGGCGGCGCACGATGTGTGGCTACAGAATGCCACCACGCGACCGGCAGAAGTTGGCGACGCAGGCGTGAGAACGCTGCATGTTGCCCTTCGCGCCGAGTCTGATCTCGAAGGGGTGCTGCGCTTTCTTCAGGCGCTCGAGCTCGGCGAGAAGCTGCTGCGCGTGGAGCGCCTCGATATTTCTGTCGCGGCCGGATCGTTTGTCGAGGACGGCGTGGAACCGGTCTCGATTTCGGCATCGATCATGGGCTACGCGATTCCGCAGGCGCCTGCAGTTGTGCCCAGAGGGACGCGATGATCAACCGCGTGCTGTTGGCCGACCGAAAGTTGCAGGTCGCGCTTGGCGCGCTCGCGATCGCGCTGCTCGCCGTGGTGTGGTCGGTCGTGTCGGTGCTCAACATTCAGCCAACGAGTGATGCCGCGCCACCGCGGTTCAACATCGCGGCGTCATTGATGGGCGACTCGAGCGCCTCCTCGATTGAGATCAGCAACGTTGTTGGCCTTAACCTTTTTGCCCCCGATCGCAGCGCACCCCTGCGCCGCTACAGCCTCAGTGGCTACGACGAAGCGCCGTTGTCTGTCGAAGCGGCGGAGGTACCCAGACCCATCGTGCTTGGCACCGCGGTGGGCAGTGGTGCCCGTAGCTTCGCCATGTGCTCGCTGGCCGGTGCGCCCGCGGTAATTCTCCGTGTGGGCGACGAGCTGGGTAGGTATACCGTACGATCCATCGAGCGCGGCGTTGTGGTGTTCTCCACAACGTCGGGCGAACGGTTCGCAGTGGATGCGAATCCCTCATAGAGAGCGAATGTCCATCATGAATACGTACACTCGTGCAGCGCTGCTGCTCGCTATGACGGCGTCTCCGCTACTCGCCCAGCGCGGCGCTACACCGCCGCCGCGTCGCGATACGTCTGTACTGCGCAACACCCCCAATGGTTATGTGCTCGAGTTCGTTGACCAGGATGTCGCGACGGTACTCCGCGCGATCGCGGAAGCCGGCGGACTGAGTATTACGCTGAGCAACCTGCCCACCGCTCGCGTGTCGCTGCGACTGCAAGAGCAGATGACGCGCGAAGCGGCGATCGATGCGCTCAAGGCTGTGGCCGAAGGGCACGACATCACACTGACGGAAGGCACCTCGGTTATTCGCCTGGTCGGCCCACCGCGCGTGGAGGCAGCGCCGCGGATGTCACCGCAGCAACAGGCCCTGCTCGCCCAGCAAAACCGGGTGCTGAATCTGTACACAGTGCGTCTCAAGCACTCCACGGCATCGACGGTGGCGCCGATGCTCATGAATCTGCTCACGGGAACCGGGAGTGTTGGTATGGGGCCGCGCGCGGTGAGCACGCAGCTCGGTGGCATCCAGGCGATTCAGCGCGGAGGCGCGCGCGGAGCTGCGGGTGTAGTCGGCGGCATTTCGGTGCAACCGCCGGACCAACCGAGCAACCCCGTCCAGCAGCGGTTGGAGCAGGCCATGGCGCAGGCGTTTGGCGTGCAAGTGGGCGGCACCTCCAGCAGCCTCGCCTTCTCCGACATGCGCATCGTACCCGACGAGACCACTAACTCGCTGATCGTGCGCGCGACCGCCGAAGACTTTCAATCGCTCCAGCAGCTCGTGCAGTCAGTTGACCTGCGACCGCTGCAGGTCCTGATCGAAGTCACGATCGCGCAGGTGGAACGCAGCAGTGATCTGGGACTCGGCGTATCCGGCAACGCCACGCGGCGTGCCGGCGATACCGCGGCCATCCTCCCGGGCGGCGGTACAGCGCGAGACTTCGTGTATTTGCTCACCGGAGGACGTGGTTCGGTGAACTACGACCTCGCGCTGAACGCACTGCAGTCGCGCGGGAATGTGAAGGTGCTCGCCCTGCCGATCATCATTGCGCAGAACAACCGGCAGGCGGTGCTCAACGTGGGGTCCAGCGTGCCGTTTGTGCAGGTCACGCAGGCCGGTGGCTTTGATCCAAACGCGCGCGTGCAAACCATTCAATATCTGCCGGTTGGCAAGTCGCTCACGATTACACCCACGATCAACACCGATGGGTACGTGAACATGGAGGTCGTGCAGACCAACAATGACGTGAGCAACAACCTGCTGTTCGATGCGCCAATCATCAACGAGCGTGAAGCGTCGACGTCGGTGTTCGTTCGTGACGGTCAAACAACTGTGATCGGTGGTCTGTCCGACAACACGAGCAACGAGACCACCTCTGGCATTCCGTTTCTCAGCCGCTTGCCGTTGATCGGTTGGCTCTTTGGCAATACCACACGCAGCAACCGGACAACGGAGCTGTTTCTGTTTCTGACACCACACATCGTGTCGAGCGATGAAGACATCGACCGCTTGCGCGAGTCGGTTCGCGGCAGCAGTGATATGCTCAAGGGAGTGCCCATTGAAGGTCGCATCAGGATGGGCGGTGACACGATCAACATCGGTGTGCCTGATTCCTCGGTTGGACGTCGCGTGCCACCGCCGTCCAAGCTGTTCCCGCGCGAGCCGCAGTTCTGATGACTGCGGTCAACGGTGCACCCGACGTCGAGCACTCTGCGACGGAGTTGCTCGACGTGCAGCGACTCTCGCTCGCGCTGTCCGCGGAGTGGCTCGAGCAGAACGGCGTGCTGCCGTTGCGCCGCGACCAGGGAGTGCTGCGCGTGGCGACCTGGCTCGAGCGCGTGCAGCCGATGGTGCTCGATGATCTGCGCTTGCAGTTCGCCGCCGAGATTGAGCTCGTACGGTTTGCCGAGAGTGAGACGCGCAGCAGCATTCGCCGCGTGTATGCACAGGATGCAACCACGGCGGAAGGGATGATTGCCGGCATGTCGTCGGAAGGCCGCCCGCTCGGCGTTGACGATATCCCGCTTGACGACCTGTTGCACCTCGCGAACGAAGCGCCGGTCGTGCGTCTGGTGAACTTGCTGATCATCGAGGCGCTCGACGCGCGCGCCTCCGACGTGCACCTCGAAGGGTACGCCGACGGTTTGCATGTGCGCTATCGTGTGGACGGTGTGCTGCAGCCCGCCCCGTCGCCACCGCCGCATCTCACAGCCGCGATTGTCAGTCGTCTCAAGATCATGGCGGAACTCGACATCGCCGAACGACGCATGCCGCAGGATGGTCGCATCCGGCTGCGGTTGCAGAACCGGCAGGTGGACGTGCGCGTCTCCACCGCGCCCACACTGCGCGGTGAGAGTGTGGTGCTGCGACTGCTCGACAAGGAGCGTGGCCGCATTTCGCTCACCGAACTCGGCATGGCCGATGATACCTTCGAGCAGTTCAAGGAGAGCATCGCGCGACCGCACGGCATCGTTCTCGTCACCGGACCCACCGGCTCGGGAAAAACGACCACGCTCTATGGTGCAATCGAGCTGTTGCGCACGGGTCGCGAGAAGATTCTCACGGTGGAGGATCCCGTCGAGTATGAACTGCCCGGCGTGCCGCAGGTTCCGGTGAACGAAAAGGTGGGCGTGACCTTCGCGGCCGCGCTGCGATCGCTGCTGCGTCAGGACCCGGACATCATTCTCGTGGGCGAGATCCGCGATGCCGAAACCGCACAGATTGCCACGCAAGCCGCGCTTACCGGACATCTCGTGCTCTCCACGCTGCACACGAACGACGCGCCGTCGGCGCTGACGCGTTTGCTCGACCTTGGTGTCGCGTCGTATCTGGTGGCCAGTACGGTAGACGCCGTGCTGGCGCAGCGACTCGTGCGCGTGATCTGTCCCAAATGCAAGATCGCCACGCAGCCCGACAAGCGCGCGACGCGTGTGTTTGACATCGAAGCGCAGGGACTCAGCACGGTGTGGAAGGGCCAGGGATGTGAGTTTTGTCGTGACACGGGCTATCGAGGCCGTCAGGGCGTGTACGAGCTGCTGGTGATGGACAATCACCTCCGGCTCGAGACACAGGCGCGCCGCGGCTCGGAGGAGTTGCGGGAGATCGCGATACGCAACGGCATGCGAACGTTGCGGGAGGATGCGCTGCGGTTGGTGCGGGCCGGCGTGACCACGCTCGACGAAGTGCTGCGCGTGGCGCGCGCGTAGCGGAGGTGCTCGTCACCGCACGCCCCACCCTCCCCGCGCGCGACTTGACACGGAGGACCGCTTCACGCAAGAACGTTCAATCCGGTACCAGCATGAAATCGCGTGGCGCGGCGGTCTGCGTTGGCGTGCCGTCCCACGCAACGACATGTGCGCGAATCCGCCGGCCCGGGGTTCGGGACGGCGGATTCGTAGTCGTGCAGTTCGTTCGCGAGCGAGCTCTACTTGGCCGCTGCGCGTCGACGCGTGTAACCGACGCCGAACAGAGCAAGCAGCCCGGTGCCCATCAGCGCGGCGGTGGCCGGCTCCGGAACGGTCACCGAAGCGACCTCCATGATACTGATGTTGTCGACAAGGTTCGAGTTGTCGGAGTTACGTCCGGAGACGGTGAACACCGTGGAGGTGGACGTCGCCGTGCCGAGCACGGTAAACTCCTGGAACGCATTGCTGGTCAGCATCTGATTGAACAGCTCGTTCCCGCCGAAGCTCACCAGTAGGTCGTTCGACGCGGCCGCCGTATTGACGCGCGCGGAGAAACTCACGCTGTACTGCCGTCCGACCACGGTGGAGAGCGTTTGCGAGAGGCTCGACAGGCAATTCCGCGAGGTGAATGCCGCCGCGGCGCTGCCACCCACGCCGAGAATGCCGCTGCGGAAAAGACCGCCGAACGGCGCGGACGCTTCGCACTTATTCAGTGAGAAGCCAGTGATGGTGCCGAAAGCGCCACTCGTCTGAAAGTCGCCATTCGTGACGATGTTCTGCGCCTCTGCCTGCGTGCTGCCACCCGCGAAGACGACGGCGGCGACTAGAGCCAATGATGCGCTACCAAACTTTCCAATCATGTGCAACCTCGGAGAGAAAGAAATCCGACGTGTATCAATTGCGGCAGCCTTGAGAGCAGCCGTTGCACATCGTCGGAATAGGAATATCATCACGCCGGCCGAGCCCGCACCGATTCCGGAGAGCCGCAGGCGACACAATACGAACATGGACCGATGCGACTGCGCGATCAATCAGCCCAAGGAGTGCTTGTGGCCTATCACGATTGAGCGACGACGCTTATCAATGTCGGCTGCTTACTCATGTCGCACTCAACGCGCGCGTCGGGTGCGGTTCGCGAGCTGGTCATGCTCCAGTTTGGGTTTGCTGGTGAGATCAACTAGGCCTTCGCCAGAATCTATAGTGGCGCTGAGCGGCGCCGCGCTTGTGCTCTGGTCGATCGCGATGCGGAGCAGCGCTGCGTTTCCGCGCCCACTTACGGTCCTCGGAATGATTGTGGGGCTGTTGGGTATTGCCGGCATCCTGGCTGGACGCCTGCACCTGGGCGTGCATGGGTTTCGTCTCGTGGTGCTGGCACAGGGCGTCTGGACTCTGTGGACGGCGTGGTGTGTGCTCATCGCGGCACTGCAGTTCATTGAGTATCGCTGGATTGTGGTTGAGCATTCCATCGAGGTTTACGGCGCGTTGATAGCCGCCCTGTTTGCGGTGCTGGGCCTGTGGCTTGGAGACCGCCTCACGCGCCGGAGCGCCGCTGTTCCTGTGCCTGAGATTGTAATCCGGGAGATTCTGGTGCCAGCCCCGCAGACCCTCGAGCGAGATGAGCGTCAGCTTGCGGCGCTGGGGCTGACGCCGCGCGAATCACACAGCAGATAGGCTTCGACAAGGGCATGCTCGTTGGCTACACAACGATGGTGCTCTCGTTCATGATGGTGTATTTCGGTGTGCGTTCGTACCGTGACAACGTGGCCGGAGGGAGCGTGTCTTTCGGACGATCCTTCAAGGTTGGCATCATGATCACGGCGCTGGCCAGCGTGTGCTATGTGGCCACATGGCAACTCGTGTACCACAAGATCTCGCCCGACTTCTTCGAGAAGTATTCGGGCTACACGCTGGATAAGGCGAAGCGTGATGGCGCGACCGACGCTGAGGTAGCGGCGAAGGCGGCGGAGATGGCCTGTTTCAACGAGCTGCTGCAAGAACCCGTTGATCAACATCTCGATCACCTTTCTCGAGCCGCTGCCGGTTGGACTGCTGTTCACCCTTGCTGCCAAACTGCGCGTTCGATTCGGATCTGGCGGCGAACGGTGACCACGCATTCGGCAACGAAGGGACCCGAGGAGTCGTTGTGCCCTCGCAAGGACTCTCTGACTGAGAGTCATATCTCATGGTGTTTCGTCTGCAGTGCCCTCACAGCCAACTACGACAGTCGCGGGTGTTAGCTCGGAGGCGGCCCAGGTAGTCCCAAAGATCTGCGAGAAGGTGCTGCTTCGCACATGCGGCGGGAAGAGGCGACGGGTGCAGCTTTCGATCAAGTTCATCGTGCTGAGCGAGCGTCGCAGCGCGTCGGGGAGGTCGAGGCGATGGAGCGAGCGTTTCCTCCCAGCCCCCCTCCAACAACGAACCGTGCTCACGCGTTCTGTACCCATGTCGCAACTGTGCGAGCTATCGCCGCCATCGCCTGAGCACGTTCAGGAGGCGATGCGCTCGTCTCGGTGAGGTACGCGGCGACGAGCAATGGCCGCTCCGGGGATGGCCAGATGATCGCGATATCATTGGTCGTGCCGTTCGCACCGCTCCCGGTTTTGTCTCCGACTCGCCATCCTGGCGGGAGGCCCGCTCGCAGCTTGTCATCGCCTGTCGTGTTGCCCACAAGCCAGTCGAGAAGTAGCGCGCGAGACGGACCCGTCAGCTGATCGCCAAGGAGGAGCGCTTGCATGTTGTAGATCATGGCGCTCGGTGTTGTCGTGTCGCGTACATCTCCGGGCACGGCGGTGTTGAGGTCGGGCTCGTTGCGATCCAGACGCGTGACGGGGTCGCCGAGTTGGCGCAGATGGGCCGTCAGCGACGCGGGGCCGCCAACCAGTCGAAGCAGGAGGTTTGCCGCAGTGTTGTCGGACTGTCGAACTGCCGCAGCTGAGAGCTCGGCAAGGGATAGTCCCCCGTCGCTGACGTGCGCACGTGTGATTGGCGCATGATCGAGGAGGTCTCTCGGTGAGTACGGAATAACGCGGGAGAGCTGCTCCTGACCGGCATCGACGAATGAAAGCACCTGGGCAACGAGCAGCCACTTGAACGTGCTGCACATTGGGAATCGTTCGGCAGCGCGGTACGTGAGCCGCCGTCCCGTCGCGACGTCTATCGCAGCGACGCCGAGACGCCCTGAGACTTGCAGTTCAATCGCTGCGAGCTCTGCGGTCGGAGAGCGCGTACTCAGGATCCGCAAGGGGCCCGTCAAGAAGGGTGACGCGACTCCCGTCAGAATAGCTGCGATTGCTGTTCGACGCTGCATGCTATTGATGGCTCCTTAAGAACACGTCTGACATACGTGACCTGACGACGATGCAGTATACGTCTCGAGCATTCGTCAGCGTTCGCGCTCATCGTATGTTCAGGCGCCGATCCCGCGCGATCGTACTGTCCGGTGCCTGCTGCACGTACCCAATCACCTCACCGAGCGCATTCCGCTCAACGACAATCATCGGCGCGACGCCTTCTAAGCTAAACGTATTTTCGGACACCGGAAGCAAGCGGGCCCCCGGCGAGCCGACCAATGCTTCCAGTGTCGACTGGGCGAGGAGATGGCCATTGTGAAAGCGCATGTCGTCGATGTATCCCGTCCCACGCTGGTAGCGACCGACAAACCGGGCGAGGCTCGCGGATTCCATCGTCATCGTCGAGGGCGGCTGCACTGTCCTGCCTCAGTTGAAATGTGACTCCCACCCGCTCCATGTTTGGAGCAAAGGAGGAGTTTATGCCCCGAGCCACACGCCGCAGCTTTACCGCCGAAGAGCGCGCCACGATTCTCCGTCGGCACCTCGCCGACAAGGTCACCGTCTCCGACCTCTGTGACGAGTACAAGATTCAGCCCAGCCTGTTTTACGTCCGGCAGAAGCAGCTCATGGAGAACATGGCCGCTGCCTTGGAGGAGACGATCCTGCAGCGGGCGCGGGAGCAGTATCCGGAGGCCACGCCCCGCATCATCTCGGACAACGGGCCGCAGTTCATCGCCAAGGACTTCAGGGAGTTCGTCCGGATCTCGGGCATGACGCACTTGCGCACCTCGCCCTACTACCCGCAGTCGAACGGGAAGATGGAGCGCTGGGATCAAACCGTGAAAGTCACCACGATTCGGCCCAACGCACCGGGCTCGCTCGACGAAGCGCGGCGGCTCGTCGCCACCTTCGTCGCGCATTACAATACGAAGCGGCTGCACAGCGCCATCGGCTACGTCACGCCGGCCGACAAGCTGGCGGGCCACGAAACCGCGATCTGGGCCGCACGCGACCAACAGCTCGAAGCAGCGAGGGAACGGCGCCGGGAACGACGCCAGCAAGGCCGCGAGGAAACCGAACGACTGGAAGCCGCCGTCTAAAGTACCACAACAACCGAGTCACATTTCCGCTGAACCAGGACAGCACAATCCACGTGCGTTGAGTTGGTTCGGATCCGCAACCTCATTCAGCAACTGACGCAGCTTCGCGTACACGCCGCTGTGTCATGCTTGAAAGGCGAGTACAATCGGTCAACAACGACGGTAACCCAGCTATACAGCGGGACGACGAGCAGCGTTACCCGACCAAAAATATGACCCGACGGAAAGCTGCCAGAACCCCATAAGCGTGGCCGCTATCGGGAGAATCAGGGGAGTGCTATCGCTCAACTCCAAGCGATCTCGGTAGCGATCTCGGTAGCGATCTCACGAAGCATTCTGCTGCAAACGCTCAAATAGCATGAGCTGTGAACGGAGCAGCGGAGCCGCGCAGTTACACACACCCTGTTCCTGCGATTGACTGCAGCAACGCTCGTTGCACATCATCGGCGCCGCGGTCAGAAAACGCCACCATCGGCCCATTGTCGCGCGGCGCGAAGCGTCTCCGTCATGAAGGCGGCCTTGCTGCGCATGTAGCCCGTGATGGTGTGCCGATGTTCGGTCGCGGCCTGAGATTTCACTACCTCGAACGCAAGCGCGATTGACGGATGCGCGCGCAAGTAGTCACGGAACGCCAGTAAGTCCGGTACCTGCGGGTGTCCGGCTCGCCACACATGCACCTTGTGAGTGCGCGCGTCGCCAAGATCCTTGCTGAAGAAATAGCGCCCCGGGGGTGCCGGGAATCTCCGCATCGAGGCATTCGCCTCGAACGCGATAGCCGAGCGCTTCCATGGCCCGCGAGAAGCGTTCGATATCGTTGGTCGCGTCGAGAAGCATGAGCATGTCGTTGATCGGCTTCGCTTTCAGGCCCGGCACCGCGATGCTGCCGAGGTGTTCAGTCGCTAGCCACCCATGGCAAATGCTGGAAACTCATTCAGCCTTCGGTGCGCCATCAGCTTGCTGGCCAGATCGGCTGCGTGCGTGTCAGTGACCGCCTGAGCGATGGGTCAGAGCGGCGCTATTACTTGGGCCACAGTTTAGCTGATATTACGCCGCATAGCGCACACGCGATGACGGAAGACCTTCTTGACCTGTTCGGGACGGCGCTGCAGGGAGCGAAGGCGCGTCGTCGCGGTTGTCTACGCGGCAGCCAGAGGCGTTGGAAACATCGTCACCGGAGCACCTCGACAAGGAGGCCGTTTTCGAAGTCGCGTCGCTTTCCAAACCGGTCTTTGCCTACTTCGTCCTAAAACTGGTCGACAAGGGCATCCTTGATCTTGATCGGCCGCTCAATCGGTACCTTCCCATGGCTGAGCTGGAAGGCGATCCTCGTTACCGCGAAATTACGGCGCGCATGGCGGTCAGTCACCGGACGGGTTTTCCAAACTGGCGCTGGTTCGACCCTGCGCCGCCGGAACGTGGATTTCGCGCGTCTGCGTCGCGTTCTTCGTCGAGCTCAGCGCGCCAATCATCGTCGCGTCCACGATGGTGCCGGCTTTGAGCAAGAGCCGCGGGACGTCAATGTTGCACTCGCCCGCCAGAAATCAATTCCCAAATTGCGGAGTTTCCCTAACGTGCGACGTGGATCCTCGGTGGTGAATGCAACAGCTATGTGCTGTTGCACTCACTCATTGAATCCACCGCTCGCGCAAGGTGGGGAGATTACCACGCCACAGCACCGTGAACGCCACCGGACAGGCGACAGTGCCCGTCACGCGCGATTCAGACTCACCGTGGCCAGCAGCATCTGCTCGGCATTGCCCTCCGCCTTGCAGACCACCTTGTCATGCGGATGAGTGATCTGCGAACGGCCGCTCAGCACCGCATCGTATCCCCCACTCGTCAGTTCACCCGCTGCGTTGCAGTACGCGAAAATGATGTTATTCTCGAACGCCCTGGCCGTGCAGAGGGAATCGATCAGCAGGATCTCGTCGTCAATGACTTCGTCCACGTCATCTGCGGGCTTGGTGAATGACCAATAGCTCGGTGACACGACCAGTTCGACGCCCTGCGCGTTCATGGCCGTGAACAAGGTCGGGAACGCCAGGTCCCAGCAGATCAGCAAGCCCACCATGCCGTATGCTGTCGGAAACACGGAGACGGCGTTTCCTGCCGTGATGTGGGGACGCTCGGTAGCCCATAGGTTGATCTTGGCGTACGCCCCCGCAACACTGCCGTCACGATTGATGTAGTACGTCGTGTTGAACGCCGCGACACCATCACTCACGGCCCAGCTACCCGGCACGAGGTCTACGCCATACCGTGTCGCCATGGCCTGGCACCGCGCCAGGTAGAGCGGCGCCGAGGCGAGGAATGTGAGCTGCCCGATGAGCGGGCCGGTCACGGCGTCTTCGGGAAACACGACGAGCTGGGCTCCCGCCCTCGCCGCCTTCTCGATGTGCGCCTCCATTCGCTGCAGGTTGTCTTCAGGATCGGATGGTCTGACGCGGAACTGGATGAGCGCAATCGTGATATGCATGGCGGGTGTTGGGGTAACCTTTTGAAGGCTGGCTCGCCTCACGATACGGAGCGGTCGTTGGCGGACGCTCAGGCACCGAGCTTCAATCAAGTACCTGATCAGTTATGGAATGTTCAGGTCCGGCCACGATGAGCGTCACGGTCCAGCTCCCTGACGCCACGATCGCGCCGCCCTCTTCACTTTCGAGATAGTTGCTAGCGCGGGAACCAAGCCGACCCGCGAAGCTGCTTGGGCTTGATTGAGTTGTTAGCCGGCACCCCCGGCGAACCAGGTAAGCGCCGCCACGGCCCAGAGTGCAATGCACCCTGAATGACGCCCATTGGCGCCGACGAGTACGAGAGCAGCCTCGCCGAGTGCAGCGCGGGTGTGCGGCAACGCTGCTTCAGAAAGCAGGCGCGCCGCTTCGGCGAACATCCGGTGGCTGCCACCCGGGCAGCATCGAGCTGGCGCACCGAGCGCACCGGCCGATGCCGAGTTTTCCGCCTTGGACGCGGCGGCGTGTCGTCCTTGGTGTTGCGGCCGAGCGCTCAGCGCCGTGCGGATTGACCCGTCCGTCCGGCGGTTGGATCGGGAGCGGTCCAACAACCGCCGCGTCGTGGCCCACTAGCGGAAGCCGACGGACGAAGTGAAATCGATGCCGACGCCCCCCCTGAAACGAGCGGTCGCCGAAAGGTATCATCTTCTCACCCACTGTTGGCTCTTCCCGGCCCTTCGAGATGCCGCGCCAGCCGGAGTGCAAGCGCCACAATCGTGAGCGTGGGGTTTACGAAACCTGCCGTGGGCATAACGGAGCCACCAGTGATGTAGAGATTCTCGAGCCCGAATACTGCGCCATCGGGATCTACCACGCCGTCCTGCTGACGTCTGGCCATGCGCGTCGTGCCCGCGTGGTGGTGCGCACTCAAATCAGGCCAACGTCCCCGCTCCAAGCGCAGCGTTCCCAGTGCGGCGATCCGGAACCAGTTGTGCAACAGCTCGCGCAGCCGGTCCAGTCTCGCCTGCTCCTCGGCGCTCCATTCCAGCGAGAGGTGTGGCAGCGCATTGCCGAATCGATCGTTCCGAGCGCCGAGCTGGATTCGGTTCCGCGGGTCCGGTCGCTGCTCGAGGTTGACGACCATCCCGAACTCCGCCAACGCACGGTCAGGCTGCCTCGACCATCCGTAGCGCGTCTGCCTGACGTCGCCTCTCGACGCGCCACGCAACCGGCGGAGCAGCCGCTGTAGCCGCGACGGGCGGGTGCCGGCAGCTTCCCTCGGGATCAGCGTGATCGCGGCGTTGGGAATGTCGAAGCGCTCGATCGCGTCGGCGCGCAGCGACAGCCGACCGCCGATGACGGTGCCGCAGCTGGCGGTATTCAGATCGTAAAAGCCCGCCCGTGCAAACAGCTCGGGTGAATCCGGCACCAGCGTCAGCGAAAAGTCACGGGCGTGTTCCATGAAACCGCAGCCGAGCCAGTTGGAGTGCGCAACTGCTCCGAGGAGCAGCAGCAGCCTTGCGTTCTCTACCGCGCCGCACGCCAGCACGACCCGGTGCGCCCGCGCCTCGACCGTGGCGCCAGACGCCTCGGCGATGCGCACGCCCGACACGCGTCGCTGCGATGCATCGAGCACCAGGCCGACGACGGTGGCCGAGCTGACAATCCGGACGTTGTGCATTCGCTGCAGTTCGTCGCGAAGCTCGCATGTAAAGCGCGCCGCGGGGCCGAATTGGTAGACGCGACTGGTGAGGCCGGTTCCGTCGAGATCAAACGGACGGAGTTCCGCAGTCATCCAGTCGCCGGCCTCGTAGGCAAAGCGTCCGAGCCCACAGACTTCCTGGGCCTCGCGGTAGTACGGCTCCAGTTCGTGCCACCCAAAGGGCCAAGATGTCAGGTCCGAAGCGTCCAGCGGGGCGTACTTGGCCCCCGGGTTGCTGCCAATCTCGACGTTCCATATCTTGGCCGAGCCTCCGAAGCCGCGGGCCCTCGTGCTGCTGAGACCCGCGTATGGCTCCCCCTCTACGTCGCCGTCATTCAACTCCTGATCGAGCGGAGAAGTCTCGTTCGCCCCGCTCTCGAGTAGTGTCACGGTACACCCGGCACGCCCCAAGGCGCGCGCCAGAGCTAGGCCCGCTGGACCCGCTCCCACCACGCACACGTCCGGTTTCGGAATGCCCGTGGGTTCGTCAATTCCTTGACGCTGGAAAGTAGATGACATGGCAACCAAGCTGATCGTAATCGGGGTGGACGCGGCCAGCCCGGCACTCATCCAGCGGTGGGCGAGCGAAGGAAAACTCCCGGCGCTACGCTCGCTGATGGATCGCGGGGTGTCGGGGACCGTGGCCGGCGTGGAAGGCTTCTACGTCGGGAGCACGTGGCCGTCATTGTATACCGGCCTCAACCCCGCCCGCCATGGGATCTACCGTATCGAACAGTTCTGCAGTGGGACGTACGGCTTTTTCAAACCGTTCGACCAGTCTGACGGCGTCGGCGGAACCACGTTCTGGCGGTTGGCGTCGGACGCGGGCCGGCGCGTGGCGGTTCTTGACGTTCCGCTCAGCCGCCTTGAGTCTCAGCTCAACGGCATCCAGTCGGTGGAGTGGGGCGGCCACGACTCCGTCTTCGGCTTTCGCACCGAGCCACCGGAGCTGGCAGACCAGATCCGCTCCAGCGTGGGGCTCTACCCCCTGCCGGAAGATTGCAACGGCGACCGCAGGTCGGCGGCCGACTTCGAAGGCTTCGTCGCGCGGCTCGTGCGCGCGGCTGAAATGCGGACCCAGCTCACGTTGGACGTCATGCAGCAGGAGGACTGGGATCTGGTGGTGCAAGTGTTCACGGAAGCCCACTGCTGCGGCCACCAGTGTTGGCACCTCCACGACGCAGACCACCCGGCACACGACGCCGGAATCAGGGCGGAGCTGGGCGATCCGCTGGAACGCGTCTACCGCGCGATCGATGCCGGGATCGCCAGGATCCTGGAAGAAGCGGGCGACGCGCGCGTGCTGGTATTTTCGGCGCACGGCATGAGCTACTTCCGCGGCGCACACTTTCTGCTCCCGGAAATCCTTCAGCGCCTCGGCGCGACCGTGAAGCGCGACGCACCGGTCGGGCAGCCCAGCCACGTGGCATCGCTCCTGTCCGGCCCGAGGTCCACCATCGCGCGGCTGCTGCCGGAGCGCGCCAAGCAGGCACTGCGGCCGATCCGTACGCGCTTGCGCGGAAAAGGGGCGCAGCGCGGCGCCTTCGACTCGATCGACTTGGAGCGCAGCCGCTGCTTTCCGATCGCCAACGGCTTTCCCGTCGCTGGCATCCGGCTCAACCTTGCGGGCCGAGAGCCGAATGGCGTGCTGCAGCCGGGATCGGAGGCGGACGCATTCTGTGTCGAGCTCGCCCGCGACCTGCTGGAGATCAAAGACGAACGGGTCGGGCAGCCGCTCGTCCGTCGCGTTCTTCGGACCAGCGAGCTGTATCAAGGTCCGCGGCTCGACGCCCTGCCGGACCTGCTGGTGGAGTGGAATACCGTACCCACCGGCACACTCGCCCACGGCGGCGGCAAGCACGCCGCGGTACGCGCGAGCTCACCACGCGTCGGCACGCTCGAGGGCGCGAACAGCTGGATGCGCACGGGCGAGCACGTGCCACAGGGCTTCTTGGCGTTTACCGGCGCCGGCGCCGCGCCGGGCCGACGCGACCTGGAGGTCTCGTCCTTGGACATTCACCCCACCATCTGTCGGCTGCTGGGACTTCCGGACCCGGACGTGGACGGTGTCGTCGTCCCGGAGCTCGTCGATTGAATCGCGCAGCGCCCCTGTTCCCGGACCGATCAGACGCGCACGCGAATCCGCCCCGGAGTATCTCGGCGCTCTCTTCGATCCTCGGCGTACTCGGGTCGAAGCGCCGGGGTCGCACATTGCTCAACAGGCTCGGCGTCAAGCGCCTCGCGCGGCGCTGGCTGCGTGCCGCGGTCGTCGAGCGACAGCGTCAGCGGCCTGACGATGTCACGGTGCTGATCGGAATCCGCAACCGCACGGACCACCGGCTGGGTCTCGCGCTGCGCGGAATCCGCGAGCAGCAGTACCCCGCCGAGTTGGTGCATGCCATCGTGGTCGACTACGGCAGCGAGTCGTCCGCCGTCGAACGTTCGGCGGAAATCTGTCGAGAGTATGGAGCGACGCATGTGCGCGTGGAGACGGCGGGAGTCTGGAGCCGTTCGCGCTGCCTGAACGTGGGCATCCGACGTACGACGACCAAGTTCGTGCTGACCAGCGACGTCGACATTCTTTTCGCGCCGGCGTACATCGCGGAAGCGGTGCAGGCCCTGCGCGACTCGCCGCTCTCAGTGGTGTGCTCGCGCATGCTCGACCTGCCCGAGCCCACCGCGGACAAGCTACGCCGCACCGGCGAGAGCGGGGCGCCGCTCCGACTTCACGAGTGGAAGGGGTTGACCTCGCCCCGTTACGAGTGGGCGTTCCACCCCAGCATCGCGATGACCTACACCACATTCCACCACTTCATCCGCGGCTACGACGAGTTCTACGAGCTGTGGGGCGCCGAAGATTCCGACCTGTTCAGTCGTCTCACCAACCTCGGCCTCGAGCAGCGTATCCTCACGTCAGACGAGGCGTTCTACCTGCACCAGTGGCACCCCAAGTACGAGAACGTCCCGGTCGAAGGGCGGCAGGAGGCGATGCAGCGCAACGAGGAGCGCTGGCGGCGGGTGCAGAGCATCGTGCGAAACGACGCCTCGTGGGGAGGCCAGAAGTAGCGCTCGTTGATCGACCGAGACGTTGCGCCGCAACACGCGATGATCCTGTCATCGAAGCCCGTGAAGCGGGGCGCGTGCCTGCGACGCTTGCTCTTCCGTTTCACGGGCCCCAGACTCAGGTTGCTTCTGGGAGCTGTTCTGTCCCCTCGCGACATTCCGTCTTCTACCGCCCCCCGTCTCATGATCTCTCTCACCGTAAATGGTGTGCGCCGCACGTTCGACGGCGATGATCGCATGCCGCTGCTCTGGTTTCTTCGCGACGATCTTGCGCTCACCGGCACCAAGTACGGGTGCGGCGTGAACTCCTGCGGCGCCTGCACGGTGCATGTGAATGGCGAGGCCAAGCGGTCCTGCCAAGCGCGCATGTCCACGCTCGAGGGGGCCGCTGTGACCACCATCGAAGGCCTGCACCCGGAGGGCGATCATCCGGCGCAGGTGGCGTGGCGCGCTCTTGAAGTACCGCAGTGCGGCTTCTGTCAGTCTGGGCAGATCATGGCGGCGGCGGCGCTCCTCAAGGATGTCCCGAACCCGAGCGACACCCAGATCGACGCCGCGATGACCGGAAACATCTGTCGCTGCGGCACCTATCCGCGTATTCGTGCGGCCATCAAGCAAGCGGTTGAGGGGGCACGATGAGCGAGCACGACGAACTCGGCGCAGCTCTGGAGCGTCGGCAGTTTCTCAAGCTGCTGGGCGTTGGTGGTCTGGTGCTCGTGGCCGGCCCACAGGGGATCACTCGGCTCAACGCCGCCGAACTCGCGTTGGCCACCTGGGCCGAACCGTGGTCGCCCGTGGCGTACGTAGTGCTGCAGGACGACGGCATGGTCACCCTCATTTGCCACCGATCGGAAATGGGACAGGGGATCCGCACCACCATGCCCATGATCATTGCCGATGAGATGGAAGCCGACTGGGCGAAGTGCATTGTGCAGCAGGCCGAGGGGAACGAAAAGAAGTACGGCTCGCAGAACACCGACGGCTCCACGAGCATTCGCAACTTCCTGCCGCAGTACCGCAGCGCCGGCGCCACCATGCGCGCGCTGCTCGAAGACGCGGCCGCCAGGACGTGGGGCGTGCCCAGCAGCGAAGTACGTGCCGAACAGCATCGCGTGCTGCACACGAAGAGCGATCGCACACTGGGCTTCGCCGAGTTGGTGCCCACCGCGCGCACACTTCCCATGCCGTCGGCTGATCGCGTACGCGTGAAGGCGCCGTCGGAGCGTCGCTGGCAGGGCAAGGCCATGCCGTCCATTGATCTGCGCGACATGACGGTGGGCACGGCCAAATACGGTGCCGATGTCACGCGCCCCGGCATGAAGTACGCGGCGATCGCGCGTCCCTACGTGTGGGGCGGCAAGGTGACCGCGGTGGACGACGCACGCGCTCTGCAGGTGCCGGGCGTGGAGCGGGTAGTACGCATGCCGGATCCCACCATGCCCAGCGGACACAATCCGCTCGGCGGCGTGGCGGTGATTGCCAACAGCACCTGGGCGGCCATGCAGGGGCGCGATGCACTCCGCGTGACGTGGGATAACGGGCCCAACGCGTCGTACGAATCGGCAGCCTACAAGGAGTCGCTCAAGGCGAGTGTGCAGAAGCCCGGCGCCGCCGGCCGCTCGGTGGGCGATGCAGACGCGGCGCTCGCCGCCGCTTCGCGCACGGTGGTGCACGAGTACTACGTGCCGCACCTCTCGCATGCGCCCATGGAGCCGCTGGTGGCACTCGCGGAAGTACGCGATGGCATGGTGGAAGTGTGGGCGCCGACGCAGTCACCACAGGGAGCGGGCGACACCATTGCCCGGTTTCTCAAGCTGGAGGCGGCGCAGGTGAAGGTGAACGTCACGTTGCTGGGCGGTGCGTTCGGGCGAAAGTCAAAGCATGACTTCATGTGTGAAGCCGCGTTCCTGGCGCGCGAAGTCAACGCCCCCGTCCGCGTGCAGTGGACGCGCGAAGACGACATGCGCCACGACTTCTTGCACACCGTGGCGGCGCATCGACTGGAGGCCGGCCTTGATGTCTCTGGCGCCGTCACCGCTTGGCGGCATCGCTCGGCGTACCCGCCCATTTCGGCCACCTTTGCGCCAAACGTGAAGGGCCCCAGCGCGTCGGAACTCACCAACGGCGCCAGCGACATTCCGTACGACATTCCCAATATCAGCGTGGAAGTGTGCCCGGCCGTGGCGCACACGCGCATTGGCTGGTACCGCTCCGTGAACGCCATTCACCACGGCTTTGCGATTGGCAGTTTCGTGGACGAACTGGCACACGAAGCCAAGGCCGATCCGCGCGAGTTCCTGCTCGCGTTGCTGGGTGGTGATCGCCAGTGGGACTTATCTGAGCACGGGCTTGCGGCACCGGCCGGAAACTACGGCGCCAAGTGGACCGACCATCCGCTCGACAGCGTGCGTGCCAAGCGCGTGGTGGAGCTGGCCACCGAGCACGCCGGCTGGGGGTCGGCATTGCCGCGCGGACGCGGGCGTGGGCTGGCCATGCATCGAAGCTTCCTCTCCTACGTCGCCATGGTGGTGGAGGTCGAGGTGGAAGACGATGGCACCGTCCTGGTACCGAGGGCCACGGTGGCCGTGGATGCGGGTTTTGTGGCCAACCCCGACCGGGCACGTGCGCAGATGGAGGGCGCCCTGGTGATGGCCATGAGCAACACGCTCTACAGCGAGATCAGCTTTCGGCAGGGGCGTGTACGCCAGAGCAACTTCCGCGACTACGACGTCACTCGGCTGCGAGCGGCACCGCACGTGGTAGACGTGCATTTCGTGGAGAGCGAGGGGTTGCCGGGAGGCATTGGTGAGCCGGGCGTGCCGCCCGCGGGCGCGGCGCTCGCCAACGCGATCTTTGCTGCTACTGGTGTGCGTGTGCGCGACCTCCCGGTGGCGAAGCAGTTGGCCGGCTGGCGGAGGAATGCGGCGGAGGCGTAGCGGCGACGGCGGTCGGCGCCGGCGCATTCGGCGACGGCGCGCCGTCCGCTGTGGCGGGCCTCGGTGTGTCGTTGGTGACCGGCATGCTTGGCAGGGCGCGCGCCTCTCCACCGACGGCGCCATCGCCAACGCACGACTGGAACAGCAACTGCAGGCAGCACAACTCGATGCGTTGCGCGAACAGCCGAACCCGCATTTCCTCATCAGCACGCTGCACGCGATATCGGCGATCGCGCTCAAGTGGGATGGCGTTGGTAGGCGAGAGTCGAACTCGCATATCCGTGAAGATGGGGGAATTTGAGAACGCCGCGTCCCTCCGCGTTGGCGTCGTTTCACTGCGCCACTTTTTCGCGATCACGTCGAGCTATGGGTTGTCCCGCGACAACGCTACATCATGGTCGAGTCCGAGGATGAATGTTCGTGCTGAACCCGCGATGGCCGGGAAGATTGGTGAGAGAACTGGCGTCATGCGCCGCCCTTGGGAGAGCAGCCGCTCGGTGACGCCGGTGCCTTCGAGCAATGTGAGCGTGCGGGGGTTCACACCGAACGCCTTCGAATAAGGCGACGGCTCGGCGGCCTGCTCCACGATGCGCGGCGAGACACCGCGCTCAGCGAGGAAGAGTGCGGCGGCGAGGCCAGTCGGTCCGGCTCCGATGATGAGCGTGTTTGACAATGTTGATGGCCGGAGCCCGTCAGTGATTTTGAGCAAACGTGGGATCAGGCAGAACCGCGACTGTGTGTGCTGTTAACCGCTCCAACTCAGCGAGCAAGTCATCTCCGCTCGGCTGTGTCCGGCAGAAGGCGACAGCGATACGGTTCGCCATCTTCTCATTCTCGTAGAGCGTGGGCGCACGTCGACCCGCATGCAGCTGGAACCAGTGCGCGGCCTCGTGTGCAATGAGAAACCGGTTGAAAAATGCCCGGAAGAGCTGTTCGGTTTACTGGCATCGCGCCTACTCTTCGGGCGAGGTGCTCTGGTCGCGCGGCGGGTTGAGGAACTCCCGCACCACATTGGGGAAGATCCGCCGCGCCTCCATTCAGCCACCCCAATTGGGCAGTACGGGCGAGTGCCCCACCCCGGGCACGACCCAGAGCGCCGCGTCGGGAATGGCGCGGTGCATCTCGAGTGCGAGTTCCAGCGGGACTAAGGCATCGCGGTCGCCGACGATCAGCAGCGTCCGGGCCTGGATGCGCGCGAGGTCCTCTGGCGTGAAGCTCATGTTGTCGCTCTCGTCTGCCATACCGCGCAGCGCTTCCAGCAGTCTGCGGACCTGGGCCTCCCCGCCCGGATGCGCCCCGAGCCAGTATGTCCGCGTCGTCTCCGGCATGGCCTCGAATGCGGGCCAGGTTCTCAGCACCTCCCGGTTGGGCTCAGTTAGCGTGTGAGCGGCGGAAACGAGCGACATCGCCTTGATCCGGCGGGGCTGCTGAGTCGCCATGTGGAGAAGGATTGCCCCGCCCGCGCTATACCCGATCGCCTGGACGCGGTCAATGCCGAGGTGGTCCAGCAACGCGAAGAGCTCGGCCGAGACCTGCCGGTACAGGTACGGACCAGGATGGCCCGTGGAGCGCCCGTGCAGCGGGAGGTCAGGGATGATCAGTGTGTGCTCCTGTGAAAGGTCCCCCAACAGCGGATCCCACCAGGAGCCCGCACCGGAGAACCCGTGGAGCAGGAGGAGCGGCGGACCGCTTCCGGCCATTCGGTAGTGAAGCTGGATCCCATTCACGTCCGCCGTTGCCAGTCGGACTGGAGGGAATTCCATTGTGTCCTGCGCAGCGGCCGCACGCGGCTGAGCTGCCAGAGTGCAGGCGCTCAACACCAGTAGTGCTGCTCGTGCTGCGGAACCAGATCGCATGGGTCTACTCATGGCTGTGGCCGAATGTTGTGGTTGATGCGGAAGAGGTTCTCCGGATCCCATTTGGCCTTGAGCTGAGAAAGACGGTCGTAGTTGGCACGGTAGGCGTTCGGGATCCGCGGCTCTTCGTCCCGGTCCAGGAGGTTCACGTAGACGCCCCCGGTCGCGTACGGCGCCATGGCGTTGTGGAACTCTCTGGCCCAGCGCATCAGCGCTTCATCGTGGGACGGATCGGTCCACCCTGGAAAGATGTGCAACTCATACGCTGCATCACGATGCGGGAATGCAGTCGCGTCACGATCGACCCGGCCTATCGCACCGCCCAAGGGCTCGAAGTAGGCTACCGTGAACTGCCCCGGCAGCGCCGCCGCATATTCGAGGAAGGTCTCGATCGCCCCATCCGAGATCTCCGACAGCATGTGCGCCCGGGAATACCACCGCGGTCCCGGCGCCAAGCCGGCGTCGAAGCCCTGCTGCAGAACCGTGTACGGTACACGCTGGACGCCAGCGAGAATCGGCTTCCCGAAGCCCGTCAGCTCCGCCAGCACTCCCTCGCCCTCCTGAGGGTCCCCACAATGGCTGGCCAGCATGACGAGCGAGACCTCGCCATGCTGCTCCTCGGGGAAGGGCTCTACCGGTGGCACGCGCATGGCAAGAGCGTAGACCGTCACCTCGTCCGGCGCGGTCTCCATGAAGTCGCGGTAGAACCGCAGCACCTCGCGCGCGTCCTCGAGCGGGTGAAACGCCTGCGCGCTCACCACCTCGGGACCTACCGCGTGGAGGCGAAACTCGAAGGAGGTGACCACGCCGAAGTTGCCGCTGCCGCCACGCAGCGCCCAGAACAGGTCCGGATTCTCGTCCTGGTTCGCGCGGAACACGCGGCCGCCCGCGTTCACAACCTCGACCGAGAGGAGATTGTCCAGACTCAGGCCGAACATGCGGGCGAGATAGCCCGTGCCGCCGCCCAGCGTGTATCCCGCCACGCCCACGATCGAGGCGGTGCCTCCCGTCGTGGCGAGGCCAAACTGCTGTGCCGCCCCGTCGAATTCGGCCCATGTCACCCCGGGCCCGACCACCGCCCGCTTCCGCTCGGCGCCGATCTCCACGGAGTCCATGAGCGAGAGGTCGATGGCGAGCGCGCCGTCCGCCACCCCGTGTCCGGCATAGCTGTGTCCGCCGCTCTTGACCGAAAGCGGAAGGCCGTGGTCGCGGGCGAACCCAATAGCTGCAACCACGTCATCCGTGCTCCGACAACGAACGACCGCTCCGGGGTGCGGATCGAACCGCTTGTTCCAGACCGCCCGGGCCTCCTCGTAGCCGGGGTCCGACGGGAGCAGCACTTCGCCCTGGATGCGGTCGCGCAGGGCCTGAACGGTGGTGGGATTAAACAGATTCGTCATCAGGATGGTTGTGTCGGAGATGGGACTGGATCACGGGTCCGGGTGTCACTGCATCAGCGCAGGTTGACTCGGTGCACCGTGGGAGCGGTGATATTGTTCTCCACGATCCAAAGGTCGCCCCACTTGTCGAAGGTGATGGCACCCGGAAGGGTGAGTCGCTGCACAACGGCATCGCATCGGCCGGTGCCGACATCGCAGCGATTTATCGTCCCCCCTCCGAGCGGGACAGAGGGAATAAACGGCGCCAGCCAGCTATTCTCGTCGTATTCGAGCACATATAGCTTGCCGTCAGGCCCGAAGGCGAGATCGATCACCGATGTCATCCCGGAGATGACGACCTCGCAGGCAGCGGAAGGGCACACGACGTTGCGGGCACCCGGCTCGATCCGCCAGACCCGCGACAGCCCGATGGGAAGTCCCTCGGCCGTGGCGCCGGTCAGTTCGCCCACGTAGTAGGCCCCGTCCGGACCGATGGCGACCGAGGTGGGCACGGGCTGAACGTAGCAATCGGTGCCGTCTGCCTGCGTTTTCAGCACCCGAT
This sequence comes from Gemmatimonadales bacterium, assembly GCA_038330215.1. GTDB lineage: Bacteria > Gemmatimonadota > Gemmatimonadetes > Gemmatimonadales > Gemmatimonadaceae > JAABRT01. The sequence goes on from JBBQNT010000002.1 coordinate 44,903, forward strand.
AGTCCCCGCTTTCGTCCGTTGGAGGCGTGAGGACAGCGACCCAGCCGACCTCACCGTTGCTCTTGCCCCAGAGAAGCGCGTTACCTGCCGCATCCGCCACAAGAGCCTCATTCCCCGAGAGCGCAACAAGATGGTACGGGTTGGACTGCGGCCCCGCTGTGAATTCGGGCTCCTCACAGCGGGCGTCCTTCCACACCGAGACGTCCGGATCGTGTGTCTGCTCGAATGCTTCGATGTCGACCACCTTTCTAGCCACGCCCGCGGAGACCCGCCACAACCCCGCCCCGACCGCCGCGTCCTGTCCCCCGCTCGTGGCGAAGAAACTCCGGCGCCCGATCGCCTCCAGTCCGTTGATCGGTGAACCTGCGACGGTGGGGACGGTGATGACCTCCCCGACATGGCCCTTCCGGTCGATCTCTTTGACGGTGGTGTTCTGGGCAACCAGAATGCTGCCGTCGGGTGCGGCGGCAATATCGAAGACAGCCGCTTCGAAGGTGTAGCTTGCATCGAATGCCCCGCGGTACGCCTGTGCTGCGTCCGCGGGAGCTTCGGTGTGCCGCTCAGGACCGGCGGGCGTATCCTCACAGCCGGATAGCAGCACGGCGAGAGCGATGGTGAGGGCGGACGTGACGCGGGATGGTTTCATGAAAGACGCTCCGGAAGAAGGGACGATGGTCGAACCACAATCAGCGTACCCACCTGCACTTTGATCCCGGTCCCCTGCCACTTAGATTCCTTCTAAGTGCCGGAAACCCTAGCGACGCCGCCGATGATCACGTTTCACGTGCTGGGCACGCTTGACCTGCAGGGGTCCGAAGGACGGCACCTCGGCTCCCCGCTCTCGGGCTCGAAGCGGCTCGGCTTGCTGGCATATCTCGCGCTGGCCAGGCACCGCGGTCTTCCCCACCGCGACACGCTGCTGGGACTCTTCTGGCCTGAGCGGGATCAGAAGCACGCCCGGAACTCCCTCAACAACATGCTCCACCAGATACGGCGTTCGCTCGGCCCGGACGTCCTCACGGTGCGCGGGCACGACCAGGTCGGGCTGGTGGAGGACCTCGTCTGGTGCGATGTGCGGGCGTTCGAGGATGCCCTGGATGCGGGAATGCTTCATGAGGCGTTGGAACTGTACCGGGGCGATCTGCTGGAGGGATTCTTCGTGTCCGGCGCCTCCCCGGAGTTCGATCAGTGGATAGACTCGGAACGCGCGCGGCTACGCCGCCGCGCCATTGGGGCGGCCCGCAAGTTGATCGAAGGAGCGGAGCGGGAAAGGAACGCGACCGAGGCGGTTCGCTGGGGGCGGAAGGCGTACACGCTCGACCCCTTCGACGAGGGAGCGGCGCGGCGGCTGATCGTGCTACTCGGCGCGGCGGGGGATCGGGCGGGAGCGCTCCGTACCTACGAGGACTTCGTGAAGCGCCTGGCTCGGGAGTTCGGGGCCCAGCCGTCGGCCGAGACGCAAGCGGCAGTGGAAGGCGTTCGGCAACGAAACGTGGTGGCTGGTCTGGCGGGGCACCCCTCTGCTCCGAAGGACGGCAGGGAGATCGTCGGTCACGGCGATGCGTGGCCCCGGGGGGGGGCGGCAGTCCCTGACGAGCTTCCCATGCGCTCCGTAGCCGTACTCCCCTTCGAAAACCTGAGCGGTGCGGCGAGCGCGGACCCGTTTGCCGCGGGGCTACAGGATGATCTGCTGACGGAATTGTCCCGGATCTCGGCGCTTTCCGTGATTGCTCGGACCTCAGTGCTCCGCTACCGGGGCACGACCAAGCCGATCCCGGAGATCGCTCGCGAGTTGGGGGCGGGAACCATCGTGGAGGGCGGCGTGCAGGTGGCCGGCGGGCGGCTGCGGCTGAACGTGCAGGTGATCGACGGCGAGAGCGGGGCGCACCGGTGGGCCGAGCGGTACGACCGGGAGTTGCGCATGGACACCGTCTTCGACCTGCAGGGCGAGTTGGCGGAGAGGATCGCACGGGCGGTGCGCGCAAAACTCACCCCTGCCGAGCGGAAGCGCGATGCACAGGAGCCTACGAGCAACCTTGAGGCGTACGGGCTCCATGCGCAGGGCCGCGCGCTGCTTGATCAGCGTACCGAAGGCGGGATGCGCCGCTCGCTCGTCTACTTTGAGCGGGCGGTCGAGCTGGACCCGGAATATGCGCTAGCGTGGGCTGGCCTGGCAGGCGGTCTGTCCCTGCTCGCCGACTACGGCTTCGAACGCGCTGACCGAGTTCTTCCACGAGCCGAGCATGCCGTCCGACATGCACTAGAGCTGGACCCGAGTCTCGCGGAGGCCTACGCTTCCCTAGGGGAATACCACGTCGTGCGGCGGGACGGTCCAGCCGCGATCGCGGCGCTCCGGCGTGCACTGGCGCTTCGTCCCGGCTATGCAGAGGCCCACAACTGGCTGAGTTGGGTCTCCCAGGTGCTAGGGGACCGGAGGACGGCACTCGAGAGCGCGGAGCGAGCGGTTGAGTTGGATCCGCTTTCGCCGGAGGTCGTTAGCAACCTGTCGCTCTCCCATCTGACGAATGGCGATCCAGCAGCTGCACTCCGCCAGGCCCTTCGTGTACGCGAGCTGCAGCCCGACTGGACGACCGGACCCTTCTTCGAGGCACTCGGCCTTTTTCACCTGCAACGGTTCGATCAGGCGGCCCTTCTGCTTCAGAATCTCTCTGTCGAGTGGGCGGGTTCGGGACCACGGGTGACGCTGGCGCTGGCGCAGATTAAAACCGGGAAAGAGATGCTGGCGCGCGCCTCTCTCGAGGAGTTCGAACGAGCGGGCGACCCATTCTCCGCAGGCCTGATCCATCTTGGGCTCGGAGAGAAGCAACGTGCCTTCGCGGCATTTCGGAGTGTCGACGACTGGAGCTACTGGCGCGCCTTATCGCTGCATCACCTCTATCCGGAAGTGCTCGCGCCGCTTCGAGCAGATTCCCTGTACCACCGTATGCGACGGGACATGAACCGCGCATGGGGAGCGAGGCCAGACGGGAGAGAGACAGGAGGTGCGTAGTCGCACGTCATGCACGAGAAGCCGCTTCTTTGCCAGCCCTCCCACCTCACCTCACTTCGCGTTCGTCGGCCGCTGCACCGTCGGCTCCGATTGTTTCATCATGCCGTGTACGCTATGAGCTAGACGGGGCCAACGGGCTCTGAATGAATCGTGATATCGAACGACGTTGAAATCTTCCCAACCCCAAGAGGTGATCAAATGATCGGCATGGAAACTCCGATCATGCGACAACTACCTGAGCTTCTCCAGTCGATTCCCGGGAGGCACTCGAAGTTCATGCCGGGCAACAGCGGCATCGAGCAACAGCAACTTATCGACGGGTCAGACCATCGCCGCAGCGGGCACGTCCGGGTTTGCCCGCACGAAGTCCACGAGGCGGTCGGCGTAAGACGCAAACGGCGGGCACGTAACGCCGCTGCCCGACAGGTCCCGTGTCGCCTCCGAGGTACCGTACGTCGTCGGGTGCGAGAAATAGGCGAGCGACTCGGGCTCGAAGTTGGTCCACTTCGCCAGGCCCGGCACGTGCCGCAGCGCTCCACGCGAGAGCGCCAGCGGCAGCCGCAGCGTGACGGGATGCTTCCGCGTCGCCTGCCCGAGCATGCGCACCATCTGGTCGATAGACGGCGGCGCGGGGTCGGCGAGCTGGTAGACCTGGCCTTCGGACGCGTCGAGCGCGCTGAGCACGTCGATGGCGTCCACCACGAAGTCTTGCGGGACGACGTTGAGGTAGTGGGTCGTGGGATCGCCCAGGACAGGCACCGGCGCGAAGCGTGCCCAGCGCAGCATCCAATTGATGAGCGCGTAGGGACCATCATACTTCTGGGTGGCCCCGGTGCGGCTGTCACCCACGACGACGGACGGACGGTAGATCGACGACGGCAGGCCGCTACGCATCGCCTGCTGCACGTCGACCTCGGCGAGGTACTTGGTCTCCTCGTAGTGGTTGTTGAACGCTTGGCCGCGCACGAGGTCGGTCTCCCGAAACAGGCCTGACGTGCGCCCGCTGACATAGCACGTGCTGACGTACTGGAACCGGCGCAGCGAGCGCACGCCGGCCGCGAAGGCCAGCATGTGACGCGTGCCGTCCACGTTGACGCGCATCGCCAGGTCGCGCTCGACGCCCAAGTCGTAGACCGCCGCCAGGTGGTACACCTCGTGCGTGTGCGCCTGGAGCTCAGCGTAGCTCTCGGCATCGAGCCCCAACCTCTCCTGCGTGATGTCGCCCTCCACGAGCATCAGACGACCGCGCCGACCGTCTCCGCTCGCCTCGATCTCCCGCACCCGCGTGTCCGCCAATGCCCGGTATCTGGCCTGCACGAGCGCCGTCAACGTTACGCCAGCGCCGTATCGGTCCAGGAGACGGGCCGCGAGCGCAGATCCCAAAAAACCAGGAAAGCCCGTCAGAAATAGTGTTTGGGACATGGGACTTAGCGCAGGAATGGGATGTGGCGAAGTATGCGGAGCGCCGTCGTCATCACGCGGGCGTACAGGGTGGCGTTCTGTCCGGTCTCAGGGCCCAGCGGGAGGCCGCGCTGGACGGAGACCGTCTGCGACTCGGTGTATTTGAGCAGCCCTTCGCGGCCGTGGCGGCGACCCAGCCCCGATGCTTTCATGCCACCCATCGGGGCGTCGACCGAGCCCCAAGATGCGGCGTAGCTCTCGTTGACGTTGACCGTGCCGCACGCCAGTCTTTGGGCGATGCGGCGGCCGCGGGCGGTGTCGCGCGTCCAAATGCTCGCGTTGAGCCCGAACGCGCTCGCGTTCGACTGGCGGGCCGCGTCGGCCTCGTCGGCCACGCGGTACACCGACACCACGGGCCCGAATGTCTCCTCGGCTGCAACCGTCATCTCGGGCGTGACGCCTTCGAGCACCGTCGGCGCGTAGAAGAACGGACCGAGATCGGGGCGTGCGCGTCCGCCCGCTCGGGCTACGGCGCCCTTGGCGAGCGCGTCCTCGACATGCTCGACCGTCTTGTCGAACTGCGCCTGCGAGACCAGCGAGCCCATCTCGATGTCGTAGTCGGACGACGCGCCCAAGCGCATCTGCTCGACGCGCGCGGCGAAGCGGCTCACGAAGGCGTCGTACACGCCCGACTGCACGTACAGGCGCTCGATGGAGATGCACAGCTGGCCGGCGCTTGTGAAGCAGCCTCGCACCAGTCCCTCGACGGCTCGACCGAGGTCGGCGTCGTCCAGGACAATCGCGGGGTTCTTGCCTCCGAGCTCCAGCGAGCTGTGAATCAGGCGGTCCGCCGCGCTGCGTGCCACTACGCGCCCGGTCTGTGTCGAGCCGGTGAAGCCGACGAAATCGACGGTGTCGATCAGGGCGGGACCGAGGGTGGGCCCCTTCCCCGTGACGACCTGGAACAGCCCCTCGGGAAGCCCGGCCTCAATGAGCAGCTCGACGGCTCGCAGCGCGGTCAGCGACGTCTGCTCAGCCGGTTTCAGCACCACGGCGTTGCCCGCCAGCAGCGCGGGGATCGCATCCGTGATCGCCATTGAGAGCGGGTAGTTCCACGGCGCGATCAGCCCGACCACGCCGACCGGGTGGTGGTGCTCGACCGTCGAGGTGAACAAGGGCAGCGCGCCCCGGCGGCGGCGCGAGCGCAGCATCCGCTCGGCTCGAACGGCGTAGTGCCGCGTGACGACGGCGACATCCAACACCTCTTCGAACGCGTGTCGACGCGCCTTCCCCGCTTCACGCTGCATCAAGTCCATTAGCTCGTCCTGGTGATCGAGCGTCAGGTCGTGGTACCGGAGCATGATCCGACGGCGTCGGCTATGCGGCGTCTCGGCCCACGACGCCTGCGCCTCGCGTGCCCGGTGAACCGCCGCGCGCATATCGTCGGCGCTGCACAACGGAAGCGAGACGGTCGGCTCGCCGGTGAACGGTGCCTTGATCATCATACGGTCGGCGGTCGGTCCGGCGGGGACGCGGTCGAGGAGCGCCGAGGAGGCCGCCAGTGGAGCATCGAGGGCGCGCGTGAACGTCGGCATTGAGGTCCGGGCAGGTCGGAGGAATGGCGAGGGCGTACGTCATAATATCCGCTTCGAGGATCACGTCGCGATGACATTTCGGTGGCGACGAAACGTCGTCTGGGCGCGAAGCCTGGCCGCAAGGTGTGCTCGGGGCTTCCTTCGAGGGGTCGGAGGGTCTTGGACCCCCTACGGCTCGACTACTAGTCCCCTTTCATCACTTGTCGCCAGCAATGGCGGCTGTCCGAGCTCGAGCTGTGCAATCAGGTCCAGCAGTCCCACGGCTTCCCACCAGCGGTTACGCTGTCCCGCCGAGAGCGGCACGAGCACGCCGGCGTTCACGAGTTGCTCGAGCCCTTCATAGACGCGACTCTTGGAGCGGCCGGTAACTGCTGTGACGACAGGCGCCGAGAGCATAGGATGAGCCGGAAGCAGGTCGATGATGGCCCATGCTGCAGCATCCACTCTCGGCACCTGTGACTGTCGTCTGAGTAGCGTGCGCCAATGCGCCTGCAGCGTGCGCACGGCGTCGATGTACGAACGAGCGAGACGCGCCGCGCGAAGTGTTGCGGCCGCAAAGTGTTCAATCCACGCGGCAATGCCGACGTCACCCGCTTCGCGGAACCGGGTGAGCGCCGCGATGTAGCGGTCTTTCGATCCGGCGAACACCACACTGATCGGTGGCAGGAAGTGCGGAGTGATCCCCCGGCGCCTGAGGAGGACGTGCACGAGTGCGCGCCCCGTTCGCCCGTTGCCGTCATCGAAGGGGTGGATTGTTTCGAACTGTGCATGAACCAGCGCCGCTTGAACCAGCGGTGACTGCAGATCGTCATTGATCGCGCTGCACAGGTCTCGAATCAGCGTGTCCAGCGTTTCGGGCGGTGGCGGAACGAAGTCCGCGCCGCACGGTGTGTAGTCGTTGCCGCCGATCCAGTTTTGCGTGGTACGGAACCGGCCGGCGATATGGCGTTGTGACGTGCGCTCGAGCAAGCGACGGTGAATCGAACGAACTTCATCTTCCGCGAAGCGGTCGACCTCCGCGGCTGACTCAAAGGCGAGTACCATCGCGTCGATGTTCGCGACAACCTCGAGCGCCGTCGTACCAAGCGGCGTTCCCGATTCCGCTTTGGCCTCGGCGCGAGCAAGTTCGCGCGCGCCCATCTGCATGCCTTCCACCTTGGAAGAGGCAATCGACTCGGTCCGCAACAGGAGGCGTGCAAGCGGCCCGAGCGCGCTTCCACCCTCGTTGTTGAGTGCGTACAGGGCCTGCTCCGCTTCGGATATCAAGGCCGCGAGTGCTCCGTCCAAGCGGATGTCGGTTGCGCTCAGGAGGTCGGGGAGATGCACCTCATAGCGGCATGCGCGGCGGTGACGCGGTGGGGCATCGCGGGTCGGGTCTGACTGCCAGATGCGCGATTCGTATCTACCAGGCATGAGCGTGGGCGCAGGCGAGCATCGCAGGAAACGAAACCACAGTAGTTCCATAGTTTCACTTGCATACTAAGCGAAACTATACGTCGCCGCCATTCCGGGATGCGCTGCTCATCGAAAGAGTATGACTCCGTCACTCAGAGTCCGGAAAAGCAGAACTCGGGAACCCGAGCCGGGCGCCAGGCTCGAGCTGTCGCTCGCCGACCGCCGCATGGATCAGCACTGCCAGCCATGTATGCTGCCGTCGCTGAACGCGTGAACTGCGCGGAGAGTGTCGTCCAGAACGCGCAGGACCGCCCTCGTCCCGCGTGCGCCTATGATCTACCCCGTCTCACTCTCGGCCTCTGCGGCCAACTCCTCCGCGGTGGGCATCCGCGACAGCACCACACGGTTGTCAGCCCCGTTCTTCTGGTCTTCGGGGTGAGGCTCCAAGCCAACGAGCGTGATCATGCCTCGCTGTGGACCGTACACCCATACGAGACGTCCGGCGCTCGGCGTGTGATTCTCCAAATACGACTGATAGACCTTGGCACCGTAGCGCACCGTCAACGCTTCGATCTCATGGCTCTGGAGGGAAAGGTAGAACGGAGTGCGTGCGAGGTCGGCGATGGTCTTGGACAGCTTTTTTGCCAGTCGCCGGTCGTCTTTGTCGAGGGTCCCCGTCTCGAGCCCATTCCGGAGGCGGTCGATCAACGCCTTCATATCCGGAACGCCGGGGGCGATCTGAAACCGCATTCACAGTCCTCTCGCGGCGCTACTCCAAGTCCGCCAGCAGCTCGAGCGCCGCGACGTCCAGCACCTCCCCGACCCGGCCCTGCTGGACGTTCTCCATGGCTTCATCCATGTCGCGCAGCGTGCGTCGCGAGATGGTCGGGTCGATCAGCGCACGGGGGTACAGTTCAATGTGTCCGTCGTCGAAGCGCTTCATGTGGAAGAATTCGTAGTCCAAGTCGGCCGGCAGTGTGATCCGGTTCCGGCTGTCCTTCTTGATGTCCAGTTCAGCGACCACGCGCACGGCAACCTCCACGGAGAAACAATGGTCGGGGCTGCCCTGCCCCGGCGCTCTATCACGGTACATACGTGGTATCAGAACGGAACCCCAAAGGGGTATACCCACATTATACAGTGGGACGCCCACGACGCGAGGTCAGCGGTGATCGATGACATGGGCTGGTCTCCGAAAGAGTGCGACACCGGGGATCGTCGCGGGTGGCTCTGGTGACTTCACGGGACACGGGAGGCACGAACCCACGCCAAGCGCGGGGCCAGCCCATGTCCTGCCTCGCCGCAAACGCACGTGAATACGCGTCGCGCTAGCGCACGACGGCAATCCCGGCGGCGTTGGCGGCGCGGTCGACGAGGTCGCGCCCGCGGCCCGTCAACAGCGGAAGGGGAGGCACCGCCACCGAGAGATCGGTCGACAAGACGCGGTCGCCAAACAACATGAGCGCCGGAGCGGAGTTGAACTGCCGGCACATCCACACCAGACCGTCACTGTCGCGCAGCGCGGCATGCAGCGCACGAGCCCATGCGATGGTCCGCGGGTACTCCGCGGCCTCCGTGTCCGTGAGGTTGGCCGCTCGGATCGACAGACGGCGCAGCCCAAACCCATGAAGCTGCACCAAGCGGAGGTCGCGTAGGGGCGTCAGCGTGACAATAGACAGTGGCGCGAGGCGTGATTCGAAGACTACGCGCGCGGGGGTACGGATTGGCACATCGTGAAAAACGGTCTCGGCGAGGGCGGCGAACGGATGAGCGGCGCCGTAGAGAATCGGGACGGCGCGACCGGGGGCAGCGGCGAAGAAGTGGAAGCGGCCTCGAACAGATGGTGTGCCTGAGCCAGGGTTGAACTCGGTGGCATGGTAGTGGTGAGCGAAGACCCGGACAAACTCTTGGCCCGCGGGCCACTGCTCCGTGAGCGGCGTCTGCGAGGCAAAGTCCGGGGGATCGGGGACCGGCGAGTTCGATGGAGGTGTCGACACGTCGGTAGCACGTCAGCGCGCGGGGTCAGACATCGACGGGCTCGGCCGTCCGTCGAGCGGCGTCGATCACCGCCTCCGGGTCGGTGTCGAGGACGTGCAGCGGCTCACGTCCACCGAGCCAGCCCGACGGGGCGGTCCACCACAGCGCGTTGGCCCACTCGCTTTCGCCGGCGAACTGTCTGAGCACCTCGGCGATGGCCGGGCGAGGCTTCCCGTCCTCGTCGAACTGAAAGGCCGGGTACAAATCGGTCCGCCCGCTGGACACGGCGAAGATCCGCCCCGCGCTCTTCCAGCGACTCGCCATGGCGGACGCATTTTTGGCAGCGGATCCACCCCACTCCCCGATCATCGCGCTCGTCAACATGGGGACCGCGTCTAAGAACGCGTTCCGCGCTTCGACCTGCCGGTGAATCTGTGCCAATCGTTCCGTAGTGATGAGTCCGCGTGCTGGGTCTGGCGCGAGCGCCGAAAGGACGGACGCGGTCTGCTGCCCCTCCCGGGCGAGGTGCTCGAGGAACACGCGAACGGCGGACAGGAAGGCCGGAGAGCCGGCGACGGTGATCGCCTGCGAGACTTCCGCATCCTCACCGACGGGCAGGAGCGCTGGGTGATGCTCCCCAAGCGTGCGAACCTCCTCCGAACTGAGGAGTGCGAGCCCAATCGTATCTGCTGCCATGAGGTACTCCGAAAGTGAGCAACGTGAGATACGTCTCTCGTTCCCCAATATCACGCCGATACGCCTCTTCTGTCAACCCTGCGTCACGGGTGTCCGGCGCTCTGAGTCGTTCGCTGCCTCAGCAGCGAGACGGTTTCCAGTGACTCAGAGCGATAAGAGTCCTAGCGGAACGCGCGGTCTGCCGCTGCCGTGAAACGTTCCATCCAGCGCCGACTGGCTGATCTGGGGGCGCAAGTGCGTCGCGTCCGTTCGCCGCGACGGCACACGTTTCAAAAGACCTGTTGCGCGTTTTTGGCAGAAGACTTCCGTACAGCCGGTCAAACAACACGTGAAGAGCTGTACCATCACGCCGAGCGCCCAACCAGTTGCGGGCAGACGTCTGCACCGCGTCTCGTCGAGATGGTGGTTCAGCAACTCCCTGCTTTCACGTCGTCGACCGCGATCACCGACTGGTAGTGTTTGCCGAGGCGCTCGACCGAGCAGACGGCGGATGGCGACGCGATGGCGCCAGATCGACTTCGACCGTCAGCCGCAACCCGTCATCGGAGAGCCCGAGTACTCGCCTGATGGGCAGCACGTGGTCAGCTCCCAGCGGACCATGGTCGAACCCCCGGAACTCGGGGTCGACGGGATGGGAGAACTCGATAGTCAGCCGGCGGGGGCCGGGGACGAGGTCACGTGCGCCATTCTCCAGTCCCTCGATCGCGAAGACGCGCGGCGTGCGGTCCGGCGCTCGCAACTGGCGTCGGGTTGGTGCCGGAATCTCCGCGTCCGGCCCTGCCGCCGCACGGCTCCCAGCGACGCGCCGAACATACAGCCGTAGCCAAACGTCATCACCGGGGCGCTCCAAAGAGCGCGCGCCACGCTGCGTACTCACTCGGCCGCAGGCGCGCGCGCACCGCCGTCGCTTCGTTGAGTCCGAGTAGGGCCGACAAGGCACGCTCGACGAACGCCCCCGCGTCTTCTTCCGGCACCTCGTGTGTCCCGGCCCACTTCCTGAGCCACGCTCTGGCCGGCGCCACACCGTCGCGCACGACGTCACGAATGGCCGCGTCGATGGCCTCACGGTAGCGGAGCCGGATGGGATCCGGTTGCACGGTCGCGTCCCGCACCACCCGGTAGCGCGCACACGAGCGCTCATACGCCCACACGAACACGTCGCGCAGCAGTTCAACGCGGCGCAGCTCGTAGACCGCGAGGGTCCCTTCCGCATACGCGCGCACGGGGACGTCCACGAACGAGAGCGGACAGAGGTTCGCGGCGATCAGCGGGATATTGGCCGCAAGCCGTGACGTGCGCTTGTTGACGTCGGCGAACGGTTGCAGATACGGAAGGTGCACCATCGCGAAGAACGCCTGCTCAAACGGGTCAGGGATCGCGTCGGCCTTCGTCAAAAGCAGGCCGAACGCGTCTTCGATCACCTGCGGAATTGCCGTCGGCATGTAGGGCGTGCCTGTGATCTGCACGGGACGCCGACGCAGCCGCCCCTCGTCCGCCGGGTCGCCCAGCAAGTTTTCGGACAGCGCAGCGTGCAGAGCCCGGATGCTCGAGGGGGCAAAGCCGACGCGGTCGGCGTCATCGACCAGGAACTCGATAGCGCGCTTGTGGTTCAGGATCATCTGCGCCTCCTCGGCGTCCTTGCCCTCCGCCCGCTGCCCGAACTCCAGGAGGTTCTGCGTGTCGAGCCGGTCGTATGTGTTGCCCTCGAGTCGACTGGACGCCCACGCAAGGTCCACGAGGAGCCGGCGATGATGTCGCGCGCGTACGTGCCGGCCGGGCGCTCCGGTTCCGGTGTGCGGCCACTCTCGTGCAGTCGCTCACGTATCGCGGGCGGCAGCAGCCAGTCGACGCCCGGTCGGTACCCCTCGAGCCACGTCCGGTCGTAAC
>JBBQNT010000003.1:0-52141 GCA_038330215.1 Gemmatimonadales bacterium
CGCGCCCGCGCCCACCGGCTACCTGCACCTCGGGCATCTGGTGAACGCGATTCATGTGTGGGGGCTGGCGCGCGCGTACGGCGGCCAGGTGGTGCTGCGCCTCGAAGATCATGATCGCACGCGATGTCGCCCGGAGTACGAGTCGGCGTTGCTGGAAGATCTCGAGTGGCTCGGCTTCGTGCCCGATGAAGGTCACATCTCCGTGTTTCGTGGCGGAGCAACGCCGTACAGGCAGTCGGACAATTCTCGCGCCTATGCGACGACACTCGAGACGCTGAATGCGCAGGAACTCACGTACGCGTGTGTCTGTTCACGCCGCGACGTGCAGCGGCGCGTGGGGCCTGTATTTCCCGGTGACGAGGCGCGCTACGACGGCGCGTGCCGGAATGCGAAGGTGCCGCTCGATAGCACACGGGCGTGTCGTGTGCGGATGAATGAAGACACCATCGTCTTTCACGATCTGGCACTCGGCGAGCAAACGCAGGTGCCATCTGAGCAGTGCGGCGACGTGCTCGTACGCGACCGTTTCGGACACTGGACCTACCAGTTCGCCGTGGTGGTCGACGACCGTGATCAGCAGATCGATGTGGTGATTCGCGGCGAGGACCTGCTCAGCTCTACCGGCCGGCAGATCATGCTCGCGAAGATGCTGGGGCGCGAGCATTCGCCACAATATCTGCATCACCCGCTCATACGCCATGCGGACGGACGCAAGTTGAGCAAGGCGTCGAACGACACGTCATTGCGCGAACTACGGGCGGGCGGGGCGAATGCGGCGGCGCTGATCGGCGAGGCGGTCTTCCGCGGGGGTGCGAGCGCGACGCCGGAGCCAGTCGCTGCGCACGATGTGGCACAACTATTCGGTTGAGGGGTAGCGTGGCCGCGCAGTCGCGCGACTCACGCCGTCGCCCAAGCTCAGCGCATCGGTACGTTGAGCAGGCCGCTCACCAGCAACAGGATCCACTGCGGACCCTTGTAACCGTCGGTGCGATCGTCGTACGACTCGTCGAGCGCATGCGCCGAGCGCCCCACACCGCCGCCGTCCACCGTAATCGCCGGCACGCCGATGCTGATCGGGTAGTTGGCATCGGTGCTCGAACGATTGAGGGGTGCGTACAACTTGAGTGCGTCCGCTGCGCCCTGCGCCACGCGCACGATGCGCGCCGTGTCAGGCGTCGTGCCGGCCGGACGAATGCCGATGGTATCGATGCGCAGTTCGAGCTTGCCACGCGAGTTCGGCCAGCGCGCCTGTTCGGCGGCCACTGCATCAGCGACGAGCTTCTGCACCTTGGCATCCACTTCCATGAGCGTTTCCATGGATTCGCTTCGCATGTCGAGGTCGAACGACGCTTCACCCGAGATCGTGTTCACCGACGTGCCGCCGTTGATGATGCCGACGTTGAACGTGGTGCGCGGCTCGGTGGGCACCTGCATGTCACCGATGGCGGCGATCGCGCGGCCGACAGCGTGAATCGGATTCACGAGCCCGAACGCGCCGTAGCTATGCCCGCCGGGGCCGACCACCGTGAAGCGATAGCGTGCACTGCCCACGGCGCCGTTCGTGATGGCGATGCCGGTGCCGTCCACACTGATGAAGTAATCGATGGAATCCTTGAGCGGGCCCGTGAATAGCGCGCGCACGCCGCGCAGATTGCCCGGGCCTTCCTCGCCCACAGTGCCGACGACCAGCAGTCGGCCCGTGATCGGCACCGCCAGTGTCTTGAGCGCCCGAGTGACCGCGAGCGTTGCGGCGAGGCCACGGCAATCATCGCCGATGCCGGGTCCGATCAGTCGCGTGCCCTCACGCGTGACAGTGACATCGGTGCCTTCGGGAAACACCGTGTCGAGATGGCCGCTCAGCACCACGGTGGGCCCCGCACCCGTGCCACGCAATTCCCCGATCACGTTGCCCTCGCCGTCCACGCGCACGTGCTGCAAGCCGAGTGCGGTGAGCTGGTCACGAAAGTACACACCGCGTGCCTGTTCCTTGAACGGCGGCGCGGGGATTTCGCACAGCGTCTCCTGCTGGTCGAGTGTCCATGCGTTTTCGTTCTGCAGCATGGTCATCGCGCGCTGAACGGCTTTGTGCTGCGCCGGCACCGGCGCCGCTTGCGCGGACAGCTGCGCAGTGGCTGAGCTGCCGACCACACAGGCAGCGAGCACGGACAGGAAAACGCGGGCAGGGCAGGGACGAGGCATGTGCGGAACCTGGCAGAGACGAGCGATCGGAGAGATGCCGGACAAGCCCGGCCACGGAGTGATTCGCTGAAAGATGCAGCGCGGTATGTTGTCGTGTACCCCTCCGCTCACAAAATGACCGACCCGCTCGCATCACTTCCAGACCTCTCGGCACTTCGCTGCGCCCGCCAGATCGTACATTCGCAGTTTAGCGCGACGCCGCAGCTTCGCTGGCCGCTGCTCGAGCAGCGCGTAGGCGCGCCGTGCTGGGTCAAGCACGAGAACCACACGCCAGTGGGTGCATTCAAGGTGCGCGGCGGGCTGGTATACCTCGAACGACTGCGGGAAACCGCAAGCGATGTGCCTGGGTTGGTGTCGGCAACCCGCGGCAACCACGGTCAATCGCTGGCCTTCGCCGCGTCGCGCACGGGCATGCCGGTGACGATCGTGGTGCCACACGGGAACAGCCGCGACAAGAACGCCGCGATGCGTGCGCTGAGTGCCGAAGTCCTGGAGATCGGCGACGACTTTCAGGCGTCGGTGGAGGCGGCGGTTGCGCTTGCGGCTGAACGCGGCTGGCTTCGGGTGCCGAGCTTCCACCTCGATCTGGTGGCGGGTGTGGGCACGTGGGCGCTGGAACTGCTGGAAGCGGCGCCCCAGCTCAGACGCCTTTACGTGCCGGTCGGCTTGGGCAGCGGTCTGTGCGGCGCGTTGGCTGCGAAACGCGCGCTGCGACACGAGGTGGAACTTGTCGGTGTGATCTCCACCGGCGCGCCGGCGTACGCGCTGTCGGTGCAGGCGGGCCGCGCCATCTCGCACAGCGTGACCACGCATCTAGCCGATGGCATGGCCTGTCGCACGCCGGACAGCAGCGCGCTGGAGATCATCATGGCGTCCGGCGTGCGTCTCTTGCAGGTGAGTGACGCGCAGGTGGCCGATGCGATGCGACTCATCTTCTCCGCCACACACAACGCAGCCGAAGGCGCGGGTGCGGCGGGGCTGGCCGCTTTGCTCGCCGACGCAGAGCGCGGTGTTCAGGACGACGTAGGCTTCGTGCTCTGCGGAGGCAATGTGGACAGCGACGTGTTCGCCGATGTGCTGCTGGGCGGTGATGGCACTGGCCGAGCGCGGGCTTAGCGCCCGAACCAGTAGCTCGCCTTCACCAGGAACGTGTTGTCGGGTGCCTCGCGGAACAGGTTGCCCACATCGCGCGACAAGTCGAACGATCCGTTGTCGATGCCGTTCTGCTCTCGGCCTTGCTGCCACACGAAGAACAGCACGCTGCCGGGACGGTACTCCCAACGCGCGACCATGTTCGAGCGAAACTGCTTCACGTTGAAGCCGCCCGGATCGCCGGTGTACGGGCGGAAGCGCGATGCGTAGATGGCTGCGCGCGGATCGTCGAGTGCTCGCCAGTTGCTGAACTCGCCCGTGGTGATGAACGGCTGCGCATAGACTTGCAGCGAGAGGGTGGGGGACGCGGTCACGTCGAAGCGCGCCGTGAGGCTGTGCGTATGCTGAGCGAGCGTGGCGAACGTATATGCGGTGCCGTCGGCACCGGGCGCTCCGAAGTTCTGCACCCACTGCCAGTCGGCGCGGCGGCGGCCGCTGTTCACCGACACGCTGCCCTGCATGCGGCTGGAGCCACGAAACTGCACGCGCGGCCCGGCACTGAAGTTCCAGGACTCACCGTGGTCTCCCACATTCCAGTTGACGTTGCCTCCCGGAATGATGCGCTTGCGCATGTCGGTATCGAAGCCGAACCAACCGAACACGCCCGGATTGCGCCGTACCGCCGGTCCGCCGCGGGATGCGCGATCATCGTACGCCGCGAGGAAGTTCTCTGCCCCGACTCCGCCCCAGACACTCCAGAACGTCTTCAGCTCCGTGAACATGTTGACGTTGCCGCCGTGGTAGAGCGAGAGTCCGTCCGTGTTCCAGCCGGCCCACTGGTTCAGGTTGAAGTTGAAGCGACGGTAGAACTTCGCCGGTTGCAGTGCCTGCACGCCAAACCAGCTGTACTGCGACTGCACGTCGCTGCGCGTCAGGAAGCCGATATCGTTGATCTCGAAACCGGGATTCTTGCGCTGATATCCCAGTCCGAAGCGCGTGCTGCCGCCGCCCACCTTGCGCACCGAGAGCTCGCCCGCCGTGCCGGCTAGCGATGTTCGACTTTCATTCACGCGCAGTGAACCGTCAGGACGCGTGAATGCGTGCACAAGGCTGCGCTGCGTGCGCGTGATCGCGGCGGTGTCTCCACTTACGCGACTGCCTGCCAGGAAGCCCGATATTTCGTAGCGATTTCCGCTGAAGCGATGGCGTGCATCCAGTCCACCTGTCCACGCACCGCGACGAAGAAACGGTTCGCTCCATTCATCAAGATGTCTCTGCACTCCGGTGGCCATGAGTCCCACCACGCTGTTCCCGCCGCGAAACTCCTGCGACAGACGGGCGACGCTGTAGTTGGTTTGCGGTTCGACAGTGCGCCCTTCGGAGCCGCGAGTGCGGCCCGTAACGGCATCGAGCAATCCCACAGAGAGTCCGCTCGGCAGGCGACCACTCATCTTCGCCGCGCCGATGATGGGCGAGAACTGCGGTGTTTCCTGAGTGCCGTACAGGCCCGCGAGTTGCGGCGCACGCCCGATGCGGCGCGGATAGAACAGACCGGTGCACTCGCCGTCGTTGCAGTCGATGTCGTAGCGGAAAATGCCGACGCCTTCCACAAAGAACGGACGGCGCTCTTGGAAGAACTGCTCGAACGCCGACAGGTTGAGCACGGCCGGATCGGCTTCGACCTGCCCGAAGTCGGGATTGACCGTGGCGTCGATGGTGAAGTTGGCGCCGAGTCCGTACTTGATGTCGAGACCCGCGGCATGCTCCTGCACGCGGCGTGCATCACGTGGGCCGTTGGTGGCGCGCAGGCGCGTGACATTGCGCTCCACGATGTACGGCCGGATCTCGAGGCGGCGGGCGAGCGGCAGGTCGGCGAAGCCATCCACCTCGCCGAACTGCGAGACAATGCCCACTCGGGAGCGGCGAAGCACGGGCCACGAGTAGCGTTCGGCTCGGCGCTGCACGTCACGCGACAGCATGATGCCGAACGTGTGCTCTGGCTGGTCGGGGAAACGCAGCTGATTGAGCGGAATGCGGAACTCGGCAGTCCAACCGAGCGAATCGGTTGATGTGCGCGCGTCCCACACCGCGTCCCAGGTGAGATCCTCCACGCCGTCGTTGTAGATGTACCAGTCGCGCTGCACTCCCGCCGGATTGACCATGAACGAGTACGCGGTGCGCTTGTCATGGTAGGAATCGATCATGACGCCGATGTAGTCGGACGCGGTGCGCAGATCGCGCCGACTGAGCAGGCTCACGATCGAGTCAGGCGCGGGATCAAAAGCGCGGACGAAGATGTACACATGCTTGTCGTCGTAGAGGATGCGTGCCTCTGTGCGGAACGACGGTTCGCCGTCCTCCGTTGGCTGAAAGACGCGAAATGCGTCGATTCGCCGCGCGTGCTGCCAATCACTTTCGTCGGGTCGGCCATCGAGCGTGACGGGGCTCACGGTTCGCAAGGCTGTGCTTTCGCGGTCTGGCGCGCCACCGGGCCCTGCATGCCGCGGCGAAGCGCCTGAAGTGGCGGCTGTCGAGTGCTGCGCCAGTGATGATGTGCCGCTCGCCTGGGCGAAGAGCTGGGCGTCGGGGATTGTCGCGGCAAGTGCGAGCGAGGCGACGAGTCGTCGGGCGCATGTGCGCACGTGCCGGAATCGTGGCGCGGCGTCGCGCGGGAGTTGGTGAGCGGACATGGGCGGGAGGAGTCGCGGGGCGGCAGAAGAGCGTGCGGTCGGGCGGGCGGAGCGATGCATGGAGCGCTTGATTCGGAGAAGCACGTGTTGGGACAATCGCAGTTGCCAAAGAGTTTGTAGCTTCATCCAGTGATGCGAGGCGCTCGCAGCGTGCGGGACGGCGTAGCGTTGGGACGGACGAGGAGAGAGATTGAAAGCGTGCGACTGATCCGCTGGGCGCTTCGTGAGTTCATTTGCGCCCCTCTGCGCCCGTTCGGCGTCGAGGGGCGTCGCCGTGTCGTCGGCGCATGTGTGCGTTCGGTGCTCGGCCTTTCGCTGCTCGTCCCTGTTGACATCGTTTCGGCACAGCTGACTGCGCGATGTGATCAGCCAGCTCGGGTGCGCAGCATCGAATACAGCGGTTCAGAGATCGACACGGATGCGATTGCAACTGTGCTCGCCACACAGGGACCGACATTTCTCACGCGCGTCTTCCGGATCGGATCGGCGCCGTGCGTCGATTCCACGGAACTCAAACTCGATGCCCTGCGCATCGCCGTGCTGCACCGGCAGCGAGGCTGGTTTCAGGCGATGGTCACGCCATTGGTGCGCCGCGAGCCCCGGGGATCGCATGTGCTCTTCGCGGTCACACCCGGTCCGCGCGCGATGATCCGATCGGTGACTGCGAGCGGGTTGCCGACCCAGCCGCCACGCAACGGCTCGTGGGATGAAGCACTGCAAGACCTCGAGGGCGACGTCTTCGACCGGGTCGAAGTTCAGGCGGCGACCGACCGGTTGGTCGCGCGATTGCAAAACGCAGGGTATGCACGCACCGGCCAGCCGAAGAGCGAGGTGGTCATCGATTCGGCGGCGGCGCTGGCCGACCTCACCTTCGCGTTCGACAGTGATGTGCCGGTGCGCATCGGCAACATCACCGTCGATATCACGCCGGTACCGCGCCGCGAGGCACGGCTCGATTCTGCTGACGTGATACGATTGTCTGGCCTGCAACCGGGCGTGCGATATCGTGAGACCGATCTGCTCGCGGCGCAGCGCGCCCTTTATCGCACCGACGCATTCCGGCTCGTGCTGATCGACACGGTCACACCGAAGAGTGATCGCGCGGACAGCACCCTTAGTCTGCGCATCTCCGTTGCCGAAGCCCGCACGCGTTCGGCCCTTGTGGGCGCCGGCTGGGGTACGCTCGAGTGCGGACGCGTGCAGGGTCGCATCAGCGATCGTGGCTTCCTCGGACCAGGTCGGCGCGTGGAGCTGACGGTGCGCGCGTCGCGACTTGGCATCGGTGCGCCAGTGGACCAGTTTCCCGGTCTCTGTCCACGGTTCCTGCGCGACGATCCGTTCAGCCAGGAGCTCAACTATTACGTGGGCGTCTCGATCACGAACTCGACGTTCTTCGGTTATCTGATCGCGCCAACGCTCAGCGTGTATAGTGAGCGCCGCGGCGAATACAACGCGTTCCAGCGTGAGACGGACATCGGCGTGAGCCTGGGCGTCAGCAAGGAGCTGACGGCGCGCACCTCGGTGAGCACCTCGGCGCAGTACGAGAGCGGACGCACGGTGACCGACGCAGTGCTCGCGTGTGTTCGATTCTCGTTGTGCCAGCCGGCCGACTTCGCATTGGCTCGGCAGGGCAATGCGACGCGCGCGCTCAACTTTACCGCGGTGCACGATCGGGTATCCGGCGTTGTGAACCCGCGCCATGGTGGGCGTCTGCGCGCCGACGCGCGCGTCGGCGCCATCGAGTTTCTTGGGCTCGCGCAGCGATCAGACAGCTTCGCCCCGTACGCGTTCTATCGCCCGACGCTCGAAGCAACCGGGTTCACGCGCATTGCCAACGGTACGCTCGCGGCGCGCGTGCAATGGGCACAGGTGTATGCGCCAAACGCGTTTCGCGTATCCGGTGTCCCGTTCCTGCCGCTGCAGGAGCGATTGTTCTCGGGCGGACAGAACACGGTGCGCGGCTATCAGCAGAATCTGCTCGGTCCTGTTGTGTATCGCGTGGACCGCGCGAGCGTGGACTCCGTGCCGTTTGCCGACAGCTACCAGCTCGTGGTGCGTCCCGACGCTCGAGTGCGCGCACCGTCGCCAGAAGGAGGCACCGGGACGCTTGTGGGCAATCTCGAGTATCGCAAACGCTTTGGCTGGCCCACGCAGGACTTGCAGTATGCGTTCTTTATGGACGCGGGTACGGTCTGGGCCACCGGCGTGAATGCGTTCTCGCTGCAGGAAGTGCGCATCACGCCCGGCGTGGGCGTGCGCCTCGATACGCCGCTCGGACCGTTTCGCGTGGACATCGGCTACAATCCACGCCGCGCCGAGTCGGGCAAGGCGTTCCTCTTCGACAACGTGCAGTCAGCGCGCGACGGTGCGCCGGTGCCGTACGTGATTTGCGTCAGCCCCGGACAGGCGCTGACGTTCGAGCAACAGCTCACTGCCGGCGGCTTCGCCTGTCCGCGCACCTTCTCGCCGCGCTCCTCGCGCAGCGCGCTGTCGCGGCTGGTGTTTCATTTCAGCCTTGGACAGGCGTTCTGAGATGGTCAGCCGCCGCCGAAGAACTGCCTACGGATTGCTTGGCTTGGCAGTCGTCTCCACGCTGGTGCTGGCCGGCGTGCTGCTCTGGCTGACGCAGTTCGAGAGCGGTCGCAACCGTATCGTGAACACCATCGTGACGGCAGCGAACGGCGCGTTCGCAGGGCGCGGGCGCCTCGTGATCGGCGAGCTGCGCTCCACGAACCCGCGGTCGCTCGACGCACGCAATGTACTGCTCGTGGATTCGGCCGGCGTGCCCATCCTGTCGGTGAGCCGGCTGCGCGCGCGCCTGTCGATTCGCCCTCTGCTCGGCGGCATCCTCCGGATCAAGTCGTTGCAACTCGATACGGTGCGCCTCGACCTCGCGCAGGACTTCACCGGTCCGTTCAACTTGCAGTGGCTGCTGTTGGGCGATCCGGACCGTCCGCCATCGCCACCGCGTGCGCAACGACTTGGCGACGATGTGCGCATCGATGAAGTCGTGCTGCGAAACGGCATCGTCGTGGTCACGCTGCCGTGGGAGCCGCACGAATCATTTGTCGGCGCGGAGCGCGACAGCGTGATTGCGTACCGCGACAGCACGTCGGAGATCATCCGGCGGGAAGGCGGGCTGCTCGAGCGTCGCACCATCACCATTCGCCAGCTTGCCGGCCACGACCTGCATGCCATCACCGCTGACGATGCACCCGGCCGACTCGTGATCGACAGCGCGGACCTCGATGTATCGGAGCCCCCCGTCACCGTGCGCGATCTGCAGGGCGCCGTGCTCTGGTACGATGACTCACTCACGTTCGACGCTGGTCGCGTCATGCTGCCGGACTCGCGTCTTGCCGCCAAGGGCGTCATCAAGTGGGGGCAGGAGGGGCCGGTACGATACGACGTGAACATCGACGGGGCGGATGTCGCGCTGTCCGACATCAACTGGACGTGGCCCGTGCTCCCGATGGAAGGGCGCGCCACGGCGCAGGTGCGCCTGCGTACGCTCGACAATCCGGAGCACCTCGAGATTGCACTCAGCGCGCTCGAGGCGAAGGCCATGCAGTCCTCCATCGCCGGTGCGCTGGCGATGACCGTCAAACCGCGCGACTTCCTCCTTCATGATGTCGCGCTGTCGTTCGATCCGATGAGCACCGCACTGGCGGCGCGACTCACCGAGGACCTGCTGCCACCGGAACTGGTGGGACGCATCAGCGGGCGCTTTGTTGCGCGCGAAGGTGGCTCACTGGATGCGCTGCGCATCGACACGCTGCAATTGGCCTTCGACGACGCGACGACGCCAGGCGCGCGCTCACGTGTGCGGGCAAGCGGCGTGGTCGCACTCGGCGTCAACCCAACCGCGCAGGACTTGCGCTTCACCGATTTATTCGTGGATTTGCGAACGGTGCGCACCGTCGTTCCCGATCTCCCGGAAGTCGTGAACGGCTCGGTGAGCGGACGTGGTCGCCTTGCTGCAGTGTCGCTGGAATCGGCGGACGCGCGAGACCTCACACTTCAGTGGACAGACAACCAGGGACACGTCTCGGCCGTGACCGGCCGCTCGGCCGTTCGCTGGGGAGGGGAGACCACGCGTGCCGATGTCGCGCTTGAGTTCGATCCGGTGGACCTGGCCGCATTTGCACGCTATGACACGGCGTTCGTCGCGCGTGGCGTGTTGCGCGGCTCGTTCACCGGTAATGGATCACTCGACAGCATGCCGTTCGTGGCGTCGGTCGCGCACGTCGGGCCCGGTGCCGGTGTGCTGAGCGCCGAGGGATGGTTCGGGATGCGCACCGTGCGCGATACGTCTACCAGTTGGCGAGCCGATGTCGCGCTCACCGCAGACTCGCTGAACGTGCGGGAATGGCTGGTGGATGGCATGGCACCGACCACGCGAATCGCGGGCACGATGAAGGTGTCCGGAAGTGGTGTTGATGCGCAGGTTGACACTGCAGACGTAACGGCCGCGCTCACACAGCCGGCTGCCGAGGCGCGCACGCCGTTTTCATTGTTCGGGCACGGGACGTGGGGCCGCGAGGCGCTCCTCATTGATTCGCTGCTCGCCACCATGCCGGGCGCGGTGTTCGAAGGCAACGGCGGTTTGGCGCGTGATTCCACCGGCCGCGAAGCGTTTCGTGGCTCGTTGCGCATGGACTCGCTGCGTATGGTGCGCGAGGAACTCCCGCGGCTCGCCATGATGATCGCTCAAGTAGACACAGCGCTCGCCACCAGCGTGCGCGAGTTTGCCGCCGACACCCTGCTCGGCGACCTGAACACATCCGTGTACGGCGAAGGCTCGTTCAAGGATTACCTCACCAGCGTGGCGGTCGCCGGCAATCAGGTGCAGGTGGGAAGCATTGTGTTCGGCCGTCTGTTCGGTTCAGCGCGCGCCGACAACCTGCCGGGCGCGGCACGCTTCGTGGCCGCCGCGACTGCAGACTCGGTCGAAGGCATCGGTGCGCTTCGTATTGCGACGGCGAACTTTGGCGTCGATTCCGCGTCCACATCTGGCGGTTCGCTGCGATTTGACCTGCTCGCTCGCGATACATCTCGCCTGCGAATGCGCGGGCAGTTTGCCCGCGGCGACGACACGCTGCTCGTGCAGAGCGATTCGGTGCGATTCACCTATTCCGACGTCGTGTGGACGAACGAGGTGCCGCTGGTGCTTCGTGACCATCCGGACGGCTTTTCCATCGACAGCTTCACGCTGCGCTCGAACCAGAACGGGAGCTTGGCGCTTGGCGCACAGGTGCCGCTGGAGTCGCCCATCAACGCGTATCTGCGGCTCGATCGCTTTCCGGCCGGTGAGCTGGCTGCGTTCGCGCTCGGCACCGGTCAACTGCCCGGCATCGTCTCCGGTGCGGCAACGTTGTCCGGCGTACGCCGCGATCCGCAGCTGGTGGCCGCCTTCACGGCCGATTCGCTGGGCACCACCTCCATCGCCATGAGCGGTGTGCGGCTCAATGCCGAATACAACGCGCAGCAACTGGAGGCGAGCGTGACGATCGGCGATACGCTTGGCAAGACGCTGCGCGGATCGATTCGGTTGCCCGCCGACTTGCGCCTGCAGTCGGTGATCGGCGACCGCATCTACACGGAGGCACTCGAGGGGCTGATCGTGGCGGACTCGCTGCGACTGAGCGAGTTGCCGCTGCGCATCGCGGACGTGCGTGACCTCGGCGGTGTGCTGCACGGTCGCATCGATCTCGGCGGCACCTTCGATCAACCGACAATCGAAGGTGGGCTGCGTCTCAGCGACGGGACGTTGTTCAGCGAGATTCTGGGCATCAGGCCCACGGGCGCGCGCCTCGATCTCGCTGCGGGCGGCGACTCGCTGCATGTGAGCCAGTTCCGCTTCCGTAGTGGTTCGCGCCCGAGCGATACGCTCTCGCTGAGGGCGACGATCCGGCGGCCGCTGCGCGACGATCCGGCGATCACGCTGCAGGGCGTCATGAACAACGTGCAGCTGGCACGGCAACGCGACGGCACCGACCTCGATCTCTCGGGCACGTTTCAACTGGGAGGGCGCCTGCCGCGCCCCACGCTCTCGGCCGACGTATTCGTTCCGCGGGCGAATCTCGTGCTCGACCTGACCGAAGCGCGCACCGTGCTCGACCTCACATCGGCGGAGGCGCAGGCTCTGCTGGCGCCCGACGAGTTGCCCACGGTGATCACGGCCGCCGATCAGTTCACATCACTTGGCGAATACCTCGAAGCGCGCGATGTGCGTGTGCGGCTTGGCGACGATGTGTGGGTGCGTACGGCGGAAGCGGCAGTGAAGCTCGCGGGCCAGGTGACGGTGCTCGAATCGGTGGGTCAGCAGTTATCGCTCGACGGCGAGTTGGAGGTTGAGCGCGGCGTGTATCGACTCGACCTGGGTGTGGTGAATCGTCCGTTCGAAGTCGGAAGTGGAACGGTGCGTTTTTTCCCCCAGGACGGGCTCAATCCGGCATTGAACATCAATGCGACGCACGTGGTGCGTGGTGTGGACGGACGGGATGTGGAGATCGATGTGGCGATTCGTGGAACGCTCGAAAATCCTGTGCTCTCACTCAGCACGCAGGACGACGCCTACGCGCAGGCACCGGAATCGGAGTTCATCTCGCTGCTCGTATTCGGCGCGCCGACATTCGCGCTGGACGGCCAGCGCCAGCAAACAGTCGCGGCAGTGACCGGCGTGCTGCTTCCCACGCTCAGCGGCGCGGTGGAAGGCACGTTGCAGCGATTGCTGCCGGTGTTCAACACGGTGCAGGTGAGTTCGGCGGGTGGACAGACCGGATCAGAGCTCGAGGCGTTGTCGTTCCTCGACAATCTCAGCGTGACCGCCGGCAAGCAGATCGGCGCGCGTACCTACCTGCGGTTGGATACCGGCGTGTGTCGCAGCGCGACAACGGCTACCGCCGGACGCTCGCTCAATCTTTGGTACGGTGTGGCGGTCGAATATCGCATCGCGCCGGGACTTACTGGGCAGGTGGGTGTCGATCCCGGGCCGAGCCCCTGCGGTGCGCAGCTTGGTGTTGGGGCTGCGCGGCGCATGCAGGTCGGCTTCGATCTGTTCAAGGAGTGGGTGTTCTGAGGCGAACGGACTTCACCGCGGCAACGATCGCCGATACCCGAGGCTGTCCGCGCGTACGCAGCCAGCTGACCGCCGTTCCTGCCAGCGCGCCGAGACCGCGCGCGACGGAGACCATCTGGTCCTCGCCCGGCCGCCCGGCGAACAGCGTACCCAGGATTTCGCGCCGCATGCGCAGTACCACCGGCGAGGCCACGCGAATGCTGTTGAACGCGGGATCGTATTTCGCGCCCACGCCTTCGATCAGCGCAGCGGTGCGAGCGAAGTAGACAAGTTCGCCCGGCAGCACAATCGGCCAGTCGAATAGCTCACGCATGACACGATCGGCGAGTACCTGTGCACGTTGTGCGGTCGTGCCTTCGCCGTATGCGATATCGAGCAGCGTGTGCACGAGCGCGTGCATCGTCTCGACGGGCGTGCCGGGCGTGACGAGCCCCAGCGTGTAAAAGCCCTGCACGGTGGCCGGCACATCGCGGCGGATCGCGGACAGCACCGTGTCGAAGAGCGCGCGGCGCGTGTCGGTGTCCACGTCAATCACCATGCCGAAGTCGAGCAGGATGATGGCACCATCGCTCGACACGAGCAGGTTGCCCGGATGCGGATCCGCATGGAACACACCATCGCGCAGCATCATGCGCGCGTACGTTTCAATGAGTGTCTCGGCGAGGCGCGTGGGGTTTACGTCGCCCGAAGCGACGCGTGCCTCCAGCGCGTCGACTCTTGTACCCTCGAGATATTCGAGCACCAGCGCGCGCTGCCGCGTGAACTCCTCCTCCACGCGCGGAATGCGGATGCGCGTATCGTCGAGGAAGCGCGTGCGCATGCGCATGCACTGCATCGCTTCGCGCCGGAAGTCCATCTCTTCCTCGACGCGCTTCCGGAACTCGGCGAGCACCACGCGCACACCGTTCACGTGATGATGCGGAAAGCGGTCGTACACCCAATCGGCGAGCCACGCGGCGATCGCGCCGTCGCGCCGAACCATGGCTTCGACACCGGGCCGCAACACCTTCACCACCACATCGCGGCCGTAGACGCGTGCACGGTGCACTTGTCCCAGCGAGCCCGCAGCCAGCGGTTCGCTGTCGATGGACGCAAACACCTCTTCGGGCGGCGCTTCGTACGCCTCTACCAGCGCACGCCGAATGGCCGGCCACGGCACGGGCGGCACGCGATCGGTGAGCGTAGCGAGTTCCGCCAGGTAGGGCTCGGCGACAAGGTCGGCGCGCGAGGCGAAGATCTGCGCAAGTTTGACGAAAGCGGGGCCGAGCGTACCTACGCTGCGGACCAGACGGCGCGCGCGCAAGCGATGGAAGGCAGCCGTTCGAACAAGCGGCGCGCCCCACCACACCCAGCGCCTCACGTCCCGCCGAAATGAGAGGAGCAGCGGCAGCACGTGAAACGCAATGCGGACCGATCGTGCGGCGATGCGACCGCGCTCCGTCCATCGTCCGTTGGGCGCGTCCATCACTCGCGAACGACGGCGACGGTGCCACCGCGCGGGCTGCACAGCGGCTCCGCGTCGGAGAGTCCGGCGAGTGAGATCGTCGCGTCCCATAGTGCCTGCGCGGTCTGGTCGTCCTGCGCGGCACGGGACGGTGTCTCGCGCTGCCGCCGCACCCAGTACGCACCCGACGTCGTTGCGCCCTCGGCACTGGTCAACAGCCAGGCGGCGGTGTCCGAGCCCGCCATCGGCGAAATCGAGAAGATGTCCATCACGCTCCGCTGCAGTCGTCCCATGCGTCCATTGTTCGCCGCGAACCGCGTGGCCACAAGTCCCGGGTGCACCGCGTGAACGACCAGGCGTCGCGCGTCAACGCGCTGTGCGAGTGCGCGGGTGAAGAGAATGTTCGCCAGCTTGGAGCGGCCATAGGCGAGCCAGCCAGAGTAGCGGTTCGTACTCTGCAAGTCGTGCATATCGAGGCTGGCCCCTACGTGCGCGCGCGAGGCCAGGTTGATGAGTCGCGCCGGTTCTTCGGACTCATGCCCTGCGAGCAGTGCCGGCAGCAGCCGGAGTGCCATCGTCACGTACGCCACATGATTGAGCGCGAACGTCCGCTCCAGCCCGTCGCGCGTCTCCTTGCGCTCCAGAAAGAGCGCGCCGGCGTTGTTCACCAGGGCAAACACCGCTGGATAGCGCTCTCGCAGTCGCTGCCCGAGGGCGTGCTGCTCGTCGAGGTAGAGCAGGTCGGCAATGTGAAAGTCCACCTTGCGCGATCCCGTGCGGTTCATCACGACCGACGCCGCGTGGCGCGTCTTCGCTTCGTTCCGGCCGACCATGACCACCTGGGCGCCGGCCAGGGCGCAACGTTCGCTGAGCGCGAGACCGACACCATCACTGGCACCCGTGATGATCACCGTGCGGTTGAGCAGGGCGTCGGGGGACAGCGGAGCTGTGGGGAAAACCGGATCTGACCGCACGCGTGTGTAACGTAGGATTTGTGCGTCACGCGGCGCGCGTGACTTCACCTCACCATGCACTACCCCAATGCACCGGATCAGTCACGGGGTCCCACCTCTCGCGCAGTGCGCGCCGATTCAGGTGCCCGTGGCGCTCAGGATGATCGGGGCCAGATTGAGTGCGGACGCCTGCACATTCTGCAGTCCCGGCTGATTGCCCAGCGTCCAGCGTACCGTCACTTCACCGTTCGCGTTCGTGGTGGCTGACGATGGCGTGATGCTACCGCCGCCGCCCGTCACCGTAAGCCCCACGGTCACGCCGGGAATGGGCGTGTTGTTGCTGCCCACGATGCGCAGCACGATCTGCACGGGCAGGGCGCTGCCGGACTTGCCCGTCTGGTTGTTGCCCTGTGCGACCATCAGATCTGTGGGCACAACTCCAGTCGCGACGATCGTCACGCCCGCGACACCGGGCACGTTGGCCAACAACTCGTGCAGCGCCTGATTTGCGCCCAGCGTCCAGCGCGTACGCACTTCGCCATTGGCGTCGCTGAGTCCGGTGGCCGGCTCCACCACGCCCCCGCCCGACTTCACCGAGAATCCCACTGGCGCCGCCTCGACCGGGGAGCCGTCCTCGCCGAGCACACGCACGATGATCGCGGTGGGCAGGATCGTGCCGGCCGCACCCGTCTGGTGGTTGCCCTGCACGACGACGAGGTCGGAAGGCGCGGCGGGCCCGACCACGCGCTCGCAACCGGATACGGCAATCGTGAGGACCGCGCAGCTCACGAGGGAGAGGCGAACGCTGCGGCGCGAGGAGCGGGATGAAGTGAGCGACATCGGCGGAAACGTGAGTGACGGTCGGCGTGTCCCGGGGGAGACACGAAACAGTGATTCGTGGTGGGATACGTGGAGGTGTCGGCAGGTGGACGGGATGAGTTGAGCGCTGGCCTGTACCAGAGGCGCGCCCTCGTCCCTCATGGGGCGGCGCAATGCAGGGCGACCGGATAGCTTTCAGCAATGATGTCCGCCAGCCGGCCGGCCTCGGCCTCCCCCTCGCGCCCCGTGGCGCTGCACTCGGCATCCCCGGAGCCGACGCGACGACTGCCCGCGTTCGACGAGCACCCGG
Organism: Gemmatimonadales bacterium; assembly: GCA_038330215.1. Classification (GTDB taxonomy): domain Bacteria; phylum Gemmatimonadota; class Gemmatimonadetes; order Gemmatimonadales; family Gemmatimonadaceae; genus JAABRT01. The sequence continues at coordinate 16,589 of JBBQNT010000003.1, forward strand.
TCCGCAATCCCGGCACGGTGCTGGACCTCGATGTCGTCGCTGCAACGCACGTCAACCGCAGTGCCGCCGAACGTCGTGCCGCGACGTTGCCGGCGCGTCGGACGGTCAAGAAGCAGTGGCAGGCCGCGTGGCTGCTGCGGGCGATCACGTGCATGGACCTCACCACGCTCGCCGGCGACGATACGGCTGGCAACGTGCTGCGGCTGTGCGCCAAGGCACGCCGTCCGGTACGCGACGACCTGCTCGAGGCACTGGGTGTGGCTGACCTCGGCCTCACCGTCGGTGCGGTGTGTGTGTATCACGCGCATGTTGCGACGGCCGTGCGTGCGCTCGCCGGCAGTGATATCCCGGTGGCAGCGGTGAGCACGGGGTTTCCCGCCGGTCTCTCTCCGCTGCCGCAGCGCATCGCCGAGATCAAGGCGTCGGTAGACGCGGGCGCGCAGGAAATCGACGTGGTCATCACGCGCTCGCACGTGCTGCGCGGCGAGTGGAACGCGCTGTACGACGAAGTGCGCGCGTTTCGCGAGGCCGTGGGTGACGCGCATCTCAAGACCATCCTCGGCGTGGGCGAACTGGCGACGCTCACCAACGTTGCGCGCGCGAGTCAAGTAGCAATGATGGCTGGCTCCGATGTCATCAAAACGTCCACCGGCAAGGAGCCGAGTAACGCGACCTTGCCGGTCGGCCTCGTCATGGTGCGGCAGATCCGCGACTACCTCGAGCGCGCTGGGCATGTAGTCGGCTTCAAGCCCGCCGGCGGCATTCGCACGGCCAAGCAGTCAATCGATTGGTTGATTTTGGTCAAGGAAGAACTTGGCGATCGCTGGCTGCGTCCCGACCTGTTCCGTTTTGGCGCGAGTGGCTTGCTCACCGACATCGAGCGCCAGCTCGAGCACTTCGTGACGGGTCGCTACTCAGCGGCTCATCGCCATCCGATGGTGTGACCCAGCGATGACATCAACCCTGCCTCCTGCGCCCTCGTCGGTTCGCGCGCTGCTCGATTCGATGGACTACGGCCCTGCGCCCGAGAGTGATGCCGCGGTGCGCGCGTGGCTCGCGACGCACGGTGCGCGCTTCGGGCATTTCATCAACGGTGCTTTTGCGGATCCGTCGGATAGCGCGTACTTCGATGTGCACGATCCCGGCAGCGGCAACGTGCTCGCGCAGGTCGCCCAAGGCAGCAACGCCGATGTGGATGCGGCGGTGCAAGCGGCACGTGCGGCGCAGCCGGGGTGGCGCGGATTGAGTTCGCACGTGCGCGCGCGCCACCTCTACGCGCTGGCACGTGCGGTGCAGCGGAACGCTCGTGCATTGGCGGTCGCCGAGTCGCTGAACAACGGCAAGTCGATTCGCGAGACGCGTGATCTCGACATCCCGCTGGTCGTACGGCATTTCTATCATCACGCCGGCTGGGCGCAGTTGTTCGACACGGAGTTTGCGGGCTACGCGCCGGTGGGCGTGGTGGGCCAGATCATTCCCTGGAACTTCCCGCTGCTCATGTTGGCGTGGAAAGTGGCGCCGGCACTGGCCGCCGGAAACACGGTGGTGCTCAAGCCCGCCGAGTTCACGCCGCTCTCGGCGCTGATGTTCGCCGAGATCGTACGCGATGCGGGTCTGCCCGCGGGCGTGTTCAATCTCGTGACGGGTGATGGCGCGACGGGCGCTGCGCTGGTCGAGCATCCGGGCGTCGACAAGATCGCGTTTACCGGTTCCACCGAGGTAGGCCGACGCATTCGAGAGCAGACAGCCGGCACCGGCAAGTCGCTCTCGCTCGAACTTGGCGGCAAGAGTCCGTTCCTGGTGTTCGCCGATGCGGACCTCGATAGCGTGGTTGAAGGCGTCGTGGATGCGATCTGGTTCAACCAGGGGCAGGTGTGCTGCGCTGGGTCACGATTGCTCGTGCAGGAAGGCATCGCGGACAAACTCACCGACAAGCTGAAGGCGCGCATGGAGCGACTGCGTGTTGGCGCCCCGCTCGACAAGGCCGTCGACATGGGCGCGATCGTTGCGCCGGTGCAGCTCACGCGCATTCGCGACCTGGTGGCGCAGGGCGTCGCGGAAGGTGCGTCGTGCTGGCAGCCCTCGTGGGCCGAGCCGGCGGAGGGTTGGTTCTATCCGCCGACGTTGTTCACAAACGTGGAGCCCGCGGCGACCATCGCGCAGGTTGAGATCTTCGGTCCAGTGCTCGTCACGCACACGTTTCGCACGCCGGACGAAGCCGTGCAGCTGGCGAACAACACGCCCTACGGCCTCGCGGCGAGTGTGTGGAGCGACGACATCAACGTCGCGCTCGATATCGCGCCGCGGCTGCGAGCAGGCGTGGTGTGGGTGAACAGCACGAACCTGTTCGACGCGTCGGCCGGCTTCGGCGGCTATCGCGAATCGGGCTTCGGCCGCGAGGGCGGTCGCGAGGGCATGTGGGAGTACGTGAAGGCCGATCGGTCGACCGCCGCGCTGCCGCGACGTGACGAGGACGCCGTCCCGGGTGAGCCGGTCGCTCATGCGCACCACGCTGCAGACGGCATGCCCCGCCTCGACCGCACACCCAAGCTGTACATCGGCGGACAGCAGACGCGTCCCGATTCCGGGTACAGCGTGTCCATTCGCTCCGCAGCGGGACAGCTGCTCGGCGAGGTCGGCGACGGCAATCGCAAGGATGTGCGCAATGCGGTCGAGGCCGCGCACGCCGCGTCCGGCTGGGCGCGTCGCCCCGGTCACGCGCGCGCGCAGGTGCTCTACTACATCGCGGAGAACCTGTCGGCGCGGGCCGACGAGTTCGCGGCGCGCATCGCGGAGAGTGGAGGTGGAAATCGTGCGGCTGGCGCGCAGGAAGTCGAGGCAACGATCTCGCGGCTCTTCACGTACGCCGCATGGGCCGACAAGCATGACGGCGCGGTGCACGATGTCCCCATGCGCGCTGTCGCACTGGCGATGCATGAACCCATCGGCGTCGTGGGAGTGCTGTGTCCGCCGTCGCCGTCGCTGCTCGGTTTTGTCTCTCTCGTCGCGCCGCTGGTGGCGACCGGCAACACAGTGGTGGCGGTGCCCAGCGAGCATACCCCGCTGCCCATCACGGACTTCTACGGCGTGCTCGACACCTCGGACCTGCCCGGCGGTGTCGTGAACATTGTGACGGGTGGTGCCGATTCGCTGGCCCGAACCTTGGCCGAGCACGATAATGTGGACGCGCTGTGGTACGTTGGAAGCCAGCGGGGGGCCGCGGCCGTGGAGCGGGCCTCCATCGGGAATCTCAAGCGCACCTGGACTGACTGGGTGCCGCGAGACTGGTTCGACCCGCGCGTGGGCGAGGGACGCGAGTTCCTCAGGCGCGCCGTGCAGGTGAAAAATATCTGGATTCCATACGGTGCCTGAGCTCCCGTGACGCTCGTGTGACGCACTGCTCACATGATGTCCGGCTCGACCCTACGCAGCGCTTTCCCTCCGGTTCAATTCCTCCGCACCGCATAAATCGATGATCGTGCTTCCCGAGTCCCCGGATGTCTTCGCCAACGCCACGTGGTCCGATATCGCCCCGTACTATGAGGCGCTGGCCACCGTGCCGCTGGCAACGCCGGTGCGCTCCGAGGAGGTCGAGGCCTGGCTGGCAGCCTGGTCGCGGCTGGACACACTCGTCGGTGAGGCAGGTACGCTGGCGATGATCGCGTATACCGGCAACACCGCCAACGAAGGCGCGGAACGCGCGTACCTTCGCTTCTCCATGGAGATCTTCCCAACGCTCGAGGAGCAGCAGGTGCGTCTCGCGCGTCGACTGGTCGAACTCGGCTGGTCGCGCCCGGACCTCGAAACCACGATTCGTCGCTTCCGCGCCGATATCGAGATCTTCCGCGAGGCCAACGTCGCGCGCTTCGCGAAGCTCGAGGAATACTCAGCGGCGTATCAAAAGCGCACCGGCGGTCTCTCGGTGGACTGGGATGGCGAGCAGAAGACGATCCCGCAGTTGCAGCCGTATCTCAAGGCCACCGATCGCGGCGTACGCGAACGTGCGTTCCGTGCCGGCGCGCAGGCGTATCTCGCGCATCGTGACGAATTGGCAACGCTGTTCGACAACATGCTGGCGCTGCGCCAGGATGTCGCGCGCGAAGCCGGGTTCTCCGACTTCCAGCGCTACGCATTCGCCGCCAAGCATCGCTTCGACTACACACCCGAAGATTGCACGGGCTTTCACGATGCCGTTGCGGAGGCGGTCGTACCCGCCGTCGCCCGCTTGTACGAGCGGCGCCGACAGGCGCTGGGCGTCGACAAGCTGCGTCCCTGGGATCTCTCCGTCGAGGTGGACGCGAAGCAGCCGCTGGTGCCGTTCCGCACTGTCGATGAGTTCGTGAGCGGCGCGCGACGCATCTTCTCGCGCGTTGATCCGGAGCTGGGAGACAAGTTCGACATCATGGCCAACGAAGAGTTGCTCGATCTCGAGAGCCGTCCCGGCAAGGCGCCCGGCGGCTATTGCACCGATCTCTCGTTTCGCGGACGTCCGTTCATTTTCATGAACGCGGTTGGTGTACCCGACGACGTGCAGACACTCGTGCACGAAGCTGGTCACTGTTTTCACGACTTTGCGGCGCACGAACTGCCGTATGCATGGCAACGCCGCACCGGGCACGAGGCCGCCGAACTGGCGTCCATGTCCATGGAACTGCTGGCCATGCCGTATCTCGTGCAGCCAGACGGCTACTACACGCCCGAAGAAGCGCGCGTCGCGTGGCTCGAGCATTTCGAGGACGTGCTGTGCTCGCTGACGCACATCGCGAGCGTCGATGCGTTCCAGGCCTGGATCTACACGCACGCTGAGGGCGCCGATGAGGCGGCCCGCGATGCTGCGTGGCTTCGCATTCGCGCACGCTTCGAGCCGCTGGTGGACTGGTCGGGCCTCGAATCTGAGCGCGTAGCGCGCTGGTACCGTCAGCTCCACATCTTCGAGTTGCCGTTCTACTACATCGAATACGGACTCGCGCAGTTGGGCGCCGTGCAGGTATTCCGGAACGCCGTGCGCAACGGACCGGAGGCGGTGGAGGCGTACAAGCGTTTCCTCGCCCTCGGAGGCACGCGCCCGTTGCCCGAACTGTACGCTGAGGCCGGCGTCAAGCTGGTATTCGACACCGCCACCATGCGCGAGCTGGTGGAGTTCGTCGAGGCGCGCATCGTCGAACTGCGTGACGGGTCCACGTCGCCGTTCGGCGCGGCGATGCCTCGGTCGCGGGCGAGCGCGGTGGTGGCGTAGCGCGTCGCGTCGCGTGGTGCAGCGCGCCGGCGTCCAAACCGTCAGCTGCTAACGGTTCCCCGATCTCGCCACCGGAGATCCAGCGCGTCGCCTGTGCAACCGTGCACTGTGAACGGTCAACCGCAACTGTGAACGGTTGGACCGGGCGAAGAGGGGCGGAGCATGCGGCCGGCGTCGTGCAACCGTTGACGGTGACAGTGAACGGTCGACCGTTGACGGTTGGACCGGGCGAGGACGAGAACGCGCGCCACCCGAACCGGCGCGGCGCGCGCCCCGTTGCCCGCGTCAGGGTTTCTTCGCCGCGTCGCCGCGCAAAATGCGGGTGAAGCTCCACGTGAGCAGGGAGAGCACCGCCCCCCACGAGACGGTCATGAAGATGATGGCCGTGCGGGTCATGAGAGTATCTCCTGTCCGGTGATGACTTCGGTGAAGCCCTTGCGATCGTCGTAGCGATTGCGCTTCCACGCCACGCGCACCAGCACCACGAACGTGACCACGATCAGCGCCAGGAGCGCGCGTGACGCGTGCACGAAAGGCACGTTGGCGGGATCAGGCACGGCACCGCCGGGCGTCTTGGCCATCGTGAGGATCGGCCACGCGTCTGTCACGCCCCACCACACGAGAATCGTGAAGAGATAGAGCGGCGTGATGTACGTCATCACGAACTTGAAGATGCGCGGCAGGCGAATGTCGGCGCCTTCATGCAGCGATTCCCATGCGCGTTCCGGCTTGAACACCCACATGAACAGCACCACCTCGATCGACGCGAAGAGCACCAGGCCAAAGGTGCCTGCCCAGTAGTCCCATTCGTCGAGCATGCCGTACTGCAGCCAGAAGATTTGCAGGAGCCCGAAAAGCAGCACGACGCCACCGAGTCCCCAGGCAACGCTCTCGCGTCTGATGCCGAACTCCTCGCGGAAAAACGCGACGATCGGCGTGGCCATGGCCACCGACGACGTGATGCCGGCGAAGAACAACAAGCCAAACCACATGACACCCAACAGGTTGCCGAGCGGCAGTTGCTGAAACACGACCGGCATGGTTGCGAAACCGATGTTGAATGAGCCAGACGCCGCAACCTGCATCGCGCCAGCCACGCCGAAGAACACCACGGCCGCGGGAATGGCAATAGACCCACCAAGCACCACTTCTGCTGTCTCGTTGGTCGCAGCGGTGGCCAGTCCGGACAGTACGAGATCGTCCTGCTTGGTGAGATACGAGGCGTACGACTGCAGCGCGCCCATACCCACTGACAGCGTGAAGAAAATCTGTCCCGCTGCGGCCAGCCACAGCCCAGGTCTCGAGAGCTGCGAGAAGTCGGGATCGAAGATGAAGTTGAGTCCGTCGGCGGGGGACGCACCGCCGGGTGTCAGCGGGTCCATCGTGAGGATCACCACGGCGAGCACGGCGGCGAACAGAAACAGGATCGGCATGCCGATGCGCGCCAGCTTTTCGATGCCCGCACTGATGCCGCGCGACACCACCCAGATATTCACCACGAGCGTGATGAAGAAAAAGAGGAATGGCTTCCACATGCCGTGCACGCTGCTGTCACCGATCATCTGGTACGACTGCAGGTAGCCCACCATCGCTTCCTGCGTGCCGTTCCCGAAGTAGTCCTTCGTGAGCGAGAAGAAGGTGAAAGCGAGCGTCCAGCTTTCGATGTACGTGTAGTAGATCATCACCACCAGCGGCACGGTCAGGCCGATGACGCCCATGTACTTTGCCGCGGGATGCTTCCACAGTGCGGCGAACATGCCCGGCACGTGTCCCTTGCGGTACCGCCCGGCGTGGCGACCGATGCCCCACTCCACCCACATCAGCGGAATTCCAAGCAGCAGGAATGCCGTGAAGTACGCAATCATGAACGAGCCGCCGCCATTGTTGGCCGCTTGCGACGGGAACCGCAGAAAGTTGCCGAGGCCGACCGCATTACCGGCCATCGCGAGGATCAAACCAATGCGACTGCCCCAGTGCTCATTGGCGGAACTGGGCGCATTCTGTGGAGACACACGGACTCCGGTTAAAAAAGGGGAGAGTCAACTCGCGGTGAACGCAATCGGGAGCGCGGTCAAAAATCCAGTGGCGTGGCCTCTCCGGAAACTTCGTGCGTCAGCGGTTGCCGAACTCCCGCGCCGGCGCGCTGCGCAGGTAGCGGATGAGCGCCCGCATTTCCGTCGGCAAGGGCAGAGCGGTGTGCTCGCGGCTACGGGGGCGTCGGACGCGGGTCGAATGACCCGCCCGCTTGTGACACATCGATGCCCGACACGCCGCCCGAGACGACGAACGCCATTACCTCGGAACTCGCCAGATCGAGCGGCTCCACACGGTCCGCCTTCACCACCACGAGCTGACCGGAAAAATTGTAGGAATGCGGACAGTAGACGCTCACATGTCCCGGCAGACCAAGCGCGGCGAGCGAGTGCCGCGTCACGAAACCGACCAGGCGCACGCTGCCCGCGTCATCGATACGCAGCGAGACCGGAACGTCGAAGCGCCGCTTCTCGCCGGTGAACGCATTCAGGATGTCGCGCACGGCGTTGTAGAGCAGCCGCACCAGCGGCAATCGATCGAAGAGGCGGTCGAACACGCTCACCGCGGACCGCGTCACGAAATGCGTGGCAAGAAAGCCCACGAATGTGACGATGCCCACGGTGATCGCGAGCCCCACCCCCGGTGTCTCGATCGGCAGCAGCGCGTCCACCGACGTGAGTACCCACACCAGCACGCCGACCGTGATGGCGATCGGCGCCATCAGGACCAGCCCGCGACCGAAATAGCCGAACAAACGTCCCACTCCCTTCCCCAGGCGGCCAAGCCGCAAACAGTGATCGCCGCGACCACAACAACATCCGGACTCGGCCGTGCGTAGCCGTTCGTGTGTCCACCGTGCAACTTGGTGGGGAGCCGTCCGGGGAGCCACCCCGGCGCGTGAGGTACCGTGCGGGCATTGCCGCACGCCGTCGCCATCAACCCGTGTTTTCGATGCTTTTCTTTCCGACTCCCGTGAATTCCCGTGGACGCCGGTCCGCCCGTCCCACCGCGGCGCCCCGACGAGCGACGCGCGCCGCGACGCGCCCCGCGATGTGCCGTCACGCCGCGCTGATTCTGGGCGTGCTGCTCGCGCTACCGGCACATTTCGCTGCTGCGCAGTCGAGAGACAAGCCCATCACGCAGGATGTGTACGACACGTGGCGCGGTATCCTCTCACCGACGATGTCGCCAGATGGCGCCTGGGTGGCGTATACCAACTCACCCACGATCGGCGACGGCGAACTGGTCGTGCGCTCCACCACCGCGCCCACGGAGTTCACGCTGCCGCGCGGATTCACGGGGCGGCCCAATGATCGGCCCGGCGGCGGCGGCGGCGGGTTCAGCGCCGGCGCGCCCGGCTTCAGCGCCGATGGAAAACATGTGGCGGCACTGATCTATCCCACGCAGTCAGCGGTGGAGTCGGCGCGCGGAGACCGACGCCGCGCGGCCGATGCCAATCGCACCAGTCTTGCCCTCATGGCCCTGCCGTCGGGTCAGGTGACGACGCTGCCTCGAGTGCGCAGCTTCCGCCTGGCGCGCGATGGCGGACGGTTCGTGTTGTATCAGGCGGAAACAGATTCCTCCGCCCGCGGTGACTCCGCAGGCGCGCCCGCCGCGCGTCCCGCGGCCGGTGCTCGTCCGGCCGGCGGCGATTCGGCGCGCGGTCGCACGCCACGCCGAGAGACTGGCAGTGCGCTCACCATTCGCACGTTGGCGACCGGCGAGGAACTCAAGCTCGATGACGTCACCAGCTTCACGCTCCACGACAACGAAAAGTGGCTCGTGTACGCCGTGGGCGAAGCCGACTCCACCAGAAGCGGACTGTATCTGCGCGACCTCACGTCTGGCACCGTGCACGCACTGCGCACCGGCAAGGCGCGCTATCGCAACCTCACGTTCGACCGCGAAGGCACGCAGCTGGCCTTTCTCGAGGCGACCGCCGACAGTGTGCCGGCCGCACGCGCGTCCTACAGCGTCTACCGCGCCAGTCTCGTCACGCGTGGGAACGCGCCGCCGGTGGCGGCCGTTGCCGTCGCGTCAGCCGACGCCGGCGAAGGCATGATGATCCCCGAGCGCAGCCGGCTCGACTTCGTGCGCGATGGCTCGGCGCTGCAGTTCGGCGTTGCCGCGCCACCGCCGGACAGCATTTCCGCCGACTCACTCGCCAATAAGGCTGTCTATGACCTGTGGCACTGGCAGGACACGCGCCTGCAGCCCACGCAGGCACGTCAGGCAGGTGCTGATCGCAACCGCACCTTCACGTCGCTCTATCATCCCAAGCTGCGCAAGGTCGTGCGCCTTACCGACGACTCGATCCCGAATGTGCAGCTCAGCGACGATGGACGCATTGGCCTCGCCGTCACGAACGTGCCATATCTGATGGACGCCATCGAGGGTGAAGGCGGCAGCGACGTGTACATCGTGGACGCCACCACCGGCGCGCGTACGCTCGTCGCGAAGAAGCTCGAGAGCCGCGCGCAGCTCTCGCCGAACGCGAAGTACGTGACGTGGTTCGACAAGGATCAGTGGCACGCCTACGAGATCGCCACAATGCAGACGCGGAACGTCACCGCAAATATCAAGGGCATTCGCTTCGGACAGGAAACGTGGAGCACGCCCAGCACGCCCGCCGCATGGGGCCTCTCGGGTTGGACAACGGATGATCGGCTCATGCTCGTGAATGATCGCTACGATGTGTGGGTGATCGATCCGCGCGCGGCGACACCACCGCGTCGCCTGACGGGCGGTGTCGGTCGCGCCACGCAGCATACGTTCCGCGTGGAGTCGCTCGATCCCGAGCAGCGCAACATCGATCCCGGCAAGCCGGTGCTGCTTTCCACGTTCGACGATGTCCGCAAGTCGTCCGGCTGGTTCCGGGGCAGCTTCAGCGACTCGACGCCTACCCGCGTGCTCATGGCACCCAAGCGCTTCGGAAATCTCAGCAAGGCGCGCGACGCGGAGCGCTACATGGTCACGCGCTCCGACTACCGCGAGTTCCCCAACATCTGGGCCGGTGACTCGCTCACGTCGCTGTCGAAGATTTCCGACGCGATGCCCAATCAGGACGAATACGCGCGCGGCAACGTGCAGCTCTACAGCTGGATCAGCGCGGACGGCGACTCGCTCGCGGGACTGCTGTACACGCCGGATGGCTTCGACGCCAGCCGGAAGTATCCGATGGTGGTGTACTTCTACGAAACGCACTCCGACGGACTGCACGGCTATGTGCGACCGGCCGGACGCAACATCGTCAATCCCACCGTCTACAACTCGCTCGGCTACATCGTGTTCATGCCGGACATCAAATACACCGACGGGTACCCCGGCCCGAGCGCGTACAAGTCGATCGTGCCTGGCGTACAGTCGCTCATCCAGCGCGGCTTTGTCGACAAGGACGCCATCGGCATCGGCGGACAGTCATGGGGCGGCTACCAGACGGCGTACCTCGTGACACAAACGAATCTGTTCAAGGCCGCCGTGCCGAACGCCACCGTGGTGAACATGACCAGCGCGTACGGCGGTATTCGCTGGGGCTCGGGCGTCTCGCGTGCGTTCCAGTACGAGTCGGGGCAGAGCCGGATCGGCGGCACGCTGTGGGAATACCCGGAGCGTTTCATCGAGAACTCGCCGCTCTTCTTTGCCGATCGCATCCAGACGCCGCTGCTGTTCATGGCCAACGACAACGACGGCGCGGTGCCTTGGTATCAGGGCATTGAGTTCTTCGTGGCACTGCGCCGTCTGGGCAAGGAGGCGTACATGATCAACTACAACGGCGACGAGCACAATCCAACCAAGCGCGCCAACCAGCTCGATATCGACAAGAAGCAGCTGGAGTTCTTCGGGCACCACCTGCGCGGAGAGCCGGCGCCGGAGTGGATGAAGCGCGGCATTCCGTTCACGGAGAAGGGCCGCGATCAGGTGAAGGTGGCGCCCGCCCGCATCGGGGAAGTGGTGCCGGGCACGATGCAACCGCAACGCAACTGACCGAGTGGCGCCCGCGTTCACTGTGTATCGTTGGCGCCCGGCAGTACCCGGGGCGGTTCCGTGTCTCTAGTTTTGTCGCATGGCTACCCGCATCATACCTGTACCAGCGCCTGAGGCGCCGCCCGCCCCGTGGACCGTCGACGACGCCCGCGCCCTCTACAACATCGAGGGCTGGGGCGCCGGCTATTTCGACATCAATGAGCGCGGCAACGTCGTCGTCCGCCCCAACCCGGATCATCCGAATGGGGCGGTCGACCTGCGTGACCTCGCGCGGGACCTCGAAGAGCAGGGCATCCAACTGCCCGTGCTGCTGCGCTTCTCCGACATCCTGCGCTCGCGCGTCGAGACGCTGAGCGAGCGCTTCGCTGCCGCCATGCGTGAGTTCGACTACGCGGGCAAGTACACCACGGTGTATCCCATCAAGGTGAATCAGCAGCGCCACGTGGTGGAAGAAATCGTTCGCTACGGCACACCGCACGGTGTCGGACTCGAGTGCGGCTCCAAGCCGGAGCTCCAGGCAGTGCTGGGTCTGGTCGAAGGCACCGATCAGCTGATCGTGTGCAACGGCTACAAGGACCACGAGTTCATGCGGCTGGCCCTCATGGGACAGAAGCTCGGACATCGCGTGTTCATTGTGCTCGAGCAGTTGAGCGAACTCGATGTACTGCTCGAAGTCGCCGACGAACTCGGTGTCACACCGATGGCGGGTGTGCGCATCAAGCTCGCGTCCGAAGGCGCGGGCCGCTGGGCGCAGAGCGGCGGTGAGAAGAGCAAGTTCGGTCTCTCGTCGGCCGAGCTGGTCAAGCTCATTGACCGGCTGCAGGACATGGGCCGCCTCAACATCGTCAAGCTCATTCACTTCCACCTCGGCAGCCAGATCACCGACATCCGCTTCATCAAATCGGGGCTGGCCGAAGTCGCGCGCTTTTATGCGGAGCTGCGCGAGATGGGCGTGGACATCACGCACGTGGATGTGGGCGGCGGTCTGGGCGTGGATTACGATGGCACCACGTCCACCAACAACGCCAGCGTCAACTACACGCTGCAGGAGTATGCGAACGACGTGGTCTACACGCTGGCGGAGGCGTGCCGTGAGCATGAGCTGCCCATGCCGCACCTCATCAGCGAATCGGGACGCGCCCTCACCGCACATCATGCGATGTTGCTGGTCAAGGTGATCGATGTGGAGTCGCAGGCCGCGCGTGCGCTGCCCACGCTCACCGACGACGATCACTCGCTGCTGCACGAAATGCACGAAGACCTGCGTACCATCACCGAGCGCAGTCCGCGCCCGCGCAAGGTGCTCGAGGTCTTTCACGATGCCACGTTCGACAAGGATCGCGCGCGCAACTATTTCAACAGCGGCGTGCTGACGCTTCGGCAGTTGGCAACGGCGGAGTTGCTGTGGCTGGCCACCATGAATGCGATCTATCCCATCGCGAAGGCCGATCCCGAAACGTATGCGGACATCGTGCGCGAGTTGCAGTCGTCGCTGTGCGATCGCTACTTCCTGAACTTCTCGCTCTTCCAGTCGCTGCCCGACTCGTGGGCCATCGATCAGCTGTTTCCGATCATGCCCATTCACCGGCTCGATGAGCAGCCGTTGCGCCATGGCACGCTGCAGGATGTCACGTGCGACTCCGATGGCAAGATCGACAAGTTCGTGGGCGACAAGGCGGGACGTCCGTCGCTCGAACTCCACGAGTTCCGTGACGGCGATGACTACATCCTCGGCATCTTCCTCACCGGTGCGTACCAGGAAATCCTGGGCGACCTGCACAACCTGTTTGGCGACACCAACGCCGTGCACGTGCTCATCACGCCCGACGGCCGCTACGAGATCAACGATCTCGTCGAGGGCGACACCGTCACCGAAGTGCTCAACTACGTGCAGTTCGGGGCGTCGCAACTTCTCGCGACGTTCCGTCGTAAGGTGAATGCTGCGAAAGGATTGACCCGCGAGGAAGCGAATGCTTTCATTGCGGACTACGTCGCCGGGCTCGAGGGGTACACGTATCTCGAGGGTGAAGCAGCGCGCTAGGTCCGGGCGCTGCTCCGGCAGCGGCAGGCTTCCTCCTCCCCGGAGCTTTCTGTGACTGCATCAGACTCGGCAACCGTAGCTGCATCGCCCGAGCAGGCCGGCCTGCTCGACGACCTGCTCGAAATCTTCGTCGCGCCGTCCAAGGTGTTCGAGCGCCACCGCGACGGACGCTACGGCCTGCTCCTGACGGTGCTCGTGGTCCTCGCGGTGGCCATTGTGCTGGCCACGATGAAGCTGAGTGCGCCGTACTACGATGCGCAGTTCAATCTCACCATGGCGCAGGCCGCAGCAAAGGGTCAGCCCATGCCGCCGGAGGCGACGGGTGCCGGCGCGCGCGCTGCGTTTACCTGGTTCGTCGTGGCGAGCCAGTCGCTGCTGATCCCGATCTTCGTGTGGTTGTTCGCGCTGTTCGTCATGCTCGGCGGCAAGGTGGCCGGAGCGTCGCTGAGCTATCGCCAGAGTGCGCTCATCTTCACGCTCGCCGGCTTTCCGCGCCTGCTTTCACCGATCGTCACCGCCATTCAGGCTGTCGTCGTCGATCCCTCGAGCATCCGCTCCATGATGGACGCGCAGATCGGCCCGGCACGATTCGTTGATCCGCTCACGACGGCACCGGCGATCTCCGGAGCGCTGGCCAACTTCGACCTGTTCACCCTTTGGGCTTTCGCGCTCGTGGCCATTGGCATCAGCGTGATCGGTCGCGTGTCACGCGCCAGCGGCGCCATTGGTGCGGCGGTCGTGCTGGCCTGTGCGCTCGCGCTGTCACTCATCCCCGCAGCGTTTATGTGAGTGCGTTGATCGTTGCAGCGCAACGCGGGTCCGCCGGCACAGTGCCAGCGGACCCGCGTTGTCATGCCTTCCGGGCGGCGCCCGAGGGCGCCGTGGCTCAGCCCATGCTCGCCGTGTAGTGCTTCGTGACCTCGTCCCAGCTGACCACGTTCCACCACGCGCCCACGTAGTCGGCGCGACGGTTCTGGTAGTTGAGGTAGTACGCATGCTCCCACACATCGAGGCCCAGGATCGCCGTCTTGCCTTCCATGAGCGGATTGTCCTGATTGGGGGTGCTGACGATCGACAGCGACCCCATATCGGAGACGAGCCACGCCCAGCCGGAGCCAAACCGTCCCGTCGCGGCCGCCTGGAACTTCTCGCGGAACGAGGCGAAGTCACCGAACGCCTTCGTAATGGCCGTGCTCAGGTCGCCCGCGGGCTCGCCACCGCCGTTCGGCGACATCAGCGTCCAGAACATCGCGTGATTCCAGTGGCCGCCACCGTTGTTGCGCACGGCCGTCCGGATCGACTCGGGGACGGCCTTCAGGTCACGCAACAGCTCGTCGAGCGACTTGCCGGCCAGATCGGGCGCCTTCTCGAGGGCAGCGTTGAGGTTGGTCACGTATCCCTGATGGTGCTTGCCATGGTGGATCTCCATGGTCTTCGCGTCGATGTGCGGCTCGAGCGCGTTGAACGCGTAAGGCAGGGCGGGCAACGTATGGGCCATGAGTGTCTCTCCCGATGAAGTGAGCGAGCGGGAAGTCCCGTTCGCGTAGTGAAAACTGACATCCTGACTGCTGTGGCGACGGCAGACTCAACCGCAGTGTCGCGTGCCGATTGCATCAGGCCGTGGACGAACCGGGTCGTTTGCGTTCCCGCAGCCATGCGATGATGCCCGGGAGAATCGAGAGGAAGATCACCACGAGAATGACCTTCTCGATATGCTGATCGATGCCCGGTACCCACCGTCCCAGAAAGTAGCCCGTGAACAACATGCTCCACACCCATGCCACGCCGCCGACGATGTTGTAGGCAAGGAAGGAGCGATACTGCATTTGTCCAACACCGGCAACCACGGGCGCGAACGTGCGAATAATGGGCACGAAGCGCGCAATGATGATTGTCTTGCCGCCATGCTTCTCGTAGAACGCCTGCGCCTTGAGCAGATGCGCGCGCCTGAAGAGCAACGACTCCTCCCGCGTGAAGATGCGCGGGCCGGACAACTTGCCGATGTGATACCCCACGGTGTCGCCGATGATCGCCGCCGCCGTGAGCAGCAACCCGAGAATGTACACGTTGAGTCCGAACTCCGGTTGCGAGCACAGCAGTCCGGCCGTGACCAGCAATGAGTCGCCGGGCAGGAAAAATCCGATGAGTAGTCCCGTCTCGGTGAAGATGATCAACGTCAGGCCGACATAACCGGCCCACTGCACGAGCGCCGGCAGGTCGCGCAGCCGCTCGAAGAAATCGGAGAAAAAGTCCACGGACTCGGGGTGTGGGACAGCGTTGATGAGGGGCCGGAGCAGGCCGGCGGCGATCGGGATCGGAAGCGCAACCGGACTGAAGGCAAACCGGGAGCAAACCCGACGCAATGCCGAAAGGTCACCAGCGATGGCGGAGCGGTCAATCGCTCCTGCAACATCGGCCGTGCGTAGCCCCAGCTCCGAACGGCCCGTAGTTTGCGCCCATGCTGAGTCATCCGTCGCGGCCGCTCGATGTGCATGTGCTCGCCCACACCCACTGGGATCGCGAGTGGTATCACAGCGCGCCGCGGTTTCGGCAGCGGCTGGCTGCGCTCGTCGAGCGCTTGTTGAGCGATGCCGCCGACGCCTCGCGACCCTTCCTGCTGGATGGCCAGGCCGTCGTGCTCGAAGATGTGCTCGCCGTGCGTCCCGATCTCCGTGCGCGACTCGTTGCCGCGCTGCAGGGTGGTGCCATCGAGGCGGGACCGTGGTACGTGCTGGCCGACGAGTTGATCCCGAGCGGAGAGGCGCTGGTGCGGAACCTGCTTGCGGGACGGCAGGTGCTCAGTGCGCTGGGGGCCTCGTCGCCGCCGGTTTGTTACTCGCCTGACGCGTTCGGGCACGCGGCGGCGCTCCCTTCCATCGCGGCCGGCTTCGGATTGCGCGTGGCGGTGCTGTGGCGAGGGTACGGCGGCGACCGCTGGCCTGCAGGCGATACCGTTCGATGGCAGGGACCGGACGGTGCGAGCTTGCTGGTGTGGCATTTGCCGCCGGACGGCTACGAGTTCGGACGCGCACTGCCCACAGAAGCAGCCGACGTCGTACCGAGGTGGCGCGAGATCAGCGAGATGGTCGCCGCACGCTCGCGCACGGGCGTCATCCTGCTCACCAACGGCGCCGATCATCACGCACTGTCGCCAGATCTGGACGGTGCGGTGCAGGCGCTGCACGGCGTCGCAGCGCTTGACGGGCACGCCGTGCAGCGCAGCTCGCTCACGCGATGGGCCGTCGCATTTGCCGCGGCGAGTGAGGGAGTACCGCTGCCGGAGGTGCAGGGTGAGCTGCGCGACTCGTATGGCTACACATGGACGTTGCAGGGAACGCTCGCCACGCGCGCATGGCAGAAACGCGCCGTAGCGCGAGCAGACGCCATGATGCGGCACGATGTTGAGCCGTGGATTGCGCTGGCCCAGCTCAGCGGCTCGCCGTCAGCACATGCGCTGCGCGCGCTGCTGCATCACACGTGGCGCACCTTCCTGCGCACGTTGCCGCACGACACGCTCTGCGGGTGTTCGATCGATGCCGTTGCGCGTGCGCTCGATCATCGACTGGAGGTCGTGCGAAGCGAAGCGCGCGGACTGCGCGAGAGCGCGCTTGACCTGCTGCTCGGACGCAATCCCGTCGAGGCGCGCAACGTCCAGCGCGAGGCATGGCATCCGCGTTTGGTGCTGCGCAACCGTACGGCCAATATGAGACACGGTGTGGCCGAAGTGGAGCTGGTGCGCACCATTGCCGATGTGCCCGTCGGGCCGGGATCCGCTGCGCCCGCGGCCGTGGATGCCGCCGTGGATGCCGCCGTGGATGCCGCCGTGGATGCGGTCGTGGATGCGGCCGCAGATGAAGTCGCTGGCGCACTGTACGTGCCCGGCATGGTCACCCAGACGCTGGCGCGCCGACGCGCGTACAGGCGCCGCGAGTCGTCGCAGCACTACCCGGACAACGACCTCGTGGAATGCACGCGTGCACTGCTCTGGATTCCGCCGGCGCTTTCGCTTGGAGGCTTTGCGCTGCGCACGCTTCCCCTGCGCGAGCGCATCGCTTCGACCAACACGCATACCAACACGCATACCAATCCCAGCCCAGGCGAGGGCCGCGGCACGGATGGCGACATGGACAGCGAGGCAAGCGCGCCGTTACTGCGCGTGACCAGCGCGGGAACCGCAGTAGCGCTGCGCAATGACCATCTCGAGCTCCAAATCACCTCGCGCGAAGTCGTGCTGCACGATCTCGTGCGAGGACGTGTGATACACGATCTCGTGCAGCTCACCTGGCAGGCAGACCACGGCGACACGTACACGAGCGCGCCACGGGGCAGCGTCCATACGCTGCGTGCGGAGCGCGCACGGATCCTGGCGCGCGGACCGCTGCGCGCGATCGTTGCGGTGCGCTATGGGATCACGGTGGAGCAAGGGTCCGCACGCAACGAACGCGGCCGCACACGGTCGAGCGCCGACGCGTCACGTGTGAAAAGCATTCGCGTGATTGTGCGGTACGTGCTCGATGCAGGCGCTGCGCATGTGCGCCTCGATGTGACGGGGCAGGACGGCGCGCACGATCATCGGTTGCGCTTGTCCGTCGCGACGGGCATCGCGTCACCCCGCATTGTTGCAGATGCCGCATTCGGACCCGTCGTGCGCGAGCGCCTCGACAGCGCTGCCCTCGACCAGACACACGAGCACGTGGTGCACGCCGCGCCGCTGCATCGGTGGGTTGCGGCCGATGGCGGCGATCACGGCGCAACGATCGTGGCAGACGGATTGGCCGAGTATGAGGCACTGCCAGACGCGCGAATCGCCGTCACCCTGCTTCGCGCCACCGGAGAACTGTCACGCGCCTCGCTCCCCGAACGACCCGGTCACGCCGGCTGGCCCGTTGCGGTCCCGGGCGCACAGGGACCGGGCCGTGTGCGAACACACCTCGCCATCGCGCCACATGGTGTGTTTGATCCGGCTCGTGCTCACATGCTGGCCGACGACGTGTTGCTACCGCTCGTCGCGCATACGTGGCGCGATGCACCGCAGGACGCGCCTGACGTCGTCGTAGGCGTGACACTGAACGCGGCGGAAGGCGTTGTCGCGTCGGCCGTCAAGCCGGCGGAGCAGGGAAGCGGCGTCGTGCTGCGCGCCGTGAACCTGCACGATGTGCCGAGATCCGCCGAGTGGACCATGCCGAACGCGAATGTGGAGATCACGTCGGTTCGACTCGATGAGAGTCCGGTACTTGCCGGCGAGCGGGACGTCACCGCGCTACTTCGACCGCGTGAGATCCGTTCGCTACTCGCGACGCCCGGTGGCGTCTCCGATGACGGTGCTCGCGACCACGGTGATCACCAGCGCAAAACCCGGTGAAAGCGCAATCCACGGAGCGGTGAGCAGCCATTCTCGTCCGCCCGAGATCATGTTTCCCCAACTCGGCGACGGCGGTTGAATTCCGAGTCCCAGAAACGACAGGCCGCTCTCCAGCAGGATCGCGCTACCCACGCCGAGCGTCACCGCGACTGTGGCCGCGCCCAGCGCGTTCGGCAGCACATGTCGGAGCAGCAAACGCCACGGCGCGACACCCAACGAACGCGCCGCCTCCACATACGGCAGTGCTCGCACGCCCAACACCTCGGCGCGTACAAGTCGCGCCACGCCCATCCAGCCGGTGAGGGCGAGTACGGTGACCACCGTTGGCAGGCCCGGACCCCAAAGCGCGGCGATCACGAGCAGCAGCACCAACCTCGGCACCGCCAGCAGCGTGTCGCCCACGGCGAGCAACAGCCGATCGGTGAGCCCGCCGAGCCACGCACCCGTCGCCCCGATCGCCACGCCAAGACCGGCGGCAAGCAGTGATCCGCCGACGCCGACGCCGAGCGAGAGGCGCGCCGCGATCAGCAAGCGACCGAGCACGTCGCGTCCGAATGCATCGGTGCCGAGCAGGTGCCACCCGCCGGACGCACTTCGCGCGAGCGGTGGAAGCAGCCGCGTGCCCATCACGTCGCCGATCGCGACCGGGTCTCCGGGTGCGAGTGACGGTCCAATGATCGCGGCAATCGTCATGATCACAAGTGTCGTCGCCCCCCAGCGCAGTCGCCGATCGGTGCGACGCGCGGGAACATGAGCGTGTGCACGAACTGCGGGCCTCGCGGCGAGTGGCGTGGTCATGCGTCCCCGCGCCTTGGGTCGAGACGTTGCACGACGAGGTCGGCCGCCAGGTTGGAGAGAATGACGACCGCTGCATACAGCACGGTGAGTCCGAGCACCAGGGGATAGTCGCGCGCCGCGATCGCGCCCAGCATCGTGCGACCGAGACCCGGCCACGCGAACACCTGCTCCACGAACACCGATCCGGCCACGATGCCCGGCAGCGCGAGGCCGACCAGCACCACGATGGGCGCTGCGGCGTTTCGCATCACGTAGCGGCGCTGCACAATGCCTGGCGGGATTCCGCGCGCGACCGCAGTGGTCACGTGCGGTGCGAGCCAGGCGGCGGCCAGCGAGCCGCGCGCGTAACGCGCGATCCCGGCAGCGCCCGTCAACGTGAGCACCAGCAACGGCAGCACACTGTGACGCGCGATGTCGGTGATGCCGGCCCAGCCCGCGAGGTCGGCCGCAGGTGTGCGCACGCCGAACACGGGAAGCCTCGCCCATGCCGGCAGGCCGAGCAACGCTGCGCCGCTGGTCGCCAGCACGATGAAGCCGAGCGCAAGCCAGAAATGCGGCGCCGCAAAGAGCGCGGTGGTGATCACCGTGGCGGCGGTATCGAGGCGCGATCCGGCTCGGCGCGCCTGCCACGCGCCGACCGACACACCGAACAGCACGCTGCCGGCGAGCGATATGCCGCCCAGGAACAGCGAATAGGGCAATGCTTCAGCGATAACCGTGAGCACCGGCTGTGCACGCGCGAGACTCGTGCCGAAGTCGCCCTGCAGCGTTGCACCGAGCCAGCGACCATATTGCGTTGGAAGCGATCCGCCCAAGCCGAACGCCTGCCGCTGCCGCGCGATCTCGTCGGCACTGGCCGTGGGAGACACGAGCAGCGTCGTCGGGTCGCCGGGTGCGAGGCGCACCAGGAGAAAAGTGAGCGTGGCCACCAGCCAGAGCAGCACCACGCTATCCAACAACCGAAGCAGAGGACGTCGCACGACGGGATGATGCGCGCAGAACGGCTCAGGTCAACCACCGCACCGACAATCGGCCTTGTGCCCGCCCGGTTGGCGTTCACGCTGTTGGCGTTCACGCTGCTGGCGTGCGGCGGCTCGCCGCGCCCGTCCGACATCATCGTGCTGGCGTCGGGCAGCGATCTCGAGTCGGCGAATCCTGTCGTCACTGTCCACACCATGTCACGGCAGATGCAGCGGCACATGCTGTTCATGACGCTCGTGACGCTCGACGACGCGCTTGAACCCCAGCCATGGCTCGCGCGTCGGTGGGCATGGAACGACGCGCGCACCGAGCTCACCTTCACGCTGCGCGACGACATCCGCTGGCACGACGATGTACCGACGACCTCCCGCGATGTGGTGCTCACGTTCACCGCCGCGCAAGATCCCGCGACCGGCAGTCCGCGCGCGGGTGATCTCGCGGCCGTTCGCGACATTCGCGCGATCGACGATTCCACGGTGATATTCACATTCAATGCGCCGCAGCCATCGTTGCCGCTCATCTTCGCCGAACTACCGCCCGTGCCCGCGCATGTGCTTGGCGATGTGCCGCTTGAACGCTGGCGGCAGCATGCGTTCTCCACGGCGCCCGTTGGCAACGGACCATTCATCTTCGTGTCGCGAAACGCGGGCCAGCGCTGGCGGTTCGCGCGCAACGCCACGTTCCCTGCGGCGCTCGGCGGTCCGCCCGCGGCGCGCGAGGTGGTGATTGCCGTCGTGGACGAACCGGCCACGAAGTTTGCGGGGCTTGTGAGCGGGGACCTCGACGTGGCCGGAGTCTCGCCGGCAATGGCGCATCTCGTGGCGCGCGATCCACTGCTGGTGCTGGAGTCGCCGCCGGTCCTGTTCACCACCATGCTCGCGTTCAACACGACGCGAGCCCCGTTCGATGATGCGCGAGTAAGACGCGCGGTGTCGCTTGCAATCGATCGACAGCGAATTGTCGATGCGGCGGTCGCCGGCTATGCAGTGCCGGCGCGCGGCGCGATCCCGCCGGGCATTTTCGAAGGTTCGCAGCAACCGGGCGCGTCGCGGCTGGACGTGGAGCGCGCCAAGGCGCTGCTCGACAGCGCCGGATATTCGCGCGACACCGACGGAATGCGCAGCCGGGCGGGGGAGCCGCTCCGCTTCACGTTGCTTACCGTCAGCACCGGAGACCTCGCCGTCGAACAGTTGCTGCAGGACGACCTCCGTCGCGTCGGTATCGCCGTCACCATCCGCTCCGCCGAACTCGCCACATTTCTTTCGGCACTCCGGGCAGCGGACAAACAGTACGACGCAGCATACACCGGCGTACCGGGCGACCTCGGGCTCGGTCATCTCACCGCCATGTTTCACTCGGCGCAGCGCGGCGGAGCGCTCGACTACACCGGCTTTCACGATCCCGCCCTCGACACGCTGCTCGACGATGCTCGAGTCGCCGATGGTCCGCTTGCGAGGGCGGGGGCGTGGGAACGCGTCAGTGCGATGTTGTCCGCGGCTACGCCGGTAGCGTTCGTGTATCACGCTCGCGGCGTGCAGGGACGCGCCCGTTCGCTCGACGGCGTGGTCATGGACCTGCGCGGCGAACTCGCGACCGTCGCGCGCTGGAGCCGGCGGCAATGAACGACGCGTACGCTCCAGGCGCAACGCTGCTCGGTGTTCCGCTGCGCACACGGTGGCATGACATCACCCCTCAACTGAACACGCTCGCGAACGGGCTGTACGACGAACTCGGTGCGCTGCGTGAAGGCCGGCCGTGGCCGATTCCGTCGCGCAAGGCACGCCTTACGCGTGTCGGCGGTCGCTGTCCGCGAGATGGAATGCCGCTTGTGTTCGACCCGTGGCGGGCGCACGAACATCGTTGTGACTTGTGCGGCGCGGTCTACGTTGCTCAGGAGCACGACGACTGGTGGTCGCTCGGCGCACAGATGTGGTGCGCTGAACGCACGTTGCACGCAGCACTGCTCGGCATGATGTGGGCGCGCGACGACTTGCTGGCGCTCGCGCGCACCGGACTGAAGGCGATGAGCGACTCCTGGCCGACCTATGCAAATCAGGACAACGTGCTTGGCCCATCGCGGCCGTTCTTCAGCACGTACCTGGAAAGCGTGTGGCTGCTCAATTCCACACTCGCCGCGCAAACGCTTCGTGCACACACGCCGTCACGCGATACTGTCGATCGATTCATTTCGCAGGTGGTGGAACCATCACGCGCGCTCATCGCGACGTATCCCGAAGGCACATCCAATCGACAGGCCTGGCACACCGCCGCGCAACTTGCCGCCGCGATGCTTGTCGGTGATGACCGCCCCATCGCGCCGCTCATCGATGGACCGCTCGGTGTGGCGACACTGATTCGCCATGGCCTGCTCGACGACGGGACCTGGTACGAAGGCGAGAACTATCATCTGTTCGCGCATCGTGGCTTGTGGTACGGTGTGACGATGCTCGAGTCGCTGGGTGCCCCATTGCCCACGTCGCTCTCGGAACGCTTCAATACCGGGTTTCGTACGCCGTTCCTCGGACTGCTGCCCGACGGCTGCTTTCCGTCGCGGCGCGACAGTCGATATGGCGTCTCGGTGCATCAGTGGCGGTTCGCCGAGTGGTGCGAACTTGGTCTCGCGCGCGATGAGCATGATGTACTGAAGGACACGCTGCATCGGCTGTACCACGGTGCGTTCGCGCCGAAGGATACAGGTCGCGCACGTTCCACCGCGGACATCGAGCGTGATGAACCGGCCACGGCGCTCTCGCGCGCCTCGCTCGGATGGCGCACGCTGCTGTTCGCGCGGCCGCGGCCGTGGGCGTTGTCCGAGCCGCCGCAGCCACAGAGCGTTGTGCTGCCGCTGCAGGGACTCAACGTACTGCGCCGGGACGCCGGTCGCATTTACGCGGCGCTCGAGGGCGGGCACACGGGCGGTGGCCACGGGCATCCGGATCGCTTGTCGATGACGTTGCAGGACGGCGCCGTTCGCATACTCGAGGATCCGGGCACCGGATCGTACGTTGAGCGGGCGCTGCATTGGTATCGCAGCACGATCGCGCACAACGCACCGCTCGTGAACGGAAGTTCGCAGCTCCGTGTGCCCGCGCAGCTCCAGGCATTCGACGCGCGAAGCGGTGTGGCCTGGCTTCGCGTATTCGCGAGCGGCGTCGCGGCGGGTGTAGATATGCAGCGCACGATCGTGCTGCTCGACGAACACGTCATCGACCACCTGCGGTGGGCAGCAGACACGGCGGTCACCGTGGACTTGCCAATTCATGCGGGCGGCGATTGGCAGGCGGACGGCACGGCGTGGTCGGCTGGTGATCCCGGCGGCGCTGGCGGACCTGAGGACGGTTTCTACTTTGTGCAGCATGCCGAGCGCATGTCGCTGGGTTTGGGCACGCTCGCGGCGTTGCGCGTTGCATCGGATGTCGCCGCATGGTACGCCGTCGACACGGCATGTGAGTTGTGGCGCGCGGACGCGCCGGGGCCGCCTGGAATGCCCGTGCGGCGCATGAGCTGGCTGCGAGCGCGTGCGTCCAGCGGCGCGATGGTGGGCGTATGGAGCCTGCGTGACAGCGTGCGATCGGTAGCGCTTCCAATGTCACCTGACGACACAGATGTCTCGGCGGACGCGCACGTCGCATGCGCTTTGCTTCCGCTGCGCGTGCACATGCGAAACGGCACGACGGCCATTCATCACGCCGCGGCGAATGGGTGGCACATCGAGCTGTCGGTCGGCGCGGCGCGTAGCAGCCTCGATCTCGAGGGGCTGCGGGCACCGGTGGTGCAGGCCGAGGCGACGCACGCGGCGCGTCCGCAGGTGCACGCCGCGTCCGTGCATGTGCTTCCGGCCGGGCGTCGCCTGCGCTTCGAGCTTGGACCGGCACACTACAGGGGCTCCGAAGACTCGTTTGATCAGGCCGGTCACCCCTCTGCGGAGGTCGAGCTCGAAGCCGACGGCCAGGAGCTTTTGATCGCGGTGCACGCGCACACTGGAACGGTCGTGGTTCCCGCCGCAGACGCCGTGAATGCGCTCGACAATGAGCGTGCGGACGTGAACGCGGATGGCGTGCAACTGTACATTGGTGCAGCCGACGCGTCACCGTGGACCGGCGCCTGGCTGCTCGTCCCGTCCGCGCCGCAGCCCCGCATCACACAGCTCGTGAGCGGCGCGCCTCCACTGCGCGCCGAGTGGCAGCGTTCGACCACCGGGTGGTCCATGTTCGTGCGGCTATCGCTGAATGCACTCCCGTCCGGCCACGACGCGCCGTTTCGCTTTGACCTCGTTGTGAACGAACGCCCCGCCCACCGGGAGCGTCGTCGGGGGCAGCTTGTGCTCTCCGGTTCACGCGGTGAGTTCGTGTATCTTCGGGGAGACCGGCACGATCCGTGCCGGGCCCTGCTCCTGCAGCTCGCGAGCGTTGCCGACAGCGTTCGCGCATGATCCGTCATCCCTGGCTGACCGAATGACCGAGTCTTCTCTCGCCGCCGTCAAGGTGGTCTTGTTCGAACCGCAGGATCCCGTCAACATCGGCGCCGTTGTGCGCGCGATGAAGAACATGGGGGTGCACGATCTTCGCCTGGTGCGTCCTGTCCGCTACGATCTCACGCGCATCGAACAAATCGCACACGACACGCGGGACGTGGTCGAACGCATCCGGCACTTCGACTCGCTGGACGAGGCGCTCGCCGACTGCGTGCGCGTGGCGGCATTCACCGGCCGGCGGCGTGCGGCGCGATGGGCCATGCACTCTCCGCGCTCGATGACGGAAGATCTGCTCGATGCAGGAAACGACGGACCGGTCGCGCTGCTGTTCGGCCGCGAAGATCACGGACTGCCGGGCGAGGCGGTCGATCGTGCGAACATGATCGTCACGATTCCCACCACGTCACATTATTCGCTCAACCTCGCTCAGGCCGTGCTGCTCGCGTTGTATGAGCTGCACATCGCAGCAGGAGACGCCACGCGTCGTCTCATGCGACCGCGCAAGGCAACGCCCCCACCCACCGCAGACGACATTGAGCGCACTTTCAGCGACGTGGAACAGGCGCTCGGCTCGATCGCGTACTTCAAGACGCGAAATCCCGAACTCATCATGCGCAGCATCCGCTCGCTCGTGTTTCGCGCCTCGCCGGATTCGCGCGAACTCACCATGTTGCGCACGGCCGCGATCGAAGTGCTTCGTACGTTGGAGCGCGAGCGCCGCGGGCTGCTGCGTCGGCTCGGACTCACCGAAGCGGACGTGCCGAACGTGTACGCAGACGTTCATACGGCCATCTCAGCCGACGAATCGGTATAGCAAGTGCGAAACGCGTATGTGGTCTGAGCGCGCGCGGCGCGTGATCCCGGGCGGCGCGTCCACGGGAAGCAAGCGTGATGCCGCGCTGTATGGAGCGGCGCTCGCGCCCGACCTGCCAACGCACTTCCGTCGCGCCTACGGGTGCCGCGTGGAAACGGCAGACGGACGCGATCTCGTAGACTGCACCATGGCGCTCGGCGCGGTCGCGTTCGGGTACGCCGACGCTGAGGTAGACGCAGCGGTCTACGCAGCAGTACGAGACGGAAATGTCGGGGGGCTGTCGCCGCTGCTCGAGATCGAAGTGGCCGAGCGATTGATCGACGTCGTTCCGTGCGCGGAACAGGTGCGATTTCTCAGGAGCGGCGCCGAGGCGACCGCAGCGGCGCTTCGCCTGGCGCGTGCGGCGACGGGACGGGATCGCATTATCGCGTGCGGCTACTTCGGGTGGCACGACTGGAGCAACGCCGGCCCCGGCGTTCCGCATGGGGCGAACGCAGACGTGCAGATGGTGTCGTTCAATGATGCCGCGGCGCTCGAATATGCGGCACAGGAAGCCGGCCAGTCTTTGGCGGCGATCGTGATCGAACCGCTCGTGCACGAGATCGCGAGCGACGAGTGGTTGCGCACAGCGCGACGGCTCGCCGACACGATGGGTGCGGTGCTGGTGTTCGACGAGATCAAGACGGCTTTTCGCATTCGCACCGGCGGCGTGCAGGAGCTGCGCGGCATTACGTCTGATCTCACGTGCCTCGGCAAGGCGATGGCCAACGGGTTTCCAATCGCGGCGGTGGTGGGCAAGCGGGAGGTGATGGAGTTCGCGCGCTCGGCGTGGATCTCGTCTACGCTCGCGTCCGAAACCACGGCCCTGGCCGCGACGCGCGCCGTGCTCGACCGGCACGCGCGCACCGATGTGTGCGGTGAACTCGCGCGCGTGGGCCAGCGCATGCAAGCGGTAGTTCGAGACGCGATCGCACCGCACACGCTTGGCATCAGCGTGCAAGGCCCGCCGCACATGTGGCGCTTTGTCTCGGACAACCAGGAGCGTATCGACGCGCTGGTCGCCGAGAGCGCGCGCGAGGGCGTTTTGCTGAAGCGTGGTGCATATCAGTTCGCCGCACTTGCGCATGACGATTCGGCGCTGGATCAGATCGGCGCATCCGTCGCCCGGGCCGCCGCGACCGTGAGCGCGCAGTTTGCGGACGCTACGGTGAGGCCGACATGACTCGCCCCTCGCACTCGCCCGACGACGCCGACATGACTCGCACCTCGCACCTGCCCGACGACGACCCGCTCGCCGGAGACATCCCGCTCATCGATGCGCACGCGCATTTCCACAGTGAGGCGAGTGGACGCGCCACATGGGGCGCGTACAACGCGTCGCGCTTGCAGGCGGGAGAGCGCATCGGAGTGATTGCGCATGTCGCGTCGGTGCTCGGCAGTTGGGGACACACGTCGCCCACCTACTTTCCGTCACCCGAGGATCTCACGTACGCCAACAACTGGCTGCGTGAGTTCGCGGAGCGGGACAGGCGTGCGCTTGGACGCGAACATGCACGCATCTTCACATATGTTGCGGTCAACCCGAACCATGCTTCGCACGCGCAGCACGAGATTGCCGACGGATTCGCCGCGCAGGCCGTGGGCATCAAGCTCGCGGCGAGTCGCAAGGCGGACGATGCATTGCTCGACGACATTGCGGCGGAAGCTGCGCGACTCGACGCGCCGATCCTGCATCATGTGTGGCAGGATCGCCGGCGCGAGTGGCCCGGGCAGGACGCAAGCGATGGTGTCGAATTGGGCCGACTCGCCGAACGGCACCCGCGCACGCGATTCCTGCTCGCGCACATCGGCGGCGGCGGCGACTGGGCGCACACATTGCATGCGGTGCGCGACCTGCCGAATGTGCATGTGGACCTGTCAGGCAGCGGAATCGATCGCGGCATGATGGACGACACCATTGAGGCATTCGGCGTTTCGCGCGTGCTGTGGGCGGCCGATCTGACGCTCTGCACGGGCCTCACCAAAGCCTGGGCGCTCGACGCGGTGGGGCTGAGCGACGGTGCGCGGCATGACATTCGCTGGCGAAACGCCGTGCGCTTCTTCCCGCGCGCCCGGTTCGCGGTATCCGACCCCGTGGCCGCAGAGCAGGGGCGCGCATGACCGCGAACGCCACGCGTTTCGCCGAAGTGGACGTCAGCGCCTGGATCGGGCCGTATCCCTTTCGCGACGTCCCCCACCCCGACCCCGACGTCCTCGTGCGCGTCCTCGAACGCGAAGGCATCCGGCAGGCGTGGGTGGGTTGGCTGCCCAGCGCTTGGCACCGTGATCCCGCGCCGGGCAACGCAGTGCTTCGGCGCGCGCTTGCGCCGCACGGGGACGTGCTGCTGGCCGCGCCTTGCGTCCGCCCCGACTGGCCGGGCTGGCGCCGCCTGCTCACGCAGGAGCTGGAGCAGGGGGCCGCATGCATTCGCGTGTATCCGGCGCAGTGGGGTTACGGGTCGGGCGATGCAGCGCTGCTCGAACTCGCCCACGCGTGCGCCGCGACGCACACGCCACTGCATCTTACCGTGCGCGTCGAGGACCTCAGGCAGCGGCACACCCTCGATACCGCCGGCGACCTGGCGCCCGCAACCGTGCGCGCCCTCGCGCGCGCCAGCACGGGCTGCACCTTGGTGATAAGCGGGGCGGGCAGGGACTTCATCGAAGAAGTGTGGTGGGGCCTCACGCCGGACGAACGCGCACCATTGCGCTTCGACTTTGGTTGGGTGTGGGGGCCACCGGAGGATCACTTCGAACATCTCGTGCGCACGATCGGACCGGCCGCGCTCGTGGTCGGTACGCAGTGGCCGCTTCGGCTCGTGCAACAGAGCCGCGCGCTGCATGCACTGTTGCCGGCGCCTCTGCGTCAATCCGTGCGCTTTGTGGCGGACTCATAAACGGTGGAAACCATTTCCGGCACCGGTCGGTTACACCGCCGTTGTTCGGGATCGCTCGGGGCGTGCGCAACACCAGAGGAGATCGCCTTAAACCTTACGGGATTTGCACTTGCGTACAAATACGCCCCCGGACATACTAAGCGATTGTGCTTACCGGCCTCTGCCAGCTTCACGTTTGTGAATGACCCAGCGCGTGCATTCCGAATGAACTGGACCTTGGTCCCTCACGTACGCTTCACCAACTCACCATCACGGTCGAGTCGATGACGACGAAGAAGAAGTGGACAGTCATACCCGGTTTTCTTGCGCTGGCCGCTGCGGCGACGTTTCTGTCCGCGTATAGCGGCGCTTCGTCGTCGCAGGGCAAACTCGTGGAGCAGCCGGTGAAGTTCATTCACGCCCCGCATGTCGCGAAGCTTGGCATGAACTGCCTGTACTGTCACTCGCAGGCCAACAAGGCCATGGATCCGGGCAATCCCTCCGTGGCCACCTGCATGGGTTGTCATACGCTCGTCAAGACCGACAGCCCGGAAATCAAGAAAGTCGCCGAGTACTGGAACAAGAAGGAACCGATCCCGTGGAATCGCGTGCACAAGGTCCCGGATTATGTGCAGTTCCCGCACATGCGGCACGTCAATGCGGGCGTGACGTGTCAGTCGTGCCACGGTGAGATCCAGAAGCAGGGCGCAGCCGGCATCGGAGAGGGTTACAGCCCAGTGGAGCAGTACGCCTCGCTGAACATGGGCTGGTGCATCAACTGCCATGTGCAGGGCTATAAGCCAGCCGAAGGCGCGCGCCTCGCCGGCATGCCGGACAGCGTCGTTGCAGCGCTCGCGAACGAACCGGTGAAGAAGGCGCGGTACGACTGTTCCGTTTGCCACTACTGATTCCCCGACTGACCACTTACCTCGGGCGTCGGTCGGGGCATTGTCCGGACGCACGCCATGAGCAGCCGCCAGGAGCGGAGTTACTGAATGAGCACTGAAGCGGGAAGCGGCGTCAAGCGCCGAGACTTCCTCAAGATTCTTGGCGCCACGGGCGCGACCACTGCAGTCGTCGGGTGTTCGTCCGAAAAGGTCGGGAACTTGATTCCGTACGTTGTGTCGCCGGACAACACGGTGGCCGGCGTGTCGCAGTACTACGCCACCACCTGCAACGAGTGTGCAACGGGATGTGGCGTGCTGGCCGAGGTGCGCGACGGACGCGTCCTCAAGCTGGACGGCAATCCGGCACACCCGGTCAACCGCGGCGCGATCTGCTCCAGCGGACTGGCGGCAGTGCAGGGGCTCTACAATCCTGATCGGTTCCGCCAGCCCATGCTGCGCGAGAACGGCGCGCTCGTTCCCGTCACGTGGGATCGTGCGCTCGAGGAACTCGGCCTGCGCATCGGTGCCGCCAAGGCCCGTGGCCTGGTGGGGAACGCGGTGTTCCTCAACGCCCACGAGACTGGCAGCTTCCCCGGCTTCCTCGACCAGTGGCTGTCGGCCAATGGCATGCCGCCGCACTTCTCGGTCGATACCATGGCGCCCGCCGCCACCATCGCCAGCAATCGCCAGGCGTACGGTGCGGCGTGGCCGGAGCTCGACTTCAGCGCCGCATCGCTTGTGGTCAGCTTCTCCGCCGACTTCCTCGATGCCTGGGGGCACACCGTGCCCCAGCAGCTCGACTGGGCCGACGCGCGCGCCAAACTCGACCGCGCGCCGCAGCTCGTGTACATCGGTGCCCGTCGCTCGCTCACGGGCCTGAACGCCGACCAGTGGATTCCCGCACGGCCCGGCAGTGAGATGGACATCTGCCGTGCCATTCTCGG
The DNA here is from genome assembly GCA_038330215.1 of Gemmatimonadales bacterium. Taxonomy (GTDB): domain Bacteria; phylum Gemmatimonadota; class Gemmatimonadetes; order Gemmatimonadales; family Gemmatimonadaceae; genus JAABRT01. Next base: position 47,059 of record JBBQNT010000003.1, read on the forward strand.
ACAGGCCACTGCCGCGCAGGCCGCACAGGCCGCCGACGTGCCGGAGGCCACCATCACCGCGCTGATCGCGGCGGTGCGCGGCGCGGGCAGCGGACTCATGGCGCTCTGCGGCCTCACGACGCCGAACGCGGTGGAATGCGGAGCGATGGTGGCCGACATCAATCGCCAGAACGGCAGCGTCGGAACCACGATCAAGCCTGCCACGGCACACGCGGGATACGAGGGCATCGCCAACTACGCCGAGCTCGTCGACGTGGTACAGCGCATGAATGCCGGCTCGGTGTCGATCGCGTTTGTGCGACATGTGAACCCGGCGCACTCCATGCCCCTGGCGGCCGGTTTTGCGGAAGCGTTCGCGAAGGTCGACTTCAAGGTCTCGTTCTCGAGCATGCCCGACGAGACGAGCCTGCTCTGCGACCTGGTGCTGCCCGATCACCACTGGCTCGAGAGCTGGGGCGATTCCATCGTGGCGGCCAACACGCGGTCACTGCAGCAGCAGACCATGGAGCCCATCTTCGATACGCGCGCCACGGCGGACGTGCTGCTCACGGCCGCGCGGGCTGACGGCGCGATCGCGTCGCGCTTCCCGCAGGCGGATTATCGCGCCTGGCTCATCGCCAACTTTCCCGGCGGGCCAACCGCATTTGCAACGGCACTGACGCAGGCCACGATCAGCGGATCGGCGGTGCTCCCGCGCGCCACGCGCACCGGCGGCACCATCACGCCGTCACCCGCGGCCGACCTGACGACCGGCGACGGAATGTTCGTGTACGTGTATCCTTCCGCCACGCTTGGCGACGGAGACGGCGCTAACAAGCCATGGTTGCAGGAGCTGCCCGATCCCGTCACCAAGCTCGCGTGGCAGTCGTGGGTGGAAATCCACCCCATGACCGCCAAGCAGATGGGTGTTCGCGAAGGTGATCATCTCACGGTACGCACGTCGGCCGGAGAGATCACGGCGCCGGCCTATCCGTACATGGGTGTACGCCCCGACACCGTCGCCATTGCGCTCGGCCAGGGACACACCGCGTACGGACGGTTCGCGGAAGGCGTCGGCGTCAACGCTTACACGGTTGTGCCCAGCGCCTGGGACTCCGCCGGCAACCTGGCACTCGTCTCCGCGCGCGGCACGGTCACGCGCGGTGAGTTGCACAGTGCACTCGTTACCACCGAAGGGTCCGCCCGCCAGCACGGCCGCGGTATCGCGCAGGCCATGATGGCCGCCGCGATTTCAAACCCCGAGGCGGAAGAGCACGGACACGATATTCCGGGCCACGTGTCGCAGGAGTTCCTGCCGGGACTCAAGTCTCCGATCGCCGCCGACGCGCAGGGTGAGTTCGCCAACCCGCTCGCGAATGAAAAGGGCATGTACAACTCCGAGCACCCCACCCGGGCCGAGGCGCGCCGCTGGGCGATGACCATCGACCTGGCGCGGTGCACCGGTTGTTCGGCCTGCGTCACCGCGTGCTACAGCGAGAACAACATTCCCACCGTGGGCGCGCGCTACCAGGGACGCGCGCTCAGTCCGGTCACGTGGGATGAGCGTCCGGGCGCGAATATCATCAAGGGCCGCGAAATGGCCTGGATTCGTCTGGAACGCTACTACGAAGGCAATACGAACACGGAGAACGAGTTCTCTCCCGACTTCGAAACGCGTTTCGTGCCCATGATGTGCCAGCACTGCGGCAACGCGCCGTGCGAGCCCGTGTGCCCGGTGTACGCCACGTATCACTCGCCCGACGGTCTCAACGTGCAGGTCTACAATCGCTGCGTCGGCACGCGCTACTGCAGCAACAACTGCCCGTACAAGGTGCGCTACTACAACTGGTTCGGGTACGGTGAGCCGGAACGCAAGCAGTACGCGTGGCCGGAGCCGATGCATTGGATGCTCAACCCCGATGTCACCGTGCGCGGCAAGGGCGTCATGGAAAAGTGCACGTTCTGCGTGCAGCGCATCCGGGAGAGCGAACACCGGGCGCGCAGCGAGGAGCGCGAGGTCACGGCCGACGAGTTCACCACCGCGTGCGCACAGGCGTGTCCCTCACGCGCGATCGTGTTCGGTGACGCTGCCGATGAAAACTGGAGTGTTGCGAAGCTCGCGTACGACCGCCGCGCGTATCACGTGTTCGAAGAACTGAACACGTATACCGCCGTGGTCTACCTCAAGAAAGTCAATCACCCGGCGCCTGCGGCGTCGGCCACGGCCTGAGGAGGCGTCACCGGATGGGCACCATCGCGCAACCGGTCGAGGAGCTTCGCCGGCCGAACCTTCCGTCGGCCGACAATCAGCTCCCCGCGGTCAAGGATTACGAGCAGGTCGATCGCGAGATCATCTCGACGCTCGGCTTCACCAAGCAGTGGCTGCTGGGCCTGAGCGTTGCGGTGTTCGCGATGCTCATCGGCGCCTCGGCCTGGATCTACCAGATCTACTGGGGACTCGGACAGGCAGGATACGAGCCGCCGGTGATGTGGGGTGTCTACATCATCACGTTCGTTTTCTGGGTTGGTATCGGTCACGCCGGTACACTGATTTCCGCCATTCTGTACCTCTTCCGCGCCGGTTTCCGAACCTCGATTTATCGAGCCGCCGAAGCCATGACCGTGTTCGCCGTCATGACGGCCGGTCTGTTCCCGATCATTCACATCGGGCGTCCGTGGAAGTTCTTCTGGCTGATTCCGTATCCGAACTGGCGCCTGTTGTGGCCGAACTTCAAGTCGCCGCTCGTGTGGGACGTGTTCGCCATTTCCACGTACCTCACGATTTCGACCACGTTCCTCTACATCGGTCTCATTCCCGACTTCGCCGTGCTGCGTGACCGGGAAACGAATCCGATGCGCAAGCGCATCTACGGCATTCTCTCGCTGGGCTGGCGCAACAGTGATCGTGAGTGGCGCCATTTCGCCAAGGCGTATCTGTTCCTGGCCGCGTTCAGTACGCCGCTCGTGTTGTCCGTGCACTCCGTCGTTTCCTTCGACTTCGCCATGTCGCTGGTGCCGGGCTGGCACGCCTCGATCTTCCCGCCGTACTTCGTGGCCGGTGCGATTTTCTCGGGTTTCGCGATGGTGTGGACGATTGTGATCCCGATGAGAAAGTGGTTCAAGCTCGAGCACTACATCACGCTCAATCATCTCGACGCAACGGCCAAAGTCGTGCTGTTCACGTCCCTGGTGGTGGGCTGCGCCTACATGATTGAGTTCTTCATCGCGTGGTACAGCGGTGTGCGACCCGAGCAGGAGTTTTTCTGGAATCGCGTGTTTGGTCAGTGGTGGTGGGCGGCCTGGATCATGTTGCTGTGCAACATGGCCCTGCCCATGTCGCTGTGGTCGCAGAAGCTGCGCCGCAACCCCACGTGGCTCTGGTTCCTGTCAATCTTCATCAACATCGGCATGTGGTACGAGCGCTTCGTGATCGTGGTGCCGTCGCTCAGCCATGAGTTCGAGCCGTGGCAGTGGGGCAGCTATGCGCCGAGCTGGGTGGACATGAGCTTCCTTGTGGGCTCGTTTGGCTGGTTCTTCATGTGGTTTCTGTTGTTCGTCAAGCAGATGCCGGTCATGGCCATCATGGAACTCAAGGAAATCGTCGTCCCGCGGCGCAAGCACGCCGCCGTGGACGGAGGGCACCACTGATGCAAGGCGTTCTCGGAGCGTTCCCGCATCTCGATACCACCGTTCACGCCATCGAGGAGCTCAAGAAGGCGCGACTCGGCAACGTCACCGTCTTCTCGCCCACGATCCGTCACGAGATCGACGACGCGATCGACGGCCCGAACAGCGTCGTGCGTCGCTTCACGCTCATCGGCGGCCTGCTCGGCGTGTCGTTCGGCTACTGGATCTCCATCTGGACGGGCGACTACTGGCCGCTCGTCACCGGTGGAAAGGCCATTGCCTCGTGGATTCCCTACACCATCATCGGGTTCGAGGTGATGGTGCTGGTCGGCTGCCTTGCCACGGTGGTCGGCATGTTCATCAATGCGCGCATTCCGCGCCTGACCACAACGGTCGGGTACGATCCGCGCTTCAGCGGCGGACACTTCGGGATCTTTGTGGCGTGCAGTGAAGACAAGGCGCCCCAGGTCGAAGCGTTGCTGCAGAAGCACGGTGCAGAAGAGGTGCGTCGTGAAGCCTGATCAGACTGTCATGTCAACTTCCGCGCGCCTCGTGCGTTCCGCGTTCGTGCTCGCGCTGCCGTTCGGTTTCTCGGCCTGCGCATGGTTCACCGACTTCAAGAACCAGCCGCGCCTCGAGCCGTGGGAGTCATTCGCCGTCAACCTGAACGACACGATCGTGGCGCCTCGTTTCCAGCCGCAGTTCTCGGTGCCCACCCAGGGCGTCACAGTGGCCGGATTCACCGTCTCGTACACGCCGGCGCCTCTCACCGTCGATTCCATGTCCGGGCTGGTCAATCCCGTGCCGGCGGACGCGCAGTCGCTGGCGCGCGGGCGCATGTACTATTCCATCAACTGCGCCGTCTGCCACGGTGATCAGGGCGATGGCAACGGCTCGATGAAGGCGCTCAACCCGGCCTATGGGTATTCGCCTTCGCTGCTTTCGCCGAGCGCACGCGGACGCACCGACGGCTACGTATTCGGCATCATTCGCAATGGACGCGGCATCATGCCCAACTACGCGCGAATCGAGGAGGCGCAGCGCTGGGACGTCGCGAATTATGTGCGTGCCCTGCAGGCCGGCACGGCGGAGATCGGCCCCTACGGCATGCCTGGACAGAATGGCGCCACGGTGCCTCGCTCGTCGGCTACCGCGCCGCAGCTGCCGGCACCGTTCGTGCCCGCGCCCATTCAGCTCACGCCTGGCAGCTCCGGGGTGAACGCCGCCACGGAAGGCCGCGCGAAGCTGTCCTTCCCGAATGGTGCGCCCACTACCGGCGGTCCTGGTAGGGCGCACGACGACGATCATGACGCGGCCGATTCGGCCCAGGAGATGTTCGAGTGAGCGGCGTCCATCATTACCACTACCCGACGCGCGAAGAGTTCCAGACGCGCATCGGCAACGCCACCGTCCCCAAAACGTACAAGACGGCGGCGCTGATCGCGGCCGTGCTGGGTATGGGCCTGTTCGTGGTCGG
>JBBQNT010000004.1:0-49376 GCA_038330215.1 Gemmatimonadales bacterium
GTCGGCGGTCCAGCGGTCATACCAGGTGCGTTCAGTCGCCGACGGGTCGAAGGTCGGCGGCAGGTCGTCGAGTGGGGTGTATCCGGTCATGGGGCGTAAGCTATACGGCCGGTCCGGGTGCGTGGGCACGCGGGCCGGCCGCTCGGGGCAGGCACAGCCTTGGTGGTCGGCGACCAGTCGTCAATCAGTCGGCGCGCGGGGGTGCGGCCGACGACGTCGGGTCGGACTGTGGCAGGACGGGTCGCGGGTCAGTTGCGCGGCGCGATCGCGCCGGCTGCCGGACCGTGAGCTGGTCCACCACATGAAACACGTCCGGTACGCCGCCAGCGATGGTCACGGCGTGCGCGACTTCGCTGTCGGCGTGTACCCAGCCGGTGAGTTCGATGACGCCCTCGGCAATCGCGCCGATGTCGATCGCGCGCTCGCGCAGGATCGGGTCGTTGTGAAACGCCTCGAGCACGCGCGCCTCGAGCGTGAGCACGTCCGGCGCGGCCCGACCGCGACTGCCGCTGCGGCTTCGACTGGTGCCGCGGCTCTGCCGGCTGCCCGCGTGCAGGTGCGAGATCGACTCGGGCGAGAGCTCCTCGTCGGCGCTGTCGTAGTCACTGTCGTCATCGACGTCCGCGTAGTCGTCGTCTTCGTAGCCGCCGTCGGCATCATGAAGGCCGTACGGCTCTTCGTGCTCCGGCGTACCACCGAGCGATCCCGAGGAGCGCGCCACGCGCTTGAGCACCCGGTCGAGACCGCCGAGGCGATCGACGAGCACCGCTCCTGCCACCAGACCGGCGGCAGCGCCGATGGCGATGAGAAGCAGGCTGTTGGCTGGCTGGGACTTACGCATGGAAAGAAGGGGCATGGGTGGGCTCCAACATTGTGGCGCGGCACATTCACGAAGGATAACTTGACACGGGGCGCGCGGCGACCCGAGTCGCAGCGGCCAACATACCCGTGCTACCCCACAAGTTGCTGATTCGTCCCCGCATGCAGGGCTCGCGAGGCGCTCCTCCGTCCGTGTCCAGAATGTCCGATTTGCCGTCCGACTCCACCAGCTCCCACCAGATCGTCCTCACGCTTCCTGATGGCAGTACGCGGGAAGTGCCGAGTGGAACGCTGGCGCGCGAGGTGGTCGGATCGATTGGCGCGCGCCTGCTCAGCGCCTCCGTGGCCGTCGCGCTCGACGGTGAAGTGCTGGATCTGATGACGCCGCTGCGCCAGAGCGGCGCGTTCGTGGTGATCACTGACAAGGACGCTCGTGCGCTTGGCGTGCTTCGCCATTCCGGCGCGCACATTCTCGCAACGGCCGTTCGCCGTCTGCGTCCGGAGGCCAGCATCGGCTTCGGCCCCGCCATCGATGACGGCTTCTACTACGACTTTGGCGTCGACACGCCGTTCACACCGGACGATCTGCTCGCGTTCGAGGCGGAAATGCGCAAGGTGGTGCAGGAGAAGTATCCGTTCACGCGCGAGGAAGTCACGCTGGCGGAGGCGCGCGAGCGCTTTGCCGGCGATCCGCTCAAGCTGGAGCGCTTGGCCGACTTCGAAGGCAGCGACGAAGTGATCTCCGTGTATACCGACGGACCGTTTGTGGACCTGTGCCGCGGCCCCCACGTGCCCGACACGTCGTACCTCAAGCATTTCAAGCTGTTGTCGATAGCCGGCGCATACTGGCGCGGCGACGTAAAGCGCCAAATGCTGCAGCGCATCTACGCGACGGCCTTCTGGAAAAAGGACGAACTCGAGGCGCATCTGCATCAGCTCGAGGAAGCGAAGAAGCGGGACCACCGTGTGCTCGGCAAGTCACTCGACCTGTTCTTCTTCCACCCCGTGTCGCCGGGCGCGCCTTTCTGGACGGAGCGCGGCACGTCGCTCGTGAACGATCTGCAGGCGTACATGCGCGAGTTGCAGCGCGAACAGTACCAGGAAATCCGCACGCCGCTGCTCTACAACAAGTCGCTCTGGGAGACGTCGGGTCACTGGGGCAAATACCGCGAGAACATGTTCCTGGTGCTCAACGCGGAGACGGGCGAACACGACAGCTCGCTCAAACCGATGAACTGTCCCTCGCACCACATCTTCTATGCGGCGAAGAAGCACTCGTATCGCGAGCTGCCCATGCGCCTCACCACGTACGATGTGCTGCACCGGAACGAAGTCACGGGCGCGTTGTCTGGCCTCACGCGCGTGCGGCAGTTCCAGCAGGACGACTGCCACATCTACCTGATGGAGTCGCAGATCGCCGAGGAAGTGAATCGTCTCGTGCGGTTCATCCTCGATTACTACGCGACGTTCGGGCTCACCGCGACGCTCAAGTTCGCCACGCGTCCTGCGGAGCGCATTGGCAGCGACGAGATGTGGGACCGTGCCGAAGGCGCGTTGCGCGCCGCACTCGAGTCCACGGGACTACCGTACGAGCTCAAGGAAGGCGACGGCGCGTTCTACGGTCCCAAGATAGACTTTGACGTGCGCGACTCCATCGGGCGCGCGTGGCAGCTGGGCACGATCCAGCTCGACTACGCCGCACCGGAGCGCTTCGACCTGTCCTACGTCGGTGAAGACAATGGCGCCCATCGCCCGGTGGTGATTCACCGCGCGGTGAACGGCTCGTTCGAGCGTTTTCTCGCGATCCTGATCGAACACTTTGCCGGCGCGTTCCCGGTGTGGCTGGCGCCCGAGCAAGTCCGCGTGATTCCGGTGGCGGACGACTATCGGGTCGCCGCCGACGCGTTGGTCGCCCGGTTCCGTGCGCATGGTTTGCGGGCGAGTGTCGATGCGCGTAACGAGACGCTCAACTACCGCATTCGCGATGGCGAAGTGCACAAGGTGCCGTACATGACGGTCATTGGCAAACGGGAGGTCGACGAGCACACGGTCGCGCTTCGTGTGCGTGGCACCGGCAAGAAGCAGGAGATCCTGTCGGTCGACGCGTTTGAAGCGCGCGTGCTCGAAGAGGTGAGAACACGTGCCCTGACGCCAATGTCGGTCCCGGAAACGACGCCGGCCCAGGCGGACGCGTGACACACGACGCGTTGCTCGATCTGTTCGTGCTGTCACCGGTGGGCATGGTGGCGATGGACGATGATGGTCAGGTCGAACTGGCGAACTCGTCCGCCAAACGGCTGTTGCATCCGTTCCTGCGAAGTGGCGACTTGTCGCCGTTTTTCGACGTGCTCGCGCCGTGGGTGGGTGACCTGGGCGCGAGTGCGCGAGCGTTCGACGACGCCATGGGCGTCGTGCGCGAAAGCATCACGATGTCCCTTCCCCCCGTGCGTGGGGAAGGCCACGCGTTGCTGCTGTCACTGGTCAAGCGCGCGCCCAACCGCTTCATCGCGCTCGTCACCGACGCGTCTGCCGTGTCGGCGCTCGAAGCGGAAACTTGGCATCTCGCCGCGCGGGTGCGCGCCATCGATGTGGGTGTGCGCGACTATGCGCTGTACCTGGTCGACGCCAACGGTATCGTGACGTCCTGGAGTGAATCGGCGGAACGCGTGCACCACTGTGCCGCGTCCGACATCGTCGGGCAGTCCATGGCGGTGCTGGCACCGGCCGAATCCGGTGGGGAGGCACATGTGCGCGACCTGCTGCAGGCAGCCGCGCAGAATGGGTGGAGCGAGGAGGAGGCCCATCGCCTGCGCCGCGACGGGACGCCATTCTGGGCCACCTCGGTCGTGGCGGTGCTCGACAACGGGGTTGGGGATCGCTCGTATCAGGTGATCACGCGCGACCTGTCCGAGCGGCGCCGCCTCGAGGAACAGGTGCGTGATGGCACCACCTCCGCCACGGACGACCTGACCGGCGTGGCTACCCGGCGCGGTTTCTTCGATGTAGCCGCCGCCGAGATTGCGCGCGGCCGTCGTTACGGCCAGCCGCTCACCGTTCTGCTCGTCGACCCGGACCGGTTCCGAGAACTCAACGAGTCGCACGGTACCGCGTTCGGCGACGAGTGTCTGCGCGCCATTGCGTGGGTGTGTCGTCAGGAATCACGCACCACAGACATTATCGGGCGTGTGGGGGGGGAAGAGTTTGCCGTGTTGCTGCCGAGCACGGAACTTCCGGGTGGGCTGGTACTGGCCGAGCGCATCCGTGAACGCATGGCACGCCATCTGTTCCCCGGTGACTACACGGGCGTGCGATGCACGCTGAGCATCGGCGTGGCCGAGCTGAGTGAGGGCGCGTCGACGGTGGACGCGCTACTGACCTTCGCTGAGACGGCCGTTGGGCGTGCGAAGAAGGCCGGCCGCAATCTGGTGGTGGGGCTGGACGACAACGGCGACGCGTAGCCAGGCGGCCATTCGCCGCCGCACCGCGACGCGGGCGAGTATCCGCAGGCAGGGCTGGGCCGTAGATTCTGAGCACTCCCTTCGAGGTCGCGGCATGCCACACGATTCGCTCCAGTCCGAAGTGCAAGCGGCATTGGCCGATCAGTATACGATCGAGCGCGAACTGCCTCGTGGCGGCATGTCTCGCGTCTTCGTCGCGTCAGAAAACGCGCTGCGACGGAGTGTGGTGATCAAGGTGCTCGCGCCTGAACTGGCCGCCTCGCTCTCGGCCGACCGTTTCAAGCGGGAGATCGGCCTTGCCGCGCGCCTGCAGCATCCACACATCGTGCCGCTGCTCTCGGCCGGGCTGGCCGGTTCGCATCTGTACTATACCATGCCATTCGTGGATGGTGAGTCGCTGCGCCAGCGCATGAGCCGAGAGCGCCCGATGGCCTTCGACGATATCGTTCGCATTCTCGAAGGAATTGCCGGGGCACTCGCCTATGCGCACGAAGAGTCGGTGGTGCATCGCGACATCAAGCCGGAGAACGTCATGTTCTTTCACGGGCAGGCGGTGGTGCTGGACTTCGGCATCGGCAAGGCGCTGATCAGCGCGACCACGTCCGAGACGGAACTGCTGCACATCACGCAGGTCGGGATGAGCCTTGGCACACCAACGTACGTTGCCCCTGAGCAGGCGGCCGGTGACCTGGCGCTCGATCACCGCGCCGACCTGTACGCGCTTGGCGTCGTTGCCTATGAAATGATCACCGGGCATCCTCCCTTCGCAGGACGGTCTCCGCAACAGGTGATGGAGGCCCACGCGAAACAGGCGCCGGAACCGTGCACCGCACGCCGTCCAGATGCACCGCGCGCGCTGACCGAGATCGTGATGCGCATGCTGGCCAAGCAGCCCGAAAATCGACCTGCCTCGGGCGACGAAATCGTGCGTGCGCTTTCCGCGACGAGAACGAAGCGACACTCCGGAGGCGGCCCTGTGGTGGAGACGATCGCCAACGCACCCGTCTGGATTCCGTGGGTGATCGCGGCCGTGATGACGCTCGTCGCGATTGTCCTGCTCGTGCAGTTCGTGACGCGTTAACCCAGCGCGGATGCCTCGGTGAGTTGCGGCGCGCCCGGCCGCGCTCTACGACTCGTGTGGTGTCCAGTCTCGCAGCAGCGCCGCGACTTCATCGTGCCCGCCGTGCTCGGCCCAACCGAGTGGCGTGCTGTGCCACAGCGAGTCTCTGATGGTCGTTGGCGCATCGTAGTCGAGCAGCAGTTGCACGAGTTCCATGTTGCCGTGCAGGGCAGCACTGTGCAGCGGCGTCTGATGATCGTGAAAGCCGTCTGGATTCAGTCGGTTCGGTGACTCGCCGGCGTCGAGCAGCAAGCCCACTACGTCCACGCGCTCCGTTTCGACGGCAAGCGCGAGTGCGCGGTGTCGATCCGGGCCCGAAGCGAAAGGCAACATCTCTGCCACCGTATGCAGCTGTCCGAGACCGGCGGCCTTGACCACATCGTCAACGGCGGCGCCCCGGGCGACGAGCGCGTCGGCAGCGTCGGCGAAGCCGAACTTGAGCGCGGTCAGCAGTGGTGATTGCCAGTGCGAGGTGCCCGCACCTTCCACGTTCGCACCGTAGTCCACCAGCAGGTGCAGCAGCGCTATCTGCACGCCTGCTTCTGCCGGCGGCGTGCTGGAGACCAGCATGCTGAGCGGCGCGCACTCGTCCCCGTACATGCCCGCCAGCGCGTCCGGTTGTGCACCGGCGTCGAGCAAGAGGCGCGCAATGTCCACCGCGTTGGCGGGCGATCGCTGCCGATACGACTCCACGCCATTCGCGGCCAGATAATGCAGCAGCGTGGCGCGATGCTGTGTGGGATCCTGGCATGTGATGCGTGTTGACCTCGCGTGCACGAGCCAGGAATCCTCTGCAAGCATTGCCGACAACGCGGTGAGATCGCCGTTCAAGACCGCCTCGCAGGCGTACTCGAAGGCACGCACGGGAGACGCCGGCGTGTGCACGTCTGTGACGAGTTGTTCGAGCGCGGCCCAATCGTGAAACGTGTACGCGCGCGCCACCGCGAGTCGGGCGCTCTCCATGGTGAGCGTGGCCGCCGCGATGTCGTCATCGCTGAGCGGCAGCGGAAGCCATGTCTTTACCGGATCCAGAAACTGCGGCAGCGTACGCCGCAGCAGCTCGAATGCCTGCGACTCGCCGGCAGTATGAGCGGCGAGCAGTCGCTCCGCCTGGCGCGCGTACTCGTTGAGTTCGGCGTCCACAGCAAGATGAGACAGGGACATACTCTGATTCTACCGGTCGTGTCGCGAAATTGATATAGAATCTCAAGATCCGGCTGGACACGGCTACTGCGCGGGCTGCAGCTTTGGTGCATGCATATCCGATCTCGTATCCTGACTCGTCTCCTGCGCGCCAGCGTCCTGGCTCTGGCGACCACGCTCGTGCTCGTGCCGCGCGCCAACGCATCGGCTCAGGCTCCCACCGGGATCCTGTCGCTGAGCGTCCGGCACAACACGCTCAAGAATTCCGCGCGACCCGACGGTGCGCTCAAGACGCAGATCGATTCGCTCGACGCGCTGATCGCGTCGGCCTCTCGCCTTGGCCGCACCGCCGAGTTGCGCCGTCTGTACGCACACGCAAGTTCGTTGCTCGGAAACCGGGAATGGACGGCCGAGTCGGAGTATGCCGCGTCTGTCGTATTGCGCACCGCTCGTCAGGTCGTGGATCCATCGCGGCCATGGGCGGTGCGAGTCGAGCAGATCTTCGCGCCGTCACTTCCGCTGACCCGTCCGCTCTCTGCGCATGCGACGATCAGTCGCCGCGTGGCCGGGAGCACCGCGAACTCACGGCTCGAGGTGGTGAAGGACCTCGGGCAGTTCGATGGCGTTGCCCGCGACCTGCGCGATACTCCCTTCGTGATTGACGCCGCGCTCGATGGCCTCGCGGATGGCAGCTATGTGCTCGCCGTCGAGATTCGCGACAGCACTCGCGTGCTCGGCACGTCCACGCTCGGCGTCGTTGTGCGAAACGGACTCGATGCTGCGATTGCCCGTCTTGAAGCCGCCGCGACGACGGTTGCCGAACCGGTGCGCTCCGATTTGCTGTTCCCGGTTGATCGCCTTCGTCAGGTGAACAACAGTCGCATTGCGCTCAACACGTTCAACGCCGCTCGCGCGTTTGCTGCGGCTGAGTCGTTGCTGGTCTCCGTCAACGCCGGTCGCGACCCGTGGAAGGGGCGCACCGGTGATCTCAAGCGGCATTATCTGCTTGAGGCAGCCGATGAGATCATGCCGTATCGCCTGTACGTTCCCCGCGTATACCGTGATGACAAGCCGATGCCGCTCATCATTTCGCTGCATGGACTCGGCGCGACCGAAGATTCGTTCTTCGAAGCGTATGGACGCGTTATGCCGCAACTGGCCGAGCAGCACGGGTACATCGTCGCGGCTCCGCTTGGCTATCGCGTGGACGGTGCGTATGGTGTGTCGCTCGGTGGAAGCCGAGACCCGGCGGCGATGCGCACCCAGTCACTCAGCGAACAGGATGTGCTCGCCGTGCTGGCGCAGGTTCGCGAGCACTATGCGATCGATGAATCACGGATCTTTCTCATGGGTCATTCCATGGGCGCGATCGGCACGTGGGCCATCGCTGCCAAGTATCCCGACATCTGGGCCGGACTCGGCGCGTTCTCCGGCTTCGGGGTGGCGAGTACGGCCGCAACGATTCGCGATATTCCGCAGTTCGTCGTGCATGGTGATGCTGATCCCACGGTTGCGGTGGGCGGTTCACGTGTCATGGTGGCCGCACTGAAGGCGTTGGGTGCGAACATCGAGTATCTCGAGATACCCGGTGGCGATCACTCGAACGTCGTCGCGCCGAACTTGCCGCACATGTTCGATTTCTTCAGTGCGCTTCCGGGGCGGACCGCTGGCGGGGGGCGGTAGCGAAGCAGCCGGCGTATTGCCAATCGCGCGAGAGTGCTGCATCGTCTGGGTCAACGAGCTCCTCGCGCGCGGCCTGCGCGCGGCCGGTCACTCGCCCCCCCCACGGGCACTTCCATGTCAGTCGCAATCTCTGCCGTGCTCGGCGTTGTTCTGCAAGCGCAGCTCGTCGCCGCGCTGCCGCGGGTTCCGCTTCCCAAGCCAGCGCCCGGCGTCGTGCGCTCGGCCGTTCACCAGAACACCGCGCCAGCGGGAAGGCTCGAGGGCGCGACGTTTCGGCTCAATCTCGATGTGATCGAAAGCTCCTGGCATCCGGAAGGGCTGGACGATCCGGAGGTGCCGATCCTCGCGTTTGCCGAGCGTGGCAAGTCACCCCTCGTGCCCGGTCCGCTCGTGCGTGTTCCGCAGGGCACCGTGATGGTTGTCGTGCTGCGCAACCGTTCCGACTCGGCCATAGTCGTCGGGGGTCTGCGTCCAGGATACGCCAACGGCGTGGACACCGTGCAACTGCGCGCCGGCGAAACACGGGAAGTGCGGTATCAACTTGCTGACGTCGGCACGTTTCACTACTGGGGCGCATTTCTGGGGACGACGGCCTCCGATCGTTTCTGGAAGGACAGTCAACTCAACGGCGCGATCGTGGTGGACGGGCCCGGCGCACGAGCTGCCGAGCACATCCTCGTGCTCAGCGAATGGTTCCTCGATTATCCGGACGGACGTCCGTTCGAAGTGGTCGCGGTGATCAACGGCAAGGGATGGCCGCATACCGAGACGATCAACCTGCAACAAGGCGATTCCACGCGATTTCGCATCATCAATGCGACGGCGCTGTATCATCCGCTGCACTTGCACGGATTCTTTTATGAGATCGAGTCCCGCGGCAACGGACGGCGCGACACGGCGGTGCCGGCTGCGCAACGACATCTCTCGAACACGGACCTGATCGCACCATTCGAGACGTTCACGCTTGCCTTTGTACCGAGCACGCCCGGCAACTGGCTGTTCCACTGCCACTTCTCCTTTCACGTTGACGAGACGGTGACCCTGTCAGGATCGCCTCGTGACTCGTTGAGCGTGGATGCGACGCTGCACGCGTCGCACAACCTCCCGGCACATGAGGGCCATTCCATGCGTGGCCTGGTGGTTGGCGTGAAGGTTGCGCCGTCACCGGGCTACGTGGAGCAGTCCACCGAGAACGCGCGCGAGATGCATCTTTTCGTGCAGAAGTCGGAGGGCCGTTTGATCACCGGGGCGCCGGCATACGGCTTCGCGCTGCAGGCCGGTGACATCGCACCGGCGCGGGATTCGGTCGTGCTGCCGGGACCCGTGCTCGAACTGCGTCGCAATCAGCCCGTACGCATTGTGTTGAAGAACAATCTCGACGAGCCAACATCCATTCACTGGCACGGGCTCGAGATCGAGAGTTTTCCGGACGGTGTGCCCAACTGGAGCGGGCTGGGGACTCATGTGTTTTCCCAGATTGCGCCAGGCGATTCCTTTGTCGCGGCCTTCGTACCCACGCGCTCGGGCACCTACCCGTATCATTCGCACCTGAATGATCGGCATCAGGTGAACTCCGGCATGTACGGCGCGCTCATCGTGACAGACGAGCCGCGCGATCCGGCCCGCGATCACGTCATCGTGGCCGGCGGCGGCGGTCCTGAAGTGCTCAAGAAAAACGAGAGCCCGTTCGCGTTGGTGAACGGCAGACGCTCGCCAGCGCCGCTGCGACTGACTGTTGGCGAGACGCATCGGCTGCGCATTGTGAGCATTCACCCCGATTGGCGTGTTGCCTTCACGTTGAAGACCGACTCGACCGTCGCGCAGTGGCGTGCGATCGCGAAGGACGGCGCCGACCTGCCGACTACGGTGGCGACCATGCGTCCGGCGCACATCGAGATGGGCCCGGGCCAGACGGCCGACTTCGAGTTCGCACCGACGCAACCCGGTGAATGGAGACTCGAAGTACGATCCGTTGATCCCGGCTGGTACATCCCGCTTCGGGTGCTCGTCGAAGCACGATCGCCGTGAGCATCACGCCCGCGCTGGTGCGCTGCATCCACTGCCTGCCAGCGCGAGCAGCAACTCGATGGTTTCGTCGACGTCCTGCGCGGTCGACTCGGCGTGTACGGTGAATCGCAGCAAGCTGCCGCGTGCGATCACAGGGGGAAGGAACACGGCGCCGAGCACGCCACGATCGCGAAGCGCCTCGAACATTCGGCACGCCCCGAGATCATCGAACGCGATCGAGACGATCTGCGACGCATGCCCGAAAGCCGGAACGCCTCGCGCCTTGAGCGCATCACGCAGCCTCGTGGCGAGTCCGACGCATCGTTCGGCGCGCCACGGCTCGGCGATGGCCAGGCGCAGTGCGCGCTCGTGACCGGCTGCGAGGGCTGGCGACGTTGTTGAGCTGAACAGCACTGGGTGCAAGCGCAATGCGATCGCCTGATTGATCGCGGTCGCATAGTGCGCGGCGCGCGCGTCTCTGAGCGCGTGTGCGCCACCGATCGCGATGGCACCGCCGTGTCCGCCGAGCGCCTTGCCGAACGACATCGTGCGAAAGTGCACTCGATCGGCGCAGTCGCGCTCCACTGCCAGGCCACCCGCGCCGCATCCCATCATCCCGAAAGCGTGCGATTCGTCAAGCACGAGCACACAGTCGTAGCGTTCGCACACGGCGAGATAGTCCTCCACGGGAGCGCGGCAGCCGCGCGTGCTGTTGACCGCGTCGATACATACGACACCCGGACCGAAGCGCGCCACCAACTGCTCAAGTGCAGCCGTATCGTGGTGGGCGATCGGAATCAGTCGCGCGTGCGCGGTCGACGCACCATCACGCAGCGAGCCATGCGATTCCTCGTCGAAATAGACGGGCAATCCCGGGTACGCCAGCGCTTCCAGCAGCCCCACGTTCGCGCTCCAGCCAGAGGACGTAAGCACGACATCGCTCGCGCGCAGGGACGCGCGCAGCAGGGACCGGAGCGACGCCTGTGCGGTCGTTGACGCGCCTGGGCAGTCATTGCCGCGCACTGCGCCAAGCTGCTCGTCGGCTTCGCGCCGGGCGCGTACCACGGCCGGGTGCTGCCCCAGTCGCAGGTAGTCGTTGCGATGGAGTTCGATGCGTCCGCGCACTTCTTCGGCGCCGAAGGCAAACGGCGATAGCGTCATCAGGCGCGCGCGCTCCTGATCGAACCGGCTCTCAAGCCACGGGGGAAAGCTCGCTGTCCCCGAGGCGACTGGCTGCGGGCGCGCGGTCATCACCGTGTCCCCTTCTGGAACACCACGTCTTCGATCACCAGCGCATCGAGCCCGGTGGTGAGAAACATGCCGACCACATCCTCTACCGAGTGCGCGATGGGACGCCCCATCACGTTGAGGCTGGTGTTCAGCAGGATCGGCACTCCGCTGCGCCGGCTGAATGCGTCGAGCAACTCGTGAAACCGTGGGTTCCATTCCCGGCGTACGCTCTGCGCACGACCCGTACCGTCCTCGTGCACCACGGCCGGCACCCTGTCGCGCATGTGCGGGCGGAAACGCATCGTGCGCTCCATATATCGCGAGGTTTGATAGCCCTCGAACCACTCACTCCCATGCGCATCGAGTATCGCTGGAGCGAACGGGCGAAACTCTTCGCGAAACTTGATGCGACTGTTGATGCGGTCCTTCATGTCCTCGGGCCGCGGGTCGGCGAGTATGCTGCGGTTGCCCAGAGCACGGGGGCCGAACTCGGCGGCGCCCTGACACCAGGCCACGATGGCGCCCTCGGCGAGCAGAGCGGCAATCCGTTCAGACATGGCGGCCATCGCAAGGCGCTCGCAAGCAAGCCCGCCGAAATGAACGAGCCGCTCGAGTGCATCCGGTGAGATGCGGGAGCCGAGATAAGGCGAGCTCGCGCGTGGGGGACGCTGCCCCGGATGATCGTCGCACCAGGCCAGCAGCGCCGCACCAATCGCTGTGCCATCATCGGCCGGCGCCGACGGAACGTGCACCGCTTCGAACGGTGTGCATGCGACGATACGCCCGTTGAACGACGAGTTGAGCGCACATCCGCCTGCGTAGGCGAGGTGCTGTGATGGGGCTTCCGTGTGCAGGGTCTCAAACAACGTCGTCAGCGTCTCTTCGAACACGAGTTGTCCCGTATGCGCCAAGGCTGCCATGTCGCGCGAACCAACACGCAACTCACCCGTACGCTCACAAAGCGTGGCTACTCGTTGACACTCCTCCAGCGGCGTGCATCCGGACGTGAGCGCAAGGCCAGTTGCGGCGATGAGCGGCCGTAACAGTTCGTATAACTCCGGGTCGAGGCTTCCATACGCAGCGAGACCCATCACCTTCCACTCTTCCCCCTGTACCGGATCGAAACCGCACAGCGCGCAGAGCCGCGAGTAGAAGAACCCGAGACTCGCCGGTTGCAGGTGAGTTGGCGCACCGGATACTTCTGTGAGCATTCCACGGGCGGACGCAAAGAAGGAGCACGAGGCTGTTTCACCAAAGCCATCGACCACGGCAACACTGCAATCCTCAAACGGAGAC
Source organism: Gemmatimonadales bacterium (assembly GCA_038330215.1). GTDB lineage: Bacteria > Gemmatimonadota > Gemmatimonadetes > Gemmatimonadales > Gemmatimonadaceae > JAABRT01. Next base: position 12,757 of record JBBQNT010000004.1, read on the forward strand.
GTAAACACTGCGTGCGCAGCATGCGCGCGATGATGTGTGTACGTGCGCAGCGACGCAGGCTGCCGCAGCTGAACGGTGGTCAACAGGTTCAGTCCGGCCGCACGCGTACTGTTGAGCAGCGCCGTACCAAGCGCACCGGCACGAGGAAACGGCCAGGCCATTGCATCGATGCGCGAGGTGGGCGTGTTGTCAGGGTGACGAGTTTCACCCCCAAAGGCGCGCTGCAGTTGCTGCATGTGCGAGTCACTCCAGTTCAGCGCCACGACCAGTTCTGCATTGTCTGGACAGTTCGCTCGCACCTGCCGGACGGCATCGATCATGCCGTCCGGCGGACTGTTGTAGGCGCGCTTGTCCTGCAGCCGCCGTTCGGCGGCCTCGGCGAACACCACCTGTCCTCCAGGATCGACAATCGCCATCGCCGGATCGTGCATCGTCGCAGCGAGGCCGATGTACCAACGATCACGCATGCGGAAAGAGGCGCTTCGGTTGGGAGGCGATTCGCGATTCAGCCGAGCTCCTTCATGCGTCCGCGCAAGGCGTCCTGCAGTTTGCCGATCTGCGCGAGTTGCGACTCCAGCACCATGCGCTGCGAGTCGAGCACACGCTCGACCAACTGGAGCGACGGCAGATCGCGTAGCGTCGCAATGATGATGTAGTCGTCAGGACGGGGGGTAGTCATTTTGATGTTTTCCTCAGTCAGAGCGTGAGCGATGCAAAAAGCACCGCACGAAGTCAGGGTGCGCCGTTGGCACCGTTGCACACGAAGGCACCGGCGTGCGTAACGAGCGTGCGGCTTACATCGCCGCTGCCCTTGAAGTGCACCCCGGGGAACACCACCACGTCGCGCAGGCCGCGCACACCCTCCACATGTGCGCCGGCTCCCACAAGTGCGCCGTCGAGCGAGATTCCACGATCCAGCGTGGCGTCGTCGGCGATGAGGGACGTGCGTCCACATGCTGCAAGCCATTCCAGATTGCAGGTCAGGACGTCGTCCGGATGCGTCAGATTGACATCGAGCGCGATCACCGGCTCGCCGAACAGGGGCTCGTTGGCGGCCACGTGCAGCTCCAGCGCGACAGTCAGTTCGTACTCGTTGCGTAGCGCCGTGCGCGGCGTGCGTGCGAGCGCGTCGAAGACCGACGGCTGCAGCGCGTAAAAGCCGCAGCCCTTGAGATTGCCGCGCGGCGCGACGGGCTTTTCGGTGATGGCGGTGACGCGACCACTTTGGTCGAGCTCAAGCGTACAGGCGGCACGCAAGAGCGCAGTGCTTGTTTCGTGCACGTACGCAATGGCTGAGCTTCCCTCGTCGAGTCGCTGCAGCATTCGCTCCGGCGCTCGAGGCACGAAGAAATAGTCACCGAGCAGCACGAGGACGGGACCACGAATGTGCGGCCGCGCGCGCCCGAGCGCATGCGCACTGCCGAGCGGCTCTCCCTGCGGAATGAACGACACGCGCACGCCGTACTGCGCGCCGTCGCCTACCACCGACATCAGTTCATCGCCACGATGACCGACAACAATCCAGGCATGTGCGACACCGAGCGACGACAGCAATCGCAAATGATGCGCGATCAGCGGCTCGTTGCCGACCGGGAGCATTGCCTTGGCAAACTGCTCCCCGAGCCGCCCCATTCGACGTCCCTGTCCGCCCGCGAGCACCACTGCTTCGTACCCGGTCATCGCCGCCTCGGTTACGCGTTGGCGATACCATAGAGCGCCCTGGCAGCGGTTGTCAAGGCAGCAACCGAAACGCGATACGAAGATTGCGAGCTCATCAAATCACTTCTGGCGAACTCATCAAAAAGCAGAGCTTCAAGTTGTTGTGCGGACGCCGCACCACCGAACGTTTCAACGCGCGCGAATGCATGCACGATGCGGTTCTCACGATACAGACCGATGCGCTCGACATCCGCTGGTACGACGCTGGGGAAGACCTCCCAGGGATAGACGGCACCGACGCGTTCGCGCTCCATTTGCGTCACCAGGACACTGATCCACGTATCGCGTCCGCGAATGAGATCAATGGCGCGTGCGCTGTTGATCAACGCGCCGCACGGAATGCCGGCGCACAACGCCTTTCCCATTGATATCGACAGACCGTTCTCCGTGAGAAACAGGTCGGCGGAGAGCAGCAGCGCTTCGAAATCCGAAGCGGACAAGGTGTCGAGATTGCGGATGCGCAACTGCGTTCGCGAGGTGCTGCGAAGCAGGTGGCCGTCGTTCACCGACACCATCGTGATCGGGGTGTCGAAGTGTCCGAGATAGCGTTCGAAGATTTCCGGGAGATATTCGTAGAGCGGCAGTTTCAGTTCGCGTGCGCCCTGCAGCGCCCAGCCCGGGACGGAGTGCACGACAAGTTTTCCGCCGCGCTCTCCAAGGTGTTCCTGGCGGATAGCCGTCCGGTGAGAGGGGTCGAGATCGAGTGGCAGATCCCAGAGGCGAAACGGCGTGCCCTGTCGACCGGCGACCGGGCCAGGTTCATGCATCGGGCACGGGAGCAGCACGTGCATGCGTGCAGGCAGTGCCGGCAGCTCGTAGAGCGCGAAGAAGCCCAGGTGTGACGGACCGAGAAACATCGAGCGCTCCCCCTGACCGAAGCCGAAGTGATCAAAAGTCACAAGTGCGGCGTCAACGTGTTCGAGCGACTGAACCCATCCCGACTCGCGCGCGAGTGGCGCGGAACCACTCGGAAAGAACATCAACGGATAATCTGCGAACACGACCATCGTCGGTTTGAATTCTGCGAGCGCGCGATCCCAGGCGCGCCGGTTATCCGCAGCGTCCTCACCAAGCGGCCACCACGGCGCCTCGATCTGTGGGTCCACGAGTCTCCGCGCCAGCGGCGTCGCCAGAAACGCGACCGATGCGCCGAGCTGTTGCAGGTCTCCGGCCACGCGCATCGCGGTCAGTGTTTCGCCGGTTCCCTGTAGCACCGGGGTGACCAACAGGACGCGAATCGCCGCGACATGCTCGCTCATGCGCCCGCAACTCCGGAGGTATCAGCATCGATGATGGTCTGCATGACGACATGCGACGACGGCAGCGCTGCGACGAGCGCGCTGTACTCAGCCTGAAGCGTGCGGAGCGACGTGCGCGTGCCGTCATCTTCGAGGGCGGCCCGCATGCACTCGGCCGACGACGAGCCGCCGTACAGTTCGACATGAATCGCGCACGCCGTCACCAGATTCGCATTGAACAATCCGAGAGACTGGAGGTCTGCCTCGTTCCAGATGGGGAAGACGTCGAATGGAAAGACGGATCCAGGCCGTGCCTCTTCCATGACGTAGGCCAGCTCGCGCGCTGCGCGGTCCGCCCCGCGCACAATGTCGAGCAGGCGACGTCGATTGCGAAAGCAGACAACCGGTACGCCGGCCAGCGCAGCGCGGCCGATGGTGGTGGAAACAGCATTGTCAGTGATGAGCAGGTCCGCAGCGTTCAGCAGCGCCTCGTAGTCGTGGTGCGCCAACAGGCCGCTGTTGCGAATGGTCAACGTTGGCGTATCGCGTTCCGCGAGCAGGGCGCCATTGTTGACGGAAATCACGGTCACCGGTCGCTCAACCGTCCCGAGCAGTTGTTCGAGCACGCGATCGAACAGCGGGTAGTGCGGGAGCTGCCAATCCTCCGCAATACGCCATGCCCAGTTGGGTGTGGCATGCACGACAAGATGTGACGAGACAGGCGCGTATGCATGCCTGACGCGTTCTCGCTCCAGCGAGTCGCTGTCAGCAGCCAACGCCTGATAGCGAAACGGCGTCCCTGCGCGCGAAGCGACCGAAATGGGTGCGTTCATCGGACATGGCAGCAGCACGCGCATGCGCTCCATGGGAACCGGCGTGCACTCGCTGTGCAGGCTCAGGTGAGGTGGCCCGAAGTTCAGTTGCCGCTCACGCTGCGCGTAACCGAGATGATCGAGCGTCACCAGTTCCGCATCGAGCGACGATAACGACGCCAGCCAGCGCTCAGTGAGCAGCGGTGTCACGCCGTTGGAAAAATGCAGCAACGGATAATCGGCAAAGACCACGGCCTGCGGCTGGAACTCGCGAACGGCCCGATCCCAGCACCGCCCGTTCTCCTGCACATCCGCCGTGAGCCGACGAACGGCGGCGCCGAGCCGGGGCTCGAGGAACCGCGAGGCGAACGCCGAGGCGAGGACCAGCACCTCGTGGGCCGCCTCCTGCAGGTCGAGGCACATGTGCAGGACCGTGATGCCTTCGCCGGACGACAGGTCGCTCGGCACCACGAACATGACGCGCCCGCGCCGCACGCCCCCCGACCCGTGTGACATCTCTGTACCCCCTCCGGTCGCGCGTTCATGCAACCCGCACGCCCAACCTTCGCCGCCGACCAGCGGTTCGCAAGGTGCGGCAAAGGCTCGACGTCGCGAACGACCAAGACGGGCGATTACCTTTCCCAGGTTCCCCCCAACCCTTCTTGCCTATGACCGACCTCATCCGTACGCCCGTCATTGTTGGTGCCGCCCGCACTCCGATCGGACGCTATCTTGGCGGCCTCTCGTCGCTCACCGCGCCGCAGCTTGGCGCCATCGCCATTCGTGCCGCCCTCGAGCGCTCTGGCGTTTCGGCGGCCGACGTTGGCGAAGTGATCATGGGCAACGTGCTGCAGGCCGGCGTCGGTCAGGCTCCGGCGCGCCAGGCCATGTTGCTCGCGGGGGTGCCCAGCAGTGTCTCGGCGCTCACGATCAACAAGGTGTGCGGATCGGGACTCAAGGCGGTGATGCTCGCCGCGCAGTCCATCAAGGCCGGCGATGCGCAGGTGATTGTTGCCGGCGGCATGGAAAGCATGTCCAACGCGCCCCATTACGTGCGTGGCATGCGTGGCGGGGTGAAGATCGGTAACCAGACCTTGGTGGACGGCATGATTCACGACGGTCTGCACTGTGCCCCGTGTGATGTGCACATGGGACGTCATGCGGAGCATACCGCGGCCAAGGCCAAGGTCACCCGCGAGCGGCAGGACGCGTTTGCGGCGCAGTCTCACGCGCGCGCCATCCAGGCGCAGCAGGGCGGACTGTTCGACGCGGAGATCGTGCCCGTCGAGGTTCCCGGTCGCAAGGGACCGACCGTGGTGAGTGCCGATGAAGGACCGCGCGCCGATACGACAACGGAATCGCTCGCGAAGCTACGCCCGGCATTTCCCGGTGCCGACAAGAGTGAATCGCTCTCCGTCACGGCAGGCAATGCGTCGTCGCTCAATGACGGCGCCGCCGCAGTGGTCGTGACCAGCGAGGCATACGCCGTTCAGCACAATTTGCCCATTCTGGCGCACATTACCGCATACGCCACGGGCGCAGGCGATCCGCAGGAGCTGTTCTTCGCGCCCATCACCGCCGTACAGAATCTGATGGCGAAGGAAGGCACCTCGATCAACGACTACGATCTGATCGAAGCAAACGAAGCATTTGCCTCGCAGGCGCTGGCCGATGGCGACGGACTCGGCTGGGATGAAGCGCGCGTCAACGTGCGCGGCGGTGCGATCGCGCTCGGGCACCCGATTGGCGCCAGCGGAGCGCGCGTGCTGGTGACGCTGTTGCACGCGCTGGCGGAACGTGGGGCGCGCAAGGGGCTGGCGACGTTGTGTCTGGGTGGTGGCGATGCCGTGGCCCTTGCCGTGGAACGGCGTTCGGCGTGACTGCGCGCGCGCCGCGCATGACGTGGCCCGACCCCGACCGCGCCGTTCGCGGCGGGGCCGTATGGTTTGTCGCGTCGACCGGACGGCTGCGCGCACCGTGGCGGATTTCCGTTTTCATCGCTGCGTTCGCGGCGGCATCGCTGCTGGCGAACGCGTTCGTCTATCCGGTGCTGTCGCTGGCCACGTCCTGGATGGAGACGCCACCGGCGCTCTACTCCTGGGTGATGCTCGTGGCGGTGATCGCCGCGCACGTTGTCGCGCTTCGACATATCGATGAACGGCCGTGGAGCCATGTCGCCGTACATGCCGATGCGTGGCGCGCCCGCGCGCTCTGGCGTGGTACGCTGCCCGGTGCCGCGGCAATCGGTGCGGTGATTCTGCTGCTCCTTGTGACCGGCGGCGCACGATTTGTGTTCGTGGCCGACGGCAGCGGCATCGCGGAATGGTCGGCCGTCGCGTGGCGTGCGCTCTGGCTGCTGGCGCCCGCCGCGTTGTGGGAGGAGCTCGTCTTTCGCGGCTACCTGTGGCGCGTGGCAGAAGACGCTGGCGGCCGTCGGACTGCACTCGTGAGCACCAGCATCGCCTTTGGCGCCGTTCACCTCACCAATCCCGGCGCAAATGTGCAGTCGCTTGGCATTGTGGTGCTGGCTGGCGTCTGTCTGGGTGTGATTCGCTCGGTCACCGACAGCGTACCCGCCGCGTGGCTCGCGCATCTGGCGTGGAACTGGATCATGGCGGCCGTGGCGCATGCGCCGGTGAGCGGCCTGCCATTCGAGGCGGTGGGCTGGCGCCTCGACGCGGGTGATCCAGCCTGGTGGAGTGGCGGCGCCTGGGGACCGGAAGGTGGCCTGGCGGCCATGCTCGTGCTCGGGCTGGGGCTGCTGTGGTACGCACATATGCATCCTCGTGGCGCAGCGCCACGTGCAGACAACATTCGATCGCAATCGCCGGCGATTGCGAGTTCAGGGAGCTGACGGAATGGCAGATCGGATTGCGGTGATCGGGGCAGGGCAGATGGGCAACGGCATTGCGCACGTGTTCGCCGTCGGTGGTCATGACGTGACGATGATCGATGTCAGCGCCGAGGCGCTGGATCGTGGTCGCGGCACGATCACGAAAAATCTTGATCGTCAGGTGAAAAAGGGCGGACTCTCGCAAGCGGACGCCGATGCAGCGCTGGCGCGCGTGGCGACGAACACGTCCCTCGACGCCGTCTCGACCGCCGACCTGGTGATCGAAGCGGCCACCGAACGTCGCGACCTCAAGTTCCAGCTCTTCACCGACGCCGATCGCATTGCGCCGACGCACGCGATTCTTGCGTCGAACACCAGTTCGATCTCCATCACGGAAATCGCGGCGCACACCAGCCGCCCTGAGCAAGTCATCGGCATGCACTTCATGAATCCGGTGCCGGTGATGCAGCTCGTGGAAGTCATTCGCGGCCTTGCCACGAGCGACGAGACCACGACGCGCGTCATGGACGCCGCTCGAGGGCTCGGCAAGACGCCGGTGGAAGCGAACGACTATCCCGGCTTCGTGGCGAACCGCATCCTCATGCCGATGCTCAACGAGGCCATCTACTGCGTGATGGAAGGCGTCGGCACGCCGGACGCCATCGACACCGTGATGAAGCTGGGCATGAACCACCCCATGGGTCCGCTCGCGCTGGCCGATTTCATCGGACTCGACACGTGCCTCGCGATCATGGACGTGCTGCAGGATGGACTCGGCGATGCGAAGTATCGCGCCTGTCCGCTGCTGCGTAAGTACGTCGCTGCCGGATGGCTCGGCCGGAAGAGCGGTCGCGGCTTCTACGACTACCGGACTGCCTGATGGCCCTGCTGCCCCTGACCGACCTGCAGGTCGAGATCCAGCGCACCGCGCGCGACTTCGCCCAGCGCGAGCTGGCGCCGCTGGCGGCCGCACTCGATCGCGACGCGCGCTTCGACCATGGCCTCGTCACGCGCCTGTCCGAGCTTGGCTTTCTGGGCATGCTCATTCCGGAGCAGTGGGACGGACTGGGCCTCGATGCGCCCACGTACCTGCTCGCGCTCGAGGAACTCGCCGTCGTGGATGCGTCGGCGGCGGTGCTCATGAGCGTGCACAACTCGCTGCCCACGCAGATGCTGCTCAACTATGGCAACGACGCGCAGCGTGAGCAGTTCCTCAAGCCCATGGCGCGCGGCGAAATGCTCGGTGCGTTTGCGCTGAGCGAGCCCGATGCGGGCAGCGATGCGGCCAGCCTTTGCACGCAGGCGGTGCGCGACGGGGATTCCTACGTGCTTACGGGCACCAAGGCGTGGGTTTCGCACGGCACGCACGCCGATGTCATCCTCTGCATGGCGCGAACCGATACGAGCGATGCGCGCGCGGGCGCCAGGGGTATCTCCACCTTCATTCTCACGCCCGATCTCCCCGGGTTCTCGGTGGGGAAGAAAGAAGACAAGATGGGACTGCGCTCCTCGCCCACCGTGCAGATCTCGCTGGACGCATGCCGCGTTCCCGCGGACCGGCTGCTGGGCGATGAAGGCAAGGGTTTCATGTACGCGCTCGCGTCACTCGATCACGGGCGTCTGGGCATCGCCGCGCAGGCCATCGGCATTGCGCGCGCCGCGCTGGAGGCGGCGGGCAGGTACGCCGTGGACCGCAAGCAGTTCGGCGAACCGATCGCGAACTTCCAGATCATCCAGTTCAAGCTCGCCGACATGGCCACGCGCATCACGGCCGCCCGCACGCTGCTGCACGCCGCAGCGGCGGCCAAGGAGCGCGGCGAGCGCATCACCCGCTTCAGCTCCATGGCGAAGCTGTTCGCCTCGGAGACCGCGATGTGGGTCACGAACGAAGCCGTGCAGATTCATGGCGGCTACGGCTACGTGACCGACTACCCGGTCGAGCGCCATTTTCGGGACGCAAAGGTTACCGAGATTTACGAAGGTACCTCGGAGATCCAGCGGATCGTGATTGCACGCGACCTTCTCGCCGCCGTGTCCAGTGGGGACATCGACGGCCATCTCACCGACTGATCAACCATGCCTTTCTTTGAAACCATCGCCGAGATGGGCCACGAGCAGGTCGTGATGTGCCACGACCGGGCGAGTGGATACCGCGGCATTATCGCAATCCACGACACCACGCTCGGCCCCGCACTCGGCGGCCTGCGCTTCTGGAACTACAAGACCGACGACGAGGCGTTCGTGGACGCGTTGCGACTGTCGCGCGGCATGACATACAAGAACGCGGTGGCGGGACTGAATCTCGGGGGCGGCAAGGCCGTGATGATCGGCGACAATCGCACCACGAATCGCGAGATGCTCTTTCGCGCGCACGGCCGCTTCGTGGATTCGCTCGGCGGACGCTACATCACCGCCGAAGATGTGGGCACGAGCGTCGAGGACATGGACTTCGTGCACATGGAAACGAAGCATGTCACCGGCATCGGATCCAAGTCGGGTGATCCGTCGAGTGTGACCGCACACGGCGTGTTTCGCGCCATCGAGGCGTCGGCGAAGGAACGCTGGGGCAGCAACTCGCTGGAGGGCAAGCGCGTCGCGCTGCAGGGCTGTGGCAACGTGGGATTCCATCTCGCGAAGGAGCTGTTCGTCGCCGGCGCGACACTGGTCGTCACCGACATCGACGAGTTTCGCATCAAGCGCGTGGTGGACGCCACCGGCGCCGATGTCGTCGGCTCGGAAGAGATCTACTCCCAGCAGGCCGACATCTTCGCGCCCTGTGCACTCGGCGGCATCATCAACGACAAGACGATTCCGCAACTGCGCGTGGAAATCGTGGCCGGTGCAGCCAACAACCAGTTGCTCGAGGACCGTCACGGTGACGAGCTGACGGAGAAGGGCATTCTGTATGCGCCCGACTACGTGGTGAATGCCGGTGGTGTCATCAACGTGTACAGCGAGCTCACGGGATGGTCTCGTGACCGCGCACTGCGCAAGGCCGACGAAATCTATGAAACGGTGCTGAGTGTGTTCGGACTCGCCAAGCGTGATGGCGTGCCGACGTATCGCGCGGCGGACCTCGTGGCCGAGCAGCGCATTCAGGCGGTGCGCGCGATGGTGCGGCAGTGGCCGCAATACCCCAACAAGGAGTCCTGAGCGCGCAAGCGTCCGGGAACAGGCCATGACGGAACGCATACCCATCGCGTCGGATCACGCGGGCTACGAGCTCAAGGAACGACTGCGCGCAGCACTGGTGGAGGCCGGATTCGACGTGAGCGACATCGGCACGCACGGCACGGCGAGCACCGACTACGCCGACTATGCGCATCCGCTTGCACAGCAGGTGTCCGACGGGGAGGTACGGCGCGGCGTGTTGCTGTGCGGAACCGGCTTGGGCATGTCGTACGTTGCCAACCGGTATCCGGGCGTTCGCGCGGCCGTGGCGTGGACACCGGAAATCGCCGAACTCGCCCGCAAGCACAACGATGCGAACGTGCTCGTCTTGCCCGCGCGGTTCCTGTCGGACGAAGACGCGCTCGCCATTCTGCAGCGGTGGCTGGACACGGACTTCGACGGTGGTCGGCACGAACGACGTGTCGCCAAGATCGAACGCGATGACGAACGCGATGGCGAACGCGATGGCGAACGCGCTGACGAACGCGATGGCGAACGCGATGGCGAGCGCGCTGACGACCTCGGGCGCCCGCGCAATGACCAATCGGACGACAAGTCCGCCGGAGTGCGTACATGAGCTTCATGGATACCGCCGAGGTGCACGACACCGCGCGCTGGCCGAACTGGGATCGCTGTCCGCCGGGCGACGCGCTGCGTGCCACCGACCCCGCAATCGCGTCGCTGATCGAGCAGGAGATCGTGCGGCAGGGCGAAGGGCTGGAACTCATCGCGAGCGAGAACTTCGTCTCGCCCGCCGTGATGGAAGCCATGGGTTCACCGCTGACCAACAAATACGCCGAAGGCCTGCCGGGCAAGCGATACTACGGCGGTTGTGAAATCGTCGATCAGGTCGAGCAACTCGCGATCGATCGCGTGAAGCAGTTGTTCGGCGCCGAGCACGCCAATGTGCAGCCGCACTCCGGCGCGTCGGCGAACGCGGCGGTGTTTCTCGCGTTCATGAAGCCCGGCGACACATTTCTCGGCATGGATCTGTCGCAGGGTGGGCATCTGACGCACGGCTCGCCCGTCAACTTCTCCGGATTGCTGTACAACGCGGTGTCGTACGGTGTCACGGCGGACGGCTATCTGGACTACGAGGCGATGCGCGCACAGGCCCGCCTGCACAAGCCGAAAATGATCATCGCCGGATACAGCGCGTACTCGCGTGTGATCGACTGGACCGCGTTCGCCGATGTGGCGAAAGAGGTTGGGGCGCTGTTCATGGTGGACATGGCGCACTTCGCCGGACTCGCGGCCACAGGGGTGTATCCGTCGCCGGTGCCATTCGCGGATGTGATCACGAGCACCACGCACAAGACGCTGCGCGGTCCGCGCGGTGGCATCATTTTGTGCAAGGCCGAGCACGCGAAGGCGGTGGACAAGTCGGTGTTTCCCGGCATGCAGGGTGGTCCGCTGGAACATGTGATTGCGGCCAAGGCGGTGGCGTTCCACGAGGCGCTACAGCCGGCGTTCACGCAGTATTGCGAGCGCGTCATCAGCAACGCGCGCACGCTGGCGCAGGCGCTCGTGGAACGCGGTTTCGACCTCGTCTCGGGTGGTACCGACAATCACCTCATGCTCGTGGATCTGCGCAATCGTGGTCTCACGGGCAAGCTCGCGGAGAAGTCGCTCGATCGCGCCGGCATCACGCTGAACAAGAATACCGTGCCGAATGAGACGCAGTCGCCGTTCGTAACGAGCGGCATTCGCATCGGGACGCCGGCCGTGACGACGCGTGGCATGGACGAGCAGGCGATGGTGCAGATTGCGTCGCTGATCGACCGCGTACTGACGGCGCCGGAAGACGAAACCGTGCTCGCGGCGGTGAAGGTCGATGTGCATGCACTCGCGTCCCGATTTCCACTGTATCCCATGCCGGCCGCGCGCAAGGCATTGTGACGAATCGCGTGTCGCTGCATGTTGTACCCCTGAGGTCTGGCCGCGCGACAGGGTGCGCGGCTGGGCACGGCCCTTCGTCGTCCGAATCCGGGCTGGAGCAGTCGTCGTGACCGAGTTGGCATTTCGTGATGGCATCATGGAGCAGATCCGGCTGCGCGAGCAGCGGTTCGACGAGCGCGCCTATCTGTTTGTGCTGGCAGCGCTCGAGTTCTGTCAGGGCCGCCTGACCGAACGCCGCCACATCACGGGTCCTGAGCTGGCCCATGCCTGCCGCTCGCTGGCGCTCGAACGATTTGGCGTCACCGCGCGCCTCGTGCTCGCTCACTGGGGCGTGAAGAGCACGCGTGATATCGGCGACATCGTGTTCACGCTCGTGGAGCTGGGTCTGCTCATCAGTCAGCCGCAGGACCGTCGTGAAGACTTTCAGGACGTGTTCGATTTCGCGCAGACGTTCGAGCGCGAGTACCCCTGGAGCGCCGCGCAGCTGGTCTAGCGCGAGCCCCCCCTTTCCTGACCGCCCGCCTGCTCATGGTTTCCTCTGCTCCACTGCCGTCGTGCGTAAAGTGCGGCACCGGTACACTCCTGCCACTGAGCGACTACGGGCGCGATGGCGCGCCGATCACCTACAAGGCGTGGGTCTGCTCCAACGCCGAGTGCGGATTCAGTGTGCGCATCGACAACGGCGAGATCGGGTACGGCAAGCCGGTCGGCGTCTCGCAGAAGTAGTCGGCGTCCCGCTCAGGCCATCGCCATGCGCGTGCAGGTGACGTCGGCCGCACAATCGCGTGCGCGTGATGCAGCGGCGATCGCAGCTGGCGTGGACAGTCTCGCGCTCATGATGCGTGCCGGGACCGCTGCTGCGGAGGTGATCATGCGCGACGCAGACCGACTCGTTGGGTTCGGCGTCGATATTCACGTGGGCTCGGGCAACAACGGCGGCGACGGGTACATCGTGGCCGCTCAGCTCGTGCGACTTGGCGTGACGGTGCGTGTGCACGTGGTCGCACCGCCGTCGACGACGGACGCGAGGCGCGCCGAGCAGCTTGCACGGCGAATCGTTCCGGAGTCCGCATTTGGCGCGGGTTTGGACGGGGCACCCGAGTATCGACCCGTGCACGTCGACGCCCTGCTCGGCACCGGCGCACACGGACCGCTACGGGCTACGATCCGATCCGCCACCGATGCGATCGAGCTCGCGGCCCGGCAGGCGAGGGCGCATGCAGGCCACGCCGGCTCGATGGTGTTCGCGCTCGATGTGCCCACTGGGGTGAATGCGTCGAGCGGCGAGTGTGTCATGGGCCACGTGGTCGCCGATGTCACCACCATGTTCGGCACGTGCAAGGCCGGTGCGCTGGCCGCGCGCGAGGCCTGCGGCCGCATTCATGTGGTGGACATTGGGCTGGGGGCTCACGCCGCGCTCGCTGATGGGGCGCCGCAGCTCGCCGAACCGGAGGCATTGCGGCCGACGCTTCCGGCGGTTGCGTGGAATGCGCACAAGGGCATCCGTGGTCGCGTGCTCCTGATCGGCGGCACGCATGGCATGGCAGGCGCCGTGCACTTCGCCGCTGCCGGTGCACTCTCCAGTGGCGCGGGGTTGGTACGTGCGTGTGTGCATGAACGATCGGTGGCGGCATTGCAGTCGGCATCACCGGGTGTTGTGTGCCTGTCGTGGCCTGATACGACGCGGCATGGCATGGCAGACGTGCACCTTGACGAAGCGCTCGGCGGACCGGACACAGTGGAATTCGGCGGAGACGCGCTTGTCAACGCGATCCGCGAGTGGGCACATGTTGTGGCCATCGGGCCCGGCCTCGGGCGCGACGCCCGTGCGCACGACCTGCTCAACCACACCCTCGAACTGGCGAGTGCAAGCGATGTCGCGCTTGTGCTCGATGCCGATGCGCTCAGCGTGCTCGCCGCGCAGGGAATCAGCGCTGCGTTCCGTCATTGCGCAAAAGCGCGACCTGTGGTGATCACGCCGCACGATGGCGAGTTCGCGTCGCTTGCGCGTGCTGCCGGACTCGAGTCAGGCGAACGTGATCCCGAGGGGCGATTGCTCGCCACGCGTGCGCTCGCGAGCGCACTCTCATGCACCGTGCTGCGAAAGGGCACGCCCACGCTCGTGGCATCGGCGAATGGCGACGCGTGGTGTGTCCCGCGTGGTTCTTCTGCGCTGGCCACGGGCGGCACCGGCGATGTGCTCACCGGCGTGCTGTCCGCCGTCATGGCGTCGTATGCGAGCACGCTATCCCGCGAGCATTCGGACGAACACTCGCCGCAGCGCTTGCCAGAGCACGTGCGGGGACGCTTGCGTGCGCGATCCCTCGACGCCGCTGCACTCGGCGCCTGGGTGCACGGCGCGGCCGGTGAGGAACTACCGGCTCGCGGCAGCACGGTGGAGGATGTCATTCACTCCCTGCCGCGTGCGTGGAGGGCGTTGCAGGACGAGACGCCGCGCGAGCCCAACGTGCTATGCGTACTACCCGCGCCGCGCTAGCCGCCTCGCTGCTGCTGGCAGCCGCGCTTCTGGCCGCATGCGCTGCCAGAGGCGCGGGCAATGCAGCATCCGGCGTGTCGTTCGGCGGTCTTGACCGGCTGCTGATTCGGCAGCATACCGACGTGCTGGGTGTCGTTGCCGGAAATCGGTCAGTGTTCGCGCTCACGACCAGCGGCGTGATCAGCTACGACCGCGTCTTCTCACGCTGGCGCACGGCCGATGCGCGGCTTGTCGAAGAGCTGCAGTTCGCGGGACTGGACGGTACACGCATTTCGGCGCTGGCTGCCGATCCGGTCGAAGATGCGGCGTGGATCGGCATTCCCGGCGCGGTCGTGCTTTACCGGGTCGCTGCGTCGCAGGTGCAGCGCATCACCGTGCCGGGCGTGCCACAGTCAATCGCGTTCGCACGCGGCAACTCGGCTGACGCGTATGTGCTGGCGTCCGGACAATGGCTGCGCGTATCGCGCGCCGGATTCGTCACGCCACTGCGCGCGCCCGATGTTCCGCTCGTGCCGCCGGTGCAACTCGACGATGTGTACCGGCAACATCCCACGTTGCGCGGACAGCTGCCGTTCCTGCTGCGCGACGCCTCGGATCACACGGGCGGACTGCTCAACGTTCGCATCTCCGCCGGTACCATGTCGCCCGACCGGCTGAGCGAGGTGTGGGTGGGCACGCTCGGTGACGGATTGTGGTTGCTCGATGCGACGTTTCAGCAGGCCACGCCGCTCCGCTACGGGCTGCTCGACGAGTCCATCGGGGCGATCGCGCTCGGCGCAGGTGGCGTCTGGAGTGCCGGGGATGGTCGCGCCAGGCGAGCAGGCCTGAGTTACGTGAGCAACGACGCGACGCAGTTCGTGTGGCGAACGCACGACGTCGGCGCTTCGCTTGATCGCACGCGAGTTCGTGATCTCGCAGTACGCGGGAGCGATGCGTGGCTTGCCACCGACCGCGGCGTGTGGCGCATGCGCCTTGGCGCTTCGCCAGCGCTGACGCAGTGGGACATGAGCGACGGGCTCGCGGACAACGCGGTGCGCGCGCTGCTGCCGCGCACGGGCGGCGTGTGGGTGGGCACGCGACGTGGTCTCTCGTTTCTTGCCGAGACTGATGCAGGCTCGGCGGAACGGGCGCAATCGCCAGGAAACGCGCGGGAAAACGCGCGCGACGCCATGGTCATCACGCGCACGGCGTCGCTGGCCGCGGCCGTGGTGAACGACCTGGCCGTCGCAAACGAGACATTGCTGATTGCCACCACAACTGGACTCTTTGCGCGCGCTGCCGCACCGCGCGACACCACCAACGCGCGACGCTTCTCCGGTGGCGCTCGACTGAACCGCAGCATCGAGGCGCTGGCCACCAGCGACACGGTCGTGCTTGTGGTCACAGACCGCGACGCACATCTCCTCGACGCGTCGCAGCTCGGGCTCATCGGCGCCAGCGCACCCGCTAGCTTGGAAGCCATGCAGTGGCCAACAATCGACGTGCGGGAAATCGGACCCGTTGTCGCCGCGTCGGTGGACAGCCGGACGGCGTGGATTGCCGGTGCGCGTGGCGTGATCGCGTGGTCGCGCGACAGTCAGGTGGCGAGAGTGCTGCGGGCGGGACGGGAAATCCCGCTCGACGTGCGCGACATCGTGGTCGACGATACGTGGACCTGGATCGGGACAGCGCAGGGATTGGTGCGGGTGCGACGCGCACGCGATGGGGGCTTGCCATGATCGGATGGCAGGAGGAGCCATCGTCCCCGCACGTGCCGATGGCTGCAGGTGAGGAGTTCGATGCGATTCGTACGCTGCTGTCCGTATGGGGTCCACTGGCCGAGGGCATCGGGGACGATGCCGCGGTGTTCGTGCCGCCGGCGGGCGAGCAACTGGTTGTCACGACGGACGCGAGCGTGGAAGACGTGCACTTTCGCGCCAGCTGGCTGACGGCAGAAGAGATCGGCGCGCGCGCCGCTGCGGCCGCCTTCAGTGATATCGCGGCCATGGGTGCGCGGGCGCTCGCCGTGCTCATCGCGCTCGAGCTGCCTGTCGCCTGGCTGCCGATGCTGGCCGGGTTGGGCACCGGCATCGCGGGCGTGGTACGGGAGTCGAACGCGCGGATCATTGGTGGCAACATCACGCGGGCCGACAAGCTCGCGCTCACGCTGACGGTGCTCGGGGCGAGCGATCGGCCCGTGCACCGCCGAGGAGCCGAACCGGGCGATGCCCTGTGGGTGACCGGTCAGCTTGGAGGCCCGGGAATGGCCTTGGCATCGCTTCTGCGCGACGAAACACCGACGGCCGCACATCGGGCTCGCTTCGCCGCTCCGACGCCGCGCCTGCGCGAAGGGGCCTGGCTCGCGGCCGTCGGCGCGCACGCGATGATCGATCTCTCTGACGGGCTGGCGGCCGACGCCGCACACCTGGCCAGCGCGTCAGGGGTCGAATGCGAGCTGTGGACCGAGTCCGTCCCGTGCCTGGACGGCGTGAGCATCGAGCAGGCACTGGCGGGCGGCGAGGAGTATGAGCTGCTCGTGGCCACGGCGCCCGACCTCGACGCGGACGGCTTCGCGCGGCGCTTCGGCGTGCCGCTGACGCGCATCGGAACCGTTCGCTCCTGCACGGATGGCGTCTCGCCACGCGTGGTACTGCGCGCCCGCGAAGGTGACACCGAGCCGGTGCGCGTTGATCTTCCCGCCGGCCATGACCACCTTTCGTGATGCGGACGCTTTTTGCCAAGTTCGTGACGCTGGTCGCGACGTTCTACTATGGCTCTCGTGTGATCCTCGCGGAAAAGTCCGGCGCGCGCCACGAACCAGGCACCATTTTCGACACCGCGCCGTATCGCTGGGCGCGCGCGATCGCGCGGGCGGCGGGCATGCGTGTGGTCACGCACGGCCATGAGCGACTCGACGCCTCGTCGCCACATGTGTTCGTGGTCAATCATGTCAGCATCATGGATATTCCGGCCATCCTGCATGCGGTGCCGGGCAGCGGATTCGTCGCCAAGCATGAGCTCTCACGTGTGCCGCTCTTCGGCGCCGCTGCACGTGCGGTCGGCGTCGTCTTCATCGATCGCGAGAATCGAAAGTCCGCCTTGGCCGCGTACGAAGAGGCGGCGTTGCGCGTGCGCACCGGCCAATCGGTCATCGTGTTTCCGGAGGGCACCCGCGGAGCCAACTATGCGATACGGCCCTTCAAGAAGGGGCCATTCGTGCTGGCAATCGCATCCGGCGTGCCGATCGTGCCGGTCATCATGCACGGTACGATCGAGGTCACGCCCAACGGCACGCTCGACGTGACATCGGGCACCGTCAACGTGCACCTGCTGGATCCGATCGCCACAGCCGGCCTCGATTACGACGATCGCAACAGCCTCGCCGACCAGGTGCAGGCGCGCATGATCGAGGCGATGTCGTCCCTCTACGGCGTCGTGCCGGTGCGTGGATCGAGTGCGCTCGGCCAGTCGCCGAACTCGTCATCCCACGGCGCCACCCCTGCCGCATCCCCATCGCTACCCGACGCGTCTGCGTCGTCCCCTTCTTACACTCGACCCTGACCCTTCTCATGGCCTCAATCGTTTCCATTACCGCCCGGGAAATTCTCGATAGCCGCGGCAATCCCACCGTTGAAGCCGAGGTGCATCTCGACACCGGCGCTGCAGGACGCGCGTCGGTGCCGAGTGGCGCGAGTACGGGCGAACGCGAAGCCGTCGAACTGCGTGACGGTGATACGGAGCGCTACCTCGGCCGTGGCGTGCAGAACGCCGTCGCCAACATCGAGAACGCGATTGCGGGCGCGCTCGAGGGCATGAATCCCACCGAGCAGGTGGACATCGACCAGACGCTGCTTGAACTCGACGGCACCGAGAACAAGTCGTCACTTGGCGCCAATGCGATGCTTGCCGTGTCCCTGGCGACGGCACGCGCGGCGGCGGCGGAGCTTGGCCTTCCCCTGTATCGCTATCTGGGAGGCCCGATGGCGCGTACGTTGCCGGTGCCGATGATGAACATCCTCAACGGCGGCGCGCATGCCACCAACACGGTGGACTTTCAGGAGTTCATGATCCTGCCCGTCGGAGCAGAGGATTTCTCTGAAGGGCTGCGCATGGGCACCGAAGTCTTTCACGCGCTGAAGAAAGTGTTGGTCGAGCGCAAGCTCGCCACGGGCGTGGGCGACGAGGGCGGGTTTGCGCCCGACCTCGGCAGCGATGAGGAGGCGCTGCAGATCATCGTGCACGCGATCGAGAAGGCCGGCTATCAGCCCGGTACGCAGATCGCGCTCGGCCTCGATTGCGCGGCGAGCGAGATGTTCCGCGAGGGGGAGTACCGTTTCGTAAAGAGTGGCGGCAAGGCGCGCTCGCGCGAGCAGATGGTGGAACTGTACGCGAAGTGGCTGGAGACGTATCCGATTGTGACCATCGAGGACGGCATGGCCGAGAACGACTGGGAAGGGTGGCAAATGCTGACGTCGGCGGTCGGTGATCGCTGCCAGCTCGTGGGCGACGATGTGTTCTGCACGAACGCGGCGATTCTGGCCAAGGGCATCGAGCAGGAGGTGGCGAACGCGATCCTGATCAAGGTGAACCAGATCGGCACGCTCACCGAGACCTTCGAGGCGATCGATCTCGCGCGCGCCGCCGGCTACAACTCCATCATCTCGCATCGCTCGGGCGAAACGGAGGACACGTTCATCGCCGACCTCGCGGTGGCCAGCGGCGTGGGCCAGATCAAGACCGGCGCGCCGTCGCGTTCCGACCGTGTGGCGAAGTACAACCAGCTGCTTCGCATCGAAGAGCAGCTCGGCGGCACGGCCGAGTATCCCGGCGGCGCGATCTTCGGGCTCTAATGGCCATCACCCCGCGTCGGTCGTCGCGCAAGGGCGACAGTCGGGCCAGTCGGCTGGCGTGGCGCGCGGCCGTGAGTGCGGTCGTCGTGGCGCTGCTGGTGTTCGCGATCGAGGGCGGCGAATACGGCACTCGGGACTTGCTCTCGCGCACGTCGCGCCGGGCGCAACTCGAACGCGACGTTGCGCAGCTGCAGGAGATCGTGGACTCGCTTACGCGCGAGCAGGACGCGATCGAGAAGGATCCCGCCACGCTCGAACGCATCGCGCGTGAGGAGTACGGCATGGTGAAGGGCGACCGGGAGATCCTGTATCGCTTTGCAGACGACGGTGACGAGGCAGACGCCGATTCGCTGTGTGAGTAACAGGGGTTGACTTGCGAGTGCCCTGCGGTGATGTTGAGGGACTGACGCGGGGTGGAGCAGCCTGGTAGCTCGTCGGGCTCATAACCCGAAGGTCGCGGGTTCAAATCCCGCCCCCGCCATTACGAAAAGCGGCCGGTCCTCAGGGGCCGGCTGTTTTTCGTTAGCGGCCCGGTCCGGCCGGGTATGGCATGTGGTGCACAGATTGGGGCAGGGTAGCTCAGCTGGTCAGAGCGCACGACTCATAATCGTGAGGTCGAGGGTTCGAGCCCCTCTCCTGCTATCGCACGCAAGGCCGCGCAATCACTCGATTGCGCGGCCTTGCTGCGTGCCGTCGCTCACCGCTGCCGAGCTGAGGGGCGTCGCAAATGTGCGACGTCGGGTCGACGCCGAACCGAGCGGTCCCATGAGGGTCGCGTAGGGAGCCAGCGCGTCGGAGGCCTGCATGATGATGCGGAGCGCAATCGTGAGTGGCACCGCCAGAAACATGCCGGTGAGGCCGAGCGTCCAGCCCCAGAAGACCAACGACATCAGCACGATGATGGGCGAGAGACGCAGTTGTCGCCCCACGAGAATCGGATCAAGAAAGTTGCCGATGATCACGTTGATGCCGAGATAGATCGCACCGAGCGCAAACGCCCGGCCGATCCCGAACTGCAGCAGCGCGACGATGACGGCGGGAACGGCAGCAATGATCGAACCGATGCTCGGGATGTAGTTGAGCGCGAAGGCCACAAACCCCCACAGCAGTGCGAAGTCGACGCCAACGATCCACGCGCCGATCCCCACCGCCGTACCAGTCGCCAGGCTGATCACCGTCTTGAGCGCGAGATAGCGTTGCACCTCCTTGAGCGCGGCGGCGGCCCCTCCGATCCCAAGACTGTTCTGCCCGAACACCGCACGCCATTTGGCGGGAAACGCGACCGATTCGGCCAGCATGAAGATCAGATACAGCAGGATGAGCAGGCCGAGCGCGGCAATGGATGTGAGGTTGCGCGCGGTGGACGTCGCCATCTCCACCAACCGTTCCGGCTGCGCCAGCGTGGCGTAGTACTCGGGACCGATGTCGACACCCCAGAGCGCGAGGCGCGCGCGCAGCGCCTGCTCCAACTCCTGGCCGCGCGTTACGTAGAACGGCAGCTGCGCGCGAAGTTCCGTGATGGACTCGAGCACAATCCAGCCGAAGAACGACAGCACGGCGGCGTTGATCAGCACGATGCCCACAATCGCGGTGCCGGTTCGCACTCCAACGGATCGCAGCCAGTCCAGCGCCGGTAAGCTGATGGCCGCGAAGAACGCCGCGAGCAGGAACGGCGCGATGATGTCCTGCGCGCTGCGCACGCCGGCCACCACGACAACGACACACGCCGCAACGAATGCGACGCGCGTGGCTCGACTCAGACTGGCGGTGATCGCCTGCATGTGGTCCGGGAAGTGATCGTTGAACGCAACGTGTCCGACGGCGGTACACGTGACGCTCGCGATGTGCTCACTGCATTGGTAGCCTAATGGGACGCCGCACGAACCGCATATGCTGGCGCGGAGGACGGCCGGCGAACGGCGCGGATTACGCCACGATGCGCTGCACAATCCAGACCCAGGCAACGGCGAGCGGTGCCGTCAGAACAGCCAGCAGAATGCCTACGCCCCGAAGATCCGCCCTTGTGAGGCGACCCGTCGCAAAAGCGATCGCCGTAGGCGGAGTGCTGACGGGAAGACTCATGCTCGCGGACATCGCCAGCGCCAGCGGAATCACCACAAAGCGCTCGTGCCCGCCAGCCATGGCCATCGCCAACGGCGTCAGGATCGTCGCGGCCGCGGTGTTACTGATGAACGTCGACAGGATGATGCCGATGATCGCGAGCAAAACTGCAACCACGGGTATCGGAAGACCAGCCATAGGGAGCTGTGCGACCAGCCAGCTCGCCAGACCGGACTCCGACACGCCGACGCCCAACGAGAGTCCGCCCGCCAGCAAGATCAGGACATCCCATGGTAAACCGCGGATCTCGCGTTCCGTGACGATGCCGGATACGGCCAGTATCGCGATTGGCATGACCGCGACCACGGCGGTGGGGATCCCGTGCCATGCCTCGGTGAGCCACACGAGCACGGTCGCGGCAAAGAGTGCGGCTACGAACACGCTCCCCTGATCAGGGGGCCGCATCTCCAGACGTTCAATAGGTGCGGATTCCGTCGATGATCCGCCACGGAGGTAGCGCCAGACGAGATAGCGCCACGCGATCAACCCGAGCACGAGCGCGACGGGCAAGCCGTACAGCATCCACTCCGCAAAGTGAACGCGTTCCGAGCCACGCAGGGCCGCGACCGCGATCGCATTTGGCGGCGTGCCAATGATGGTGCCCATGCCACCGATGTTGGCTGCGACCGGAACGCCGAGCAGCATCGCGGTTGCTCGCGGCGATCCCGGATCACGCGCCATCGGCATGGCGGCCACCAGCGCAACCATCATCGCGGCGGTCGCGGTGTTGGACATGAACATGGATAGCCCGAACGTGACACTCATGATGGCGAGCAGCACGCGGGACGGTTCGTCGCCCGCGAATCGGATCACGTAGAACGCGAGCCGACGATCAAGCCCGGTGCGGGCCGCTGCGGCGGCCAGCACCAGTCCGCTCAGGAACAACCACATGACGGGGCTCGCCCACGGCGCCACGAAGCGTTGCCACCGTTCGCGATCACCGTCGGCGAATGGGCCTGACGGGTCGCCAAGCAGGGCGATCTGCAACGCGATCACCGCCAGACTCACGGCGAACGCGGGAATCGCCCCGGTGATCCATAATCCGGCGGCACTGAGCAGCACGAACAGTGCGTGGCGTCCGGGTTCCGTCAGCTCCGCATGCTGGGGGACGTACGCAATCAGGCCAGCCAGTGCGAAGATTGCAGCGGAGTAGACGACCGACCGCGAGACGCGAACGCCTAGCGGTCCCTCGAAGTCATTCGGCAGAATCAGAAGCTGTACTCAATCCCCGCCGTCAATGCGATGCGCGGCTGCAATCCACCGGTCATGATCGGCACGAGCGCGTTCAGTACGGAGGTGATACCACCGGCGGTTGTGTACTTGACGCCAACCGAGCCGGAGATCACGTGGTCGCGGAGGCCGGGGATGTTGGTCGGCTGAATGGTGCGCGCAAATGGCGCGGTGAGTTGCACGGGATCGGGCAGGGACACCTTGTTGTCGCCCAGTTGATATTCACTCAGCAAATCCAGCGCAAGTGTCCACGTATCGTTGAGGAGCTGGTCAAAGCCAACGATCGCAATCGCGGCGTTATTCTGCAGGCTATCGGTCCGTAGCAAGAGGCCGGCGTTCACGTGCGGTGAGAAGTTGCCGTAACGCCCGGAGTACGCCCCGAGCAATCGCGCGCTGAGTGCGCCGGCACCTCGAAAATTGTCAGCATCGCCGGTAGGCAGACGGACATCGCCAAACAGGCCGAGGTCGGCCTTCTCGTTCTGCGACAGGTTCGCCTTCACGCGCACGGCCACGTCGCCGAGCCCGGTGCTCGATCCGGTCGTCCTGCCCGTTGCCGTCAGCGACTGGTTCGCGGTCGTTCCGAATGCGTGCGGCGAGCCCGCGCCGAATGGCAGCACCGAACCAAAGCTCGTGCCATCAAGCGAGGAGCGCACGATGGGTATGGCGACGCCGACATCCAGTCGATCCATCAGCCCATAGGTCACGAACGCGGTTGTCACGAAGACGTTCAGGTTGAGATCGCTCCGCACCTGAATCACATCGTTCTCGAACGACGGAATGCCGTACACCGGATCGCCGACATTCTGGTGGCTGAAATTGAAGTTGATCTGATCGAGCGGCAGTCCCCGGAAAGTTGCGAAGCTCAGCGAGGTCACGTTCGCGCCGGCCAGCAACTGGCCGCGTCCGAGCGTTTGTCCACGTTCGGCAAAGATCGGTCCGGCCGACGTCGATGTCTTCACTGGCCGGCCGCCGCTGAACGAAAATGTCACGCCACCCGACGACGAACTGATCGGCAGGTTGGAGACCGATGCACCAATCGCGTCGGCAAAAAAATCGATGAGCGCGCCGCTCGCCTGCGTAGCCGATGGTGAGTAGTGCAAGCCATGCACGTCCGCATTCACCTGCAGGCACAGCGCTTCACCGCAGTCGCCAAAGCGGAAGAGATTATTGATCTGTTGCTTGAGCGATTCCGACTGCGCGTGCGCCGGCGTGGCAGCGACGAGCGCCGCGAGGACAACGAGCGATGTGAGGCGATTCATGCAGGCTCCGGGAGAGTCGAGGTGATCGGGAGTCAGTTGTTGTTCGCGCCCTGATTGATCCACGAACTGATCAAGGTGCGCAGTGATGCGGGCACCGTTTGTGCGCCGGTCGGCATGTGTAACGCACCAGTAGACTTCTGCAACTGGTAGGTGAGATAGCTCATCGTGGCGCTGCCTGCCACGATGCGGCGCGGATACGTGGTGGCGAGAGGGTTGCCGGTGCGATTCGTGGTCAGCACGCCAATCATGGACGCGCGGAATGCGCTCACGCTGCTGAGATTCGGCTGCGACCCACCGCTGAAGTGACAGGCTTCGCAATAGGTGGGATAAAGCTGCGAGTAGATGTTGTTCACAAACGAGACGGGCACTTCGAACTCCACCTGAATGTCGCGTGGACTGTTGGACGCGACAGCGGATGTGACGCGCACCAGCGCCGTGTACGTGCCTGGCGCGCGCGGCACCGATGGCGTGCCGGCGTTGGCGACGAGATTCACCGACGCCGGCGCGGTGGTACCGGTGAGCGTCCCGCTCAGCCATCCTGTGTTCGGCGATGGACCGGTGAGATAGACAATGCTCGCCGACAATCCGGACAGTGTCCCGCCGCCCGCGTTCGTGATGGTGATGGTGGACGGGTCAGTTGCGCCACTGCCGCTGACCCGGTTGAAGCCGAGCGCGCTGGTGCTCAACCCGATGCTGGGTGCCGCGGCGATCGTAAAGGTGACGTCGATCGCGCGCGGGGAGTTGGACGCGACCGGCGAACTCACGATGACGGTCGCGGTATAAGTGCCCGCCGCCAGAGCGCCGCGTGACGCCGAAACTGCAATGGTCGTGGGCGCCGTGCTGCTGCTGAGCGAGGCCGACAACCAGCCACTGCCGGAACCGTACACGATGCTGGTGGACAACGACGAGAGCGTACCGCCACCTCCATTGCTGACCACGACATTCTGCGAGACGGGGTTGGCCTCACCGATGACCATGGAGAACGATCGCGAGGTGGCCGAAAGCACGATCTCGGGCTCCGCGGCTATGGTATACGTCACGGGCACGCTGACCGGTGAGTTGCTTGCACTGGGCGACATCACGCGAAGCACCGCCGTATACGTGCCCGCCGTGAGTCCGGTGGGCGATGCCTGAACGGAAATCGATGCTGGTGCCGTCGTCGTGTTGAGTGTGGCGGTGAGCCAGCCGCTGCCCGTCTGATACTGAATGCCGACCGACAACCCCGAAAGCGAGCCGCCACCCGCGTTGGACACCACCACCTGGCGTACGGCTGGGAGCGATGACAGGGAGCCGGTAATCGACAGCGTGGTTGGTGAAGTCGCGATGAGCGCGCCTGCGCCGACGGTGAATGTCACGGCGATCGACTGCGGCGTATTCGAGGCCTGAGGCGCCGTCACGCGGATGGTCGCGCTGTACGTACCGGCTGCGAGTGACCCTGTCACCGGCTGCACGGTAAGCGTGGCTGGTGCGCTGGTCTGATTCAGCGACGCGCTCAACCATCCCGCTCCGGTCGTGTAATCGACACTGACGGCGATGCCCGTAAGTGATCCCCCCCCGGAGTTCGTCACCTGCACCGGTTGCGTGGCGGCGTTCGCGCCACCAACAGTCGCGGCAAAGTCAAGGGAGCTCCCGCTCAGCGCGATGGAGGGACGCGCGGCCACCGCAAAGCTCACGATTACGGTGCGCGGCGCATTCGCAGCGTCGGGGGAAGCCAGTATCACACTCGCGGTGTATGTGCCCGGGGTCAGCGCACCGGTCGTTGCGGTCAGCGACAATGATGACGGCGTTGTCATGCTGCTGAGTTGTGCCGTGAGCCAGCCGCTTGCAGACTGTCCATAGGAAATGCTTGCACTCAAACCCGTTGCGGGAGCGGGCGTGCCGGAGGTGATGTTGATCGTGACAGGGGTTGGGTTCGCGCCGCCAGCTACGCCCGTGAACTGCGCCGATGTTGCCGATATTTCAATGGTCGGCGGCGCCGTTACGGTAAAAGTGACGTTGATGTCGCGCGGCATCGTTGGGGCGCTGGCGATGAGCTGCACCGTCGCGGAGTAGCTGCCCGGAATCAAACCGGCGACGGACGCATTCAGCGTGAGCGTGGAGGGAGCCGTGCTCGACGAAATCGTGGTAGAGAGCCATTGGCCCGGCTGCCCGACACCGTATGTCACCGCGCCAACCTGCACTCCAGCGAGTGTACCCTGTCCGGCATTGACGATCGCAACGGCTTGCGCGGCGGGGCCCGCTCCGCCGGCGCGCGCCGAGAATGTCACCGACGTTGCAGCAAGACCGATCGAGGGTGGCTGGAGCACGGTCACGGCGGTGCTCGCCGTCTGTGAGGCGGTGGCGGCTGTGATCGTAGCCGTACCAGGGCCTGCCGCACTCACGAATCCGGTGGAGACCACGGTCGCCACCGCTGTGTTGCTGGACGTCCAGGTCACCACGCCGCGCGCGTTGACCGCGCTCAACTGAACGTTTTGTCCGATTTCCAGCGACGCGTTCTGGATGTTGATCGACATGGTCGGCGCCGTCGGCGAGTCCGAGCCCCCGGTGCACGCGAGAAGCGTGAACATCAGCAAAATGGCGAACGAAGCGTCTCTTATCAGGCAACGAGCGAAGAACAACTACGCCTCCAGCGATGCGGAGTGTATCTCCTTGGGGAATCGGGGCAATGCTCAACGCTACAATGCGCCTCTGCCGAGTTCACCGCAAGCGTGCCCCGCCGGTGCCTAGGGTTCGCCCACTCCCGTCAGACGCCAGCGCGTCTCGTCACGTTGCAGAGTCATTGGCCATGTGTCCGATTGCGTGACCGAACGCCGTCCGTCATTGTACCGAATACTCACGCGTACATCGACCCGCGCGCGCGAGCCCGGCTCGGCGTTGAGCGGCGAGATCGGCGTGAAGCTGTTGATCGTCACTTGCACGTCGTTCGCCATGCCAAAAAACTCGGACAGGCCAGATGCAAAGCTCGGGGGAATCGACGGAAATACGGCCCGAATGCGGTCGAGACTTTCCGATTCGAATGCACGCGCGTAGGCATCGACCGCCGCGCGCGCCTCGCGCTCAAGCTGCGCCCGCGTGATCACCGGCGCTGCGGCAGACGCTGTGGGCGGCGCGTTTGTGGTGGCGTCGCTCCGCACGGGTGGCGTCGCCACGGGCGGCGTCTCAACGGAGGGTTGCTGCGCCACCGTTTCTGTGGCCGATGCGAGCACACGCAGCGGCACCGTACGCCGACCGGCGTCACCGGCATCGGCGGTTATGGTGACGCGGCCCGGAGCGACGGCGGTCACCTCTCCAGTGCGCGCGTCGACGCGCGCAACCCGGCTGTCGCTGCTCGTAAAACGAATGTTTGCGTTGACCGCAGCACCAGTTCGTGAATCACGTGCGGACGCGCGCAACTGAAGCGACTGCGCCGGAATGAGAGTGGACGATGCCGGAGCGTCGAGCCGAAGCTCAGCGGTGGCGGGGGCCTCCGGGGGAAGCGCCGCTGGCTCGACCGGCTCGGCGCCCGACATGCTATCGAACGATCGCGACGCGTTCTCCGGCAGCTGACTCGTCACCGAGCCGCTGGGGTCAGCCGCGTCGCTTGGCGGCAACGGTGCGGACGCCGTGGAGGGCGCTTCACCGCCGCTGTTCGATGCGTCGCCACCGCGAGTGGCAAGCCAGAGGAAGATCGCGAGTATCGGCACGGCCGCCGCCGCGTAGGCCCACGCGGGACGACTCCGCGTCGGCCCAACGGTTGCCGCTGAATCGCTGATGACCGCGATCCTTTCCGCCGGGGCGCTCCCTTCCTCTTCACGGATTGCCGGTGACGGTGCAGGACGGGGAGGGGCTGCGGCCATCTCCGATTTCAGCGAAGCGCTCTCGTCGCTCTGGACGAGCGCCGAGAGGACCTCGGTGGCACTGGCCGGTGCGAGGTGCTCCGATGGCCCGCGCTGAGCCGCCGCAAACGCTTCCGGCGTTGCGTGTACGAGTAGCCGCGCCGACGTGCTGACGCCGTCGACCGTAACGGAGATGTCTGCAGCACCCGCCGCGATCGCGTGCACCTCGCCGCTGCGGTCGACCGTGGCTACGGACGGTTCGCTGCTGCGCCACTGTACGGTTCGCGTGACCGATGTACCACGTACATCGCGGGCAAGAACCGTCAGCGTGAACCGATCACCATCGCGAATAAACTCGGGCACATTGGTGATCGCCACCGTGACCGCACGTGCGGGAGGAATGACCAGGGCGAGTGTCGCCGATACATCCTCTGCCGTCGCGGTCACGCGCACCTCGCCCGCCTGCAGTGCGCTCAGGACGCCTGCCGCGTCCACTCGAGCACGATCGCCTGGACTTACCGTCCACCGTACAGCGCGATCCGTCAACACGCTGCCGCGCACATCGCGCGCGCGCGCTCCGAGTACCACGGAGTGTCCCACCTCGAGCGCTTCGCCCGGCGGGATGATCTCGATCGTCGCCACGCGCGCCGGTGCCACCTGCAGCACAATCGTCTCGTACACGCCATCGCACATTACCGACACCGCAGCGCGACCCGTGTCGTGCAATCGCACGGTGCCATCCTGCCCGATTTCTGCGGACGCACCCACCACGCTCCACTCCAGCGGGCGTTCGAGCGTCGCTCCGCTCTTGTCGAGCGGGTGCGCGACGAGTGTGTGCGTATCGCCAACCCGAACGTCGGCCGTTGGCACGTCCACACGTATGGTGGTAACACGCGGCGCGATCACGGAAAACGACAATCGCTCTTCCGCGCCCCCCAGACGCGCGACCACTACGGCATCGCCCGCGGCAATGGCCGTCAGCACACCTCGCTCGGCGTCGATCGAAGCGGTGTCAGGTGTTTCCGATGCCCAGCGAAGCTCCTCGTCATCGCTCGTTCCGCGCACGCTCGCGCGCAACTCGACTTCATCGCCCACCTCGAGCGCATTCGCCAACGGGGCAATCGCAATCGCAATCGCGGTAGGTGGCGGAGCGGGAGTGCGCGGTGTAATGGGCGTGGCATCGGGCGACGCGCTTCGTCGCGAGGGCCGCGACTTTGGTGCCGGACTTGACGGCGTGCGAAGCAACTCGCCGAGTTGCTCGCGTCGCTCCTCAACCGCGGCCAGACGGATAAGCTCGTTGCGAAGCGCTGCGTTCTCTCCGATCGGACCCGCGCCCATGGCGGCCAGCGCCTCGGCAAAGGATGCAAAGCGTTCGGACGGCGACTTCGCGAGCATGCGCAGGATCGCGGAATCAACTTCCGCCGGCACGTCGGGCAGCGACTCGCGAATCGGTGGTACCGGCTCCGTCGTATGCCCCTTCATGATGGCAAACGCCGAGCCCGTGAATGGCACGCGTCCCGTGAGCATTTGATACGCGACAATGCCAAGCGAATACTGGTCGCTGGCACCGTCGACTTCCGTGGCAAAACACTGTTCCGGGCTCATGTACGTGGGCGTACCAACCACCATGCCCGTCTGGGTCTGCGTTGGTCCTTCCGCGACCTTTGCAATGCCGAAATCCGTGACGAGCGAGTCGCCGTCGCCACTGAGCAGGATATTGCCCGGCTTGATATCGCGGTGTACCACACCGCGTCGGTGCGCGTATGAGAGCGCGGAACCCACCTGGTGCAGCATGGCCTTGACGATGTGCACAGGCAGTGTGCCGTGTGTGCGCAACGCCGTTTCAAGCGATTGGCCTTCAACAAACTGCATCACGAAGAAATGCAGGTCGGCCAACTGTCGAACCGCATGAATCGTCACAATGTGCGCGTGTGACAGGTTGGCAATGGTGATCGCTTCCTGACGGAAGCGTTGCACCATGCCGTCACCCAGCATCAACCCGGGTGCCATGACTTTGATGGCCACTCTGCGATTGAGCGCAAGATCGTGCGCCAGAAAGACCGCAGCCATACCGCCGCGTCCAAGCTCCCGACCCACGTCGAACTCGCCGAGTGTCACTTCGCGAAGTCGCGTGAGGATCAGCTCCCAGGGCGAGTTCGCGGAAAGACTACCCGTGTCCGGCGACGTCCAGCTACTGCCCGCTGCACTCACGATTGACGCATTGACGCCGCTCACTTCCGTTCCGCAGCGCTTGCAGAAACGATCGTCGTCGGCGAGGGCGACGTTGCACGTTGGGCAGGAAGCGGTGCGGGGGAGTGGCATACCGGAGGGCTGGCGAGTGCGAGGCGGGAGACGTCGCTGAATGGACGGAGAGCACTTCCCCCATCACCTCAGTTTGCACGACACCGCAGCGGTCGGCAAGCCGAGTCGCAACGACGTGTTGTCGTTGCGCGCGAAAGGCGTACCCAACGATTTCGACTACACGCACGGCATGGGGGTCAGCGTCGAGTGGGCTGATGCGCCCGCGTGGTTGCGACGGCGACTGAGCGTCCGCACCGGCTGCGGCGTCGAGAGCGAGTCTGAGGCGCGGCGCTGCGTCACCAGCATGCTCGGCGTTCGACAGGCGATTTTCGCGCCGCCGAGCAACGCGAGTCGACCGGTGCCTGGCGAGCGTCCCTACGCCGGCTACCTCGCTGTGCTCGGCGGCGCCACACTCGTTCGGCCCGGGACGATGCGCAGCGTCTCGGTCGAACTGGGCACGACCGGGCCACTATCGATGGCCGAACCGATTCAGCGCGTGGTGCACAACTGGACGCGTGCGAAACCGGAACTCGGCTGGGACCATCAGCTGGCGGCGCGCCCCAAAGTATCGGCGCGCTACGACGAACTGCGCAATCGCGATCGCACGACGAATGCCACCCACTCCAGAAGCGCGCTGCGATGGACAGCGGAAATCGGGACGCTACGCACTTCGGCGACGATTGCCGGTGCGCTTCGCCTCGCGTTGAATCAGGGAACGCTCTGGCTCCCCGGCGATGGCGCGCAGTGTCAGACGTCGCCGTAACCTGCACGACCGGGGCAGTCGCAACGGCTGGAGTCGCCGCGCGCGTGCTTCGCGCGAGATCCACTGGCCTGCGACGTGGCGTGCGAGTCTGAAGCGGACGCTCCTGAAGTGATCCCGCGTCCGACGACGCCTCAGCGGCAGCGCGGAACGGCGGGCGCGGGTGGAAGTCGGCAAGCTGCGGTATTGCAGGTGCGGCGGATGCGTGCGATCCGGTCGGCAAGCCGACCAACGGTGAATCGCGGGTGCAGTCCAGTGTCAGAGATGTCTGTGGCCGCGTCCAACTGTCGCCGCATCGCTGAACCGGTGGCCACGTTGCTTACACCGCGGCTGGCAGGGTCGAGCAGCAGCGCGGCCAAGTCGTGCAGCACCCAGTAGTTGCCGGGCGTGACTTCGCTGAATGGGAGCGTCCCTTCGTCACCGGTGGTCAGACGCCCAGCGATGCTGCGCGCCGAGTTGAGGCTCGACAGCGCGCCGCTCCGGCTGCTGTTGGCGATCTGAATGGCGGCCAGCGCCACCAGAAAGTTCACGCTTTCGCGTGTGACCGTGCGCGGCACCTGGTTCTCGATGGGTGTGTAGGCGCGGGCGTGTACCGCGCGGGCGCCCGCCTGATCGCCTTGTCTGGCCAGCCAGAGCGCATACGCGTCGGCTGCGGCGTAGTCGCCTTCGGACGTGAGCAGCACTGCGTCCTCGTAGGCCGCACGCGCGGAATCCCGACAGCGTTTCCACACGTCCCACACTTCGGCCATGCCGAGGCGCGCTGCACTTGCGAGCTCGGCATCCCGATCCTGACGGGCCAGCCGCAGCGCCTCTTCGTACGCCGACATGGCGGAGTCGGCCATGCCACGAAGCGCGGCCTCTTGTCCGACTTGCCAGGCGCGGTCACCATCGCTCGGCGGAATCGCCGGCGCGAGCGCTGGCTGCGCGAGCGCTGGCTGCGCGCGCGCCGGCTGCGCGATGCTCAGGCACGCGGCGGCGAGCAGCGCGGTACGGGACGCCAGCGCCCAGGCAGCGCGTCGCCAGGCACCTCGCGTCGCGGAGCGTAGTGGACGGCAGGGGTCAGCCAGCGCAGGCGTGCGACAGAGCACAGAGGCGGGTGGGACCATTCAGGATCTCCGGAAGGGACACGTGCGTTGACAAGCATGCTGCCGAGTCCGGTTCGCTCGCGCAAGGCATTGGGAACGATACCCGGGGCGCTGCGCGCGATCGAGCCCCCCAAAACTTTGACTTATGACACTCGCGGCCAGACAACAGCTCGGTGTTCGCGCCTCGGACTGCACCGGGTCGGGTGAGACATGATCGTATTGGTCATCGAGGACGATCCGGTGCTCCGGCATTTCCTGCGTCGACTGCTGGAGCGACACGGTATGGACGTCCTGCTGGCGGAATCGGAGGCGCAGGGTGTCGACGTCGTCGAGGCGACCGCGTCACCGGCGAGCACGCGCGCGCCTTCGGTCGTCGTGTACGGCGAGGCGTTGGTGCGAGGCGCTCCAACGCGCCTGTCGGCACGGATCGCGGAGTTGGCGCCGAACCTGCCGATCGTCACGTACGCCGGCGCGACCGTGCAGCCGGCGAGAGACGGGCGGGGTCGGCGGCTCACCGCCGGCGGTCCGTTCGACGCCGAGGCGCTGGTGCGATCGATCGTATGCGCGGTCGGGGCAGGCGGCGAGAGTGCGGCGACGGGCTGACTCTCCCCCGCGACAACGCGACGATTGAAAGCAGCGCCAACGGCCTGACCGCCAACCGAGGCCGGAGGCGCTACTGAAAGCTCGGCGACCCCATGACTGCGCCGTAAACGGCCGCCTGAACGGCGTCGAGTACATCGCGCGGCAGCGGTTCGCCCGGGGCGCGCCTCGAGGCCTGTTCCACGAGCTGCAAGACGCGCGTTTGTTCGGCAAACGACGCCAGCAGCGCGCCGCCGGCACCCGGCGTGGCGGCGATGTCCTGGGCCAGCGACTCCAGCTCCACGGCGAGCGCCCGCGCGCCGGACATGTTCTCCGCGAGGCAGGCACCGCCCGAAGTCGGCTCCGCGTCGGCGACGACCGCCAGCGCTTCGTTGACGCGGCGATTGCTCATGGCGAGGCTGGCCAGGCGTCGGCGAGCCATGTGTGATGATTCGAATCCCACCGTGACGATCTCCTGAAGCACGAACTGTCTCTTGACAGAATCGCGTTTGTGACATAAATGCGACGCGCGCCGTGTAAGCGCATGAATTACTTTCTCTTGCAGGTACGGGATCAGCAGCACGCCCCCCGGGCAGGCAGACGAACCGACGCTGTCGGTTACTCTTGCCGACCCGGGACAGGTCGTCGCGCGGATCGGTAGCGTGTGGGAATGGCGGTCGATTGCGCTCGCTGGCGATCGATGGCACCCACCCTTCCGGCGCGACGGTCGTCAACCTCGACCGATCGAGGGAAAACCGCGTCATGCACGTTCTCACTGGGCAGTCCGACCGAACCGTCGACCAACGCGATGCGCTGGCCGTTGCTCGCGCGACGCTGGACGAGCACTGGGCGGTCTCCGCCGTGCCGTTGGAACGCCGCGTGCTGCTGCTGGAGCGCGCCGATGAGGCTGCCGTTGCCGCTGGCGAGGGACTCGGCGAACCCATTGCCGACGGCCTCGCACTGCTCGGCACCGCCTATGAACTCGCCGCCCTCGGCCAGCTCGAGCAGGCGCTCGCCTCGGCCGCCAGCCCGCAGCGGGACCTGGCGCGCGCCGTACTCACGCTTGGCGCGTCCCGTGCCTACCGCTGCGGCGCGGCATTGCGCCCGCCGCTGGACCATGGCGAAGGCGCCCTCACCTGGGCCCTCCGACTCGGCGCCTTGGCCATGGTCAGCGGCCAGACCGATGTATACGCCGACTGGTGGCAGAAGCGCGATGGCATCGCTGCCGCCGTCGAGCAATACGGGCTTCGGCTCGACGAGCAACCGTGGGAACCGTACGCACGGGGTACGCTTTGGCTGGCCTGGCTGGGTCTGCTGGGCGCCCCGATCAGCGCGCCCGTGGACGACCCGACCGAGGCCGCGCCGCGACCGCTGGTGGCCGCGAGAACGCGCCTGGCGGCCTTCCGGGAGCGTCGCGAGGTACACGCGGGCACTGGCGATGGCCCCGTGCTCAGCACCGCCGCTCTGCGCGCTCGTATGGCCGAGTTCGCCATCCGCCACCTCGCCGACGCGACCGAGCTGCTCACCATCGCGGTGTTGCGGCGGACGTTGCCGGACGTGTCGGCGGAGTTCAAGCTGCGGCTCAGCGCCGCGCGATCGGCTATGGCTGGCGATCACGGACAGGATGTGCTGCTGGCGTGGTTGCAGGCTGCCGGTGTCACGCTGGCAGGCGGCGTGACCGCGCAGCTCGAACTGCCAGGATTCTAGTCCGCCCGACGCGCTCGGCGCCGCGAACCCGCCACACGCGGAACACGGTGCGTCCGGTGGTACCGAGCGGAAACGCGACACCGCCTCGACGCGGGCCCCGGTCCGAAACAACCCCGGCCACGCCGGAGGCCAAAAGCGCGTCGGTGGCAAGGTCCTGCTGGGCGCCCGACTCGATGCGAAACCACCGGCTCATGCCCGACCCTGCCTTGGCGCGCACATAGTACGTGTCGTCGGCTGCCCAAAACCCGGCCAGCTCAGCGGCCGATTCCGCGAACGCTGCAATTGGCAGCGAGGTCAGCGGCGCGGGCTCGATGGCTCCGACCGGAGCGGCGCAGGCGATGACATTCATGGCGTGGGGGCGGGGGAAGTGAGTTTCGTGATCGCACAATGTTGACGCACTGTGTCGGGCGAGCATTGTACGACGATCCGACTGGCGACGCAATACGAGGTGGTTGAGCTAAGTTGTTGACATTGATGTGGATAGAGCGTTCATATCATGTGGAAAAACAGCCAAGTCACCATTCTGCAACGCTTCCGCCTCGGCACCTGTGTGGAAAACATCGCCTGTGATCGGGTGTGAAGATGTGTCGGCAGAACGCAGCTTATCCACACAACGGGATATCACGAATATTGCCTTTCGGAATAGTGCACATTCCGGTTCCCGGCCGGAATGACCAACTTTCCGCCGCAAAATCTCCTCGGCCCCATGGCGAAATCGCGGCCAAGGCGACATGATGCCGCGACACGTCTCGGCGATCATTCCACCAGCGGCCACGCGTCGCCGCGTCTTTTCACCGCAGACGCTTTTCCTCCTTCCAGCCGCACTGGAGACACGCGATGGTGCCTGACCCGCGAATCGGCCTGATCGTTGGCCGCGAGTGGTCCTTTCCGCCCGCCTTCATCGACGCGGTCAAGCGTCGACGAGCCGGTGTGACCGCTGAGTACGCCTCCCTCGATGCCACGCGCATGGCGCAGCCAGTGCCGTACACCCTGCTGATCGACCGCATTTCGCACGAGGTGGGCTTCTACCGCACCTATC
Source organism: Gemmatimonadales bacterium (assembly GCA_038330215.1). Classification (GTDB taxonomy): domain Bacteria; phylum Gemmatimonadota; class Gemmatimonadetes; order Gemmatimonadales; family Gemmatimonadaceae; genus JAABRT01. The sequence continues at coordinate 47,651 of JBBQNT010000004.1, forward strand.
TCAAGCACGCGGCCATTCAGGGCGTCACCGTCATCAACAATCCCTTCATGTGGTCGGCGGACGACAAGTTCATCGACGCCACGCTCGCGATGCGCCACGGGGTGTCTCACCCGAAGACGATGGCGCTGCCCAACAAGGACTACTTGCCCGGCATTTCGCACACCGAGTCGCTGCGCAACCTGGCCTACCCGCTCGACTGGCGTGGCGTGGCCGAGTACATCGGGTTTCCCTGCGTGCTCAAGGATGCGCACGGCGGCGGCTGGCGGGACGTGTACATCTGCCAGTCCATGGAAGAACTGCTCGCGCACTACAACGAGAGCGGGCTGCTCACCATGGTCGCGCAGGAGTTCATCCAGTGGGAGCAGTACACGCGATGCATGGTGCTCGGGCGCGAGCACGTGCTCGTCATGCCATACGATCCGGGGGAGCGAAAGTACATCACCGACCCTGACTATCTGGGCAAGGAGTTGCACGACCGCATCGCGGCCGATGCGATCACGCTCTGCCGTGTGCTCGGCTACGACATGAACACCGTGGAGTTTGCGGTCAAGGACGGCGTGCCCTACGCCATCGACTTCATGAATCCGGCGCCCGACATGGACGTCAACTCCCTCACGCCTGCGTACTTCGAGTGGGTGGTGGAGCATATGGCCGATTTGGCCGTGCGCCTCGCCACCGCGCCGTTCGACGCGCCGCGTCCCGAGACGGCGATTCCCCCCCTCGCCCCCAAGACCGCGAGCGGGAAGCCGGTCGTGCCGGTGCCCACGCCGGCATGAGCCAAGGCACCGTTGGTCTGGGCGACGATCCGGTCGCCGCCGAAGCGATTGCGCGATACCACGAGGGGCTGTCGGACGACGTCGCAGGCGCTTCGGGCGAGATGCTCGAACGCCGGCTGCGCGACGATGGCCTCTATTTTGGGGACCGTCCGCTGTGCAGCGTGCTGCGGCCGCGCTTCATGACGGCGGCGCAGTACCGGCATGTGTCGCGTGCGTCGCGCCTCGTGGTCTCGGCCATGGAGAAAGTTCGCCACGCGGCGATGAGCGATGCGTCCATACGCGAGCAGTTCCGGCTGCTCGACTGGGAGGAACGGCTTATTCACGCGGACCCGCGGCTTCGCGCTACGAGTCCGTTGTCACGCCTTGACGCATTCTTTGCGCAGGGTGAGGACGGTCTCAAGTACACCGAGTACAACGCCGAAACGCCGGCCGGCGCGGCTTACAACGACGCCCTCGCGCAGATGTTTCTCGACCTGCCGGCAATGGGCGCGTTTCGCGAGCACTTCGCGGTGCTGCCGATTCCGTCGGGGCCGAGTGTGGTGCAGGTGCTGCTCGAGTCGTATCACGCGTTTCGTGGCGTTCGCGAAACGCCGTCGCTTGTGATCCTCGACTGGCGCGAGGTGCCTACGTACAGCGAGTTCGTGCTGTTCGAGCGACTGTTCCGACGCGCCGGCGTGCCCACCATCATCGGCGACCCGCGCGATGCAGAGTACAAGAACGGCGTGCTCACGATTGCCGGCACTCCCGTAACGCTCATCTACAAGCGCGTGCTGATCGACGAGCTTGTGCAGCAGTGCGGCGAAGACTCGCCCGTGGTGCGCGCGGTCCAGGACGGCGCCGTGTGCATGGTGAATCCGTTTCGCTGCAAGCTGCTGCACAAGAAGGCGAGCCTCGCAGTGGTGAGCGACGAACGTCAGGCCTCGCTGCTGAGCGCTGAGGAACGATCGGCG
>JBBQNT010000005.1:0-48929 GCA_038330215.1 Gemmatimonadales bacterium
CACCTGTGCCGGCGGCAGCGAGGTCCGCGGCTTCCGTGTCCGGTCCCTCCGCCTCGGCGTCCACTGACGTCGCCCCGGCGGAATATGCCGAAACGCGGGATGGTCGCATGTGGTCAGGAATGGATCCGGTCACTGTCAGCGCGTGCATGGCCCCCAAAAGGTGTCACCGGATTGGATCGGGCGGGGGCGCGAAAGGTTTGAACCGTTACGCAGATTCCTACGGATCGGTGAGCGCCGGGGATTCTGCGGGGTGTGCAGCGGGTCAGATTGGGGCATGGACAACGTCACCCATGGGCTGGCCGGCCTGCTGCTGGCCGATATCACGATCGCCGCGGTGGAACGCCGAACCGGGCAGGCCACGCCCCGCGGATTCCGCCGTGCCGCGGTGCTGCTTGGCATCGTCGCCGCCGAGTTTCCGGACGCGGACCTGCTCTACTCTGGCGACGTGCTGGGCATGGGAAAGCTCGGATATCTGCTGCACCATCGGGGGCACACACATACGGTGGTGTTCGCGATCCTTATCGCGCTCGTGCTGTGGGGCGTGGTGTTGCTGCTGCGACGCGAGTCACGCGCCGCCCCCGAGCGTGGCGCGCTGCTGGCACTGGCGATGGCCGGCACACTCTCACATCTACTGCTCGACTTCACGAACAGTTACGGCGTGCATCCGTTCTGGCCGGTGGACAATCGCTGGTTCTACGGCGACGCGATCTTCATTGTGGAGCCGTGGCTCTGGGTCGTCGCGATCGCGCCACTCTGGTTCGGCTTGCGTAGTGCGTTCGGACGCGTTGTGCTCGCACTGGCGCTCGTGGGGATTCTCGCCGCAGCGTGGTACGTGGACATGGTGGGCGCCGACGTGGCCCTGATCCTCACGATCTCGGCGGTGCTGTGGTTCGGGCTCATGCACGTGCTCGGGACCCGCGCGCGACTGCTCGCGGCGGTGGCAGCGTGGCTGGTCGTGGAGGGCGTGGGTTTCGCCGCCTCGCACTCGGCGCGAACGCACGTCGAAGCTGCGACGCGCGATACGCGGCTCCTGGACGTGGTGCTCACCTCTGCGGCCGCCAACCCGCTCTGCCAGCGTGCGATCGTGATCGAGCTCGATGGTTCGAGCTACGACGTCAGCACCGCAACGGTCGCTGCCTGGCCCGCGCTTCGCTCGGCCTTGCGATGCGAGGGCGGCGAGCAGGCGCTGTCCTTAGGCCGCAGTGGGTCGCCGGCACTGGGCGACGGCATGCAGCCGTCTCCGCGCGATCCGGACGAGACGATTGCGTGGCGACAGGTGTGGCGAGCGCCGGCCGACGAGCTGCGGGCGTTGGCACAGAATCACTGTGAAGTGGCGGCGGCGCTCGAGTTCCAGCGAGCGCCGATGTGGGAGCAAGGCGCCGACGGACGCGTTCGCCTTTCCGACCTGCGCTACGGGTCCGGTGGCAACGGATTCGCCGACGTGGAGTTCGCGGCCACGCCGGCGCAGTGCCCGGAGTTTGTGCCCGGCTGGATTCCACCTCGTCAGGATTTGTTGACGCGCGGGGATGAGTGAGGCGATCGCCAAGTCGTCGGTTCACACGCAAGCCGTTCCACGAGCGGCGGCACCCCCAGTGCTTCCAGCGCCTGCCGGACGGGCAGCGGATCGGGTTTGTGTCGCGCGGTGTCGTCGGCGGTGATGATCACATCGAACTTGTCGAGCAGATCCACGTGGGCAAGCGAACGCGTGGTCATGCCACGCCCCTTGCTCGTGACGACGCCCACGGGCATGCCGACGCCGCGCGCCCACAGCACTGTCTCGAGCGCTCCAGGAAACAGCGACATGCGACGCTCAAGATGCGCGTCCTGGTGCACGCGATATCGCGCCACGATCTGCTCGACTTCGTGGTCGGCGACATCGAAGTCGCGCATCTGTCCGCGCAGCGGCGTGCCAATGCCCGCCACCCAGGCCGCCCGCGACGGAATCGCGGCGCGGTCGGCAAAGGCGTACTCCATGCACTCGAGCAGCAGGCCAATGGAATCGAGCAACGTGCCATCGAGGTCGAAGAGCACGGCGAAAGGTTGCACATTCGGCATTCGACAAATGTAGCGAGAAGGGCCCGACGGTCCCTCGCCTTCATCGCGGCAAGAGCAACAACAGCGTGTGCCATGGGGCGTGGGCATTCAGGTCCGGTCGCACATCGAGATCCGAGGCCGATCCGTGCGCTGCGATGGGTCCTATGGGAGCGATGGGTACGATCGCTGTGCCCCCGGTGCTGCCAGGTGACTGAGCCGCGAGCGAAACGATGGCCCGGAGCCAGTCCTCGGGTAACTGTGCAAGCGCGCCAGGCTCGAGCAGAGCCCCGAGCGCGCGTTCATCGCCGGCGCCTCGCAGCGCACGCACCGTGCGCGAGGCCGCGGCAGCGAGCGGGGCCAGTCGCACGCGGTCGGCCAGGGAAACGGCCGCGTAGGTCCTCCGGATCTGTCGCTGCGCACGCACCAGAGGTGACTGCAGCGTATGGACGACGGCCAATCGTTGCCCCTGCCGAACCTCTCTGCGCAACGCTGCGCGCACGGCGTATGTGAAGGATGCGATGTCGCGCGATTCTTGCGGACTTGCCGCTTGAATCGGTCCGGTGCACGGTGAGTGATCGATCGCACGGTCAACTGAAAGATCAACCGCGCGAACGAGTGCCGCGATGGCACGCGGATCACGCGAGGCGCTCGTGCGTATGCGAGTGATCGTGGTGACTGACGTGTGCGCAGCTGCATCTGCAACTGCATCTGCAGCGGTGCGTGTTGTTGCCGGTGTGCCAGATGCCGCTCGGTGCGAGACGGACACCGCAAACCAGCCGCCGACCAGTTCACCATTCACCGCGGCGAGCCAACCGGCGCGCGCGTGCGGTACCACCCGTTCGCGCGGCGAGTCCGCGCCTGTTGTACACGCACGTTGCCAGCGCCGGAGCGTGTCGTGCGTCGGTGACGATACGCTGGCTACTGCCACCAGACGTCTCGCCCGCCTCGGCGGTGCATCCGGCGCCAGCACTACCGAGGCAGCACGCGCCTTCCGGCGCAGGCGCTCGGCGATTCGAAGCACCGCTTCTGCGTCGCCCGGTGGGGCGATACTGTGCGCGTGCACGAGGCGATGGATCGAACCGAGTCGTGCGATGCGCCCCTCGCGCTGCGCAATCGCGGCCGGCGTCCAGGGCAGATCGAGGTGAACGACGACCGCCGCGTCCTGCAGGTTCACACCCTCGGCGAGCAAGTCGGTTGTGATCAGCAGCAGGATGCGTTCGTGCGGCGGCGGCGGTGCGACACCGTGCGCGCGAGGCGCGACTCTTCGCAGCAACTCCGCACGCGTGAGCGGGCCACCCGCCACGCGCCCGCCACGCGCCGTCAGTGTTGCCACGCCCACGTCCCATCGCAGCACGCGCCCCATCGCGTGCACTGAGTCCGCAAACTGCGAGAACACGATCACCGCGACTCCCGGATGCCGACGACGCACGCGCCGCAGACACTCGGCGCGCGCGCGATCCAGCGACGACTCCGTGCGACGCAAAAGCATCTCGAGCGTAGCGAGCGCTTGCTGGTGCGTCTCGAGCTGCGCGCGTGCCCTGGCGATGAAGTCGGCGAATGACGTCTCGCCAGCCAGTGCCAACTCGGCGGCGGACTGCGTGCTCGACAGTGCGTCACCTCTCACGAGCAACGACGTGAAGCCGAGTTGCACAGTGTCTTCACTGATGGTCCAGGTGCGCAGTTCCTGATGAGTGGGCCACTTACCCTGCGCGAGCACTTCGGCCAGAGCCAGGGCGCGTGCGCGTCGTCGACGAACGGCTGAGAGGCACGCAGCGGCGCTCGAACACCAGCTCCGGAGCAAGCCGAGTGCAATGAGTGCTCCAGCCGCGGTTCCGTCGCGCGTAGGTACCGGGGGCGGGAGATCTGCGAGCGCCTGCGCGATTGCGCGTGATGTGTTGGCAACGTCGTTGCCTGCACGGAGGGGAACGGCAGGGTGCGTGCGCAGCGTTGGGCGCGTGGCCTGTTGTGTGGTGTCGTGCGTGTGCTCATGCGTATCATCGAGCACGCTGGCATCTCGGCGCACCATGAGCGCGAGTTGCTCAGCGGCCGAAAGCGTTTCCGCACGCGTGCCCAGAAAGAGCGCCAGCAGGTGTGAGAGGTCGGACGCACGATTGTGCACTGGCGTCGCTGTGAGCAGCAGCACATGTGCAGATCGGCAGTGCTGCGCAACGTTGGCGTAGCGTTGCGTGTGCGGGTTCCGAAGATGATGTGCCTCATCGATGATGACGAGTCGCTCGGCTGCGGCGAGCGGAGCGCCGACGGTGCCATAAGAAAACTGATGCACAGAATGACACCTGGGTGCAGGTTGCATCTGGCATCGAGCCGACGTGTCGCGCCACATGCTCAGCAGACCGGCTGGTGCGATCACATCCACACGCTCGTAGGCGCGCGCGATGGCCAGAGCGACGAAGGTCTTGCCGAGTCCGACAGCATCCGCGAGCAGGGCACCGCCGTGTTGTTGCAGAATCGGCATGAGGCGGAGCACGGCGTCGTGCTGATGTGGATGCAGTGTGTATGGACCGAGTGAGATCGACGCGCGCGCAGTCGCGCTGGTATCACCGAGCACTGCATGTGCGAGAGAAGCGAGTACGGCGTCACGCATGCTGCCAGGCGATGAGTGGCTGAACCACCAGTGGATCGAGCGCATACGCGGACGCGACGACCGCGATGTGCTCATCGGGTGATGGATGATCCCCTTGGGCGCGCCGCCGGCCGAGAGACGCGAGCATCGTGCGTGCGCGCATCCAGTCCTGTGGCATGGGCAGCGCGGAGACGGTCCAGCCGAGGTAGCGGCGCCATCCGCCTCGGGCGGGTTCGGCGATGGCATCGAGCCAGGCGGCGGCGACGGGGGAGGAGAGCAGCGCGTCCAGCGCGTAGGCGTCATCGAGGGATGGGGTGCGCAGCACGTAGCAGGTGTTCAGCGGAACGGTGGGATCGCCGCTGTCGAGCACCACGGTGCGCAGAGACCGACCGAAGTCGGCCCAGACGAGCCGAGGCATTTCAGCTCGTGCAGCTTCGGTACGGAAGAGTGTCCACCACGGTTGCTTCACGCGCGCGTCGCGGCGTCCTTCGAGCCGGGGCCGCCAGCGCTGCATCCATCGCGCGGCGCGCGGAGGCAATGACGTCATGGGTCGTCCTTCGCGGTCGTGTGTCCACACGATGCGAAGGGCGTCGTCACGCGACGCATCGCGCGCACTTCCTGTGCTCCGTCCGATTGCCTGGCCCGTGAGCGCGGGGCGGAGCAGGGTGCGTTCGATGGTGCCGGTGCGGTCGCCCGCGGTGATAGTGGCCAGGTGATCATCGTGTTCAAGGGCCGCGACGAGAAACGCGTCGTTGCAGCCGCACTTGACGCCGAGTGAGGGGCGGCCGAGTCCAGCGTCACCGAGTGCCGGGCCGGCGCGTCGGAGTCGTTCGAAGGCGGCGCGCACGTCCGGCGGGAGCAGCAGCCAAGGGGCGCTGGCTTCGCCGCCCATGGGGAGCGAGATGGCGGGCAGGGCGAAGCTGTGCTCGCGCGTGCCGCGCACCACATGAACGCGCACACGATCGGTCGCTGGCGTGGGCGATGGCACGGCGCAGCGTTGCGCGACGACCAGCGACGGATAGGTGGCCGCATCGAACAACGACGGCGCATCGCTCCAATCGATGACCACATGCAGCCGGGTTTGATCGGCGAGCAGGCGGCGGACGCCACCGCCGGCGAGAGCGCGCCAGAGCTTGGCCGGCACGAGGAGTGCGGCGACACCCTGTTCGCGCAGCAGGCCTACGCTTCGTTCCACGAAGGCGGCGGCGAGGTCGGCCTGAGCCGCGAATCCGGTGTTGGCACCCGCGCGTGCGGCGCCGATGCGCCAGGCGGCGTCGCGCATGGTGCGAAAGTCGCGCCGGAGGGCGATGCGTTCGGGGATGGTGAGCTGATGTGGTCGGACCCATGGCGGGTTGCCGATGACGAGGTCGAAACCACCGCGCATGCCGACATCGGCGAGGTGTGAGGCAAAGCGAAAGGGCAGTGCGCCGCCCATCGCGAGTCGTCGTTCGCGCACGCGCAGTTCGCGAAGGCGGAGCTTCAGTGTTTCAAGTCGCGCGCGATCGGCGCGTGAGGGGAGCGGACGTTCTCCGAACAGGTCGCGTGCGCGCAGTTGCGCGAGCAGGGCGGCGCGTGTGCGCTGCACATGTGCGATCGTGGAAGCGAGTTCAGCGAGTGCGCGGGCGCGTTCCTCGCGGTCGAGCGACTGTGCAAGCGTCTTTTTGCGGACGCCGGAGGCGTGGGCGTAGCGCGTGCGTAGCTGTGCGAGGTGTCGTCCTGCGGCGGGTGCGAATCGAAAGTCGCCGCCGCTCAGCGAGTCGCCCACTCTCACGTGGTGATCGAGGTTCGGCAGCGGGGGCACGCGGAGCGGATCGGTCTCATCGCAGTCGATGACGACGGCCAGCCACAGGCGAAGCTCGCAGAGCCACACGGCAACGGGGTTGCGGTCGACGCCGAAGATGGAGTCAGCCAGCACATTGCGGCGGATCTCATGCGGAGCACGCGCGTCGCCAGCGTCAACGCGCAGTTGAGTGAGCCGTTCCAGTGCGTGCACGAGAAACGCGCCGGAGCCGCACGCGGGATCGAGCACACGGAGGGCGCTGAGTTGTGCGAGCGTAATGGCGGAGCCGGTGGCGGTGTGCTGAGCAGGCGAGTGTGCTGCAATGGCGCCGAGCGTGGAGGCGCCAAGTGAGACGTGGAGCGCCTCGTTGACAACGCGTTCGACGAGCGCGGGCGGCGTGTAGAAGGTGCCGCTGCCGCGACGTTCGGCCGGGACCATGAGTGACTCGAAGGCGCGGCCGAGCATTTCCGGGTCGACTGCGGCCTCGGTCCATGAGGTCGAGTCCTCGCGGGCTGTGAAGCGATAGCGATCCAGCAGTTCGCTCACGAGCGCCACGATGGCATCATCGGTGAATCGGACAGATTTGCGCGCGCGTTCGAGCGGTGTGTGCGAGAAGAGTCCGCCGTTGAGGAACGGAATGCGCCCGAATCGTTCGGCGGCTGGTGCGCGTTGCCGGACCGGGGTGTTCAGGGTGCCGAAGAAGAGTGGTCGCAGCCATCGCGTGTGCAACCGGCCGCCGTGCTCGAGGGCGTTTGTGCACTCGCGCATGAGGAATCCGCGGTCTCCGTCGAGCCAGCCCTTTGCTTCCAGGAAGGCGAGGAAGAGCAGGCGAGAGGCGGTGAGCAGGGCGAGTGTGTGTCGCTCGTCGGCGGTGGCGGGGCCGACGGCCGAGTGAGCCATGTGGCGCACCAGGCGATCGAGCGTGCGGTAGAAGCGGGCGGAGAGCGCATCGCGGCCGAGTATGTCGGTCCAGCGTGCGTAGGCGAGCGTGTCGTGTGTTCGAGGTACGCCGGCGAGGGCGCGCAGTGTATCGGCATCGCTGTCGGTGATGCGGCGCTGGTCGACGCGGAGCACCCCAAGCTTTGTCGTGGCCCCTTTGCCGCTGATGACGGCGAGGGTGAGGGATTGCGTCGGTTCGTGCAGCAGCACGAGCAGCCATGCGGAGCCGGCCGAGTGTCGGTCGAGTGCGGTGGCGATGCGGCGTGCGCTGTCGCGTACGTCGGCGTGGGCAGGCAGCTGCGCGAGCAGTGCGCGCAGCGAGCCCTCGCCAGCGAAGAGACGCGCGCGCGTTATGGAGCTGTCGAGGCCCAGCGAGGCACGTAGTGCGGCGTCAACGGTGTGCGGCTGGTCGGTAAAGCCCAGAACGCGGAGCAGCGGGCGCGCGCCGTCGAGTGAGTGGGCGCGGGCGAGCAGGGCGGAGGCGGCGCGAATGGTGAGCACGCACGCATGATGTGCGTGCGTGCCGCGGGGAGCATCACCGAAAGACTGCGAGACGAATCGTTACGGCGCGGTCACCACGTCGAGAGCGATGACGGAGAAATCGTCGGCGCCGTGTCCGTCGGCGAGCACACGGTCCATGCGAGCAGCGAGCGCGGGCAGCAGGGCGAGTGGATGCGAGCCAGCAGTTTCGATCATGAGGCGAACGTCTTTGCGCGCCATGGTGAGCTCGAAACTGGCGGCGAAGTCCGCGTCGGCCATCTTGCGGCCGCGTCCGGCGATGATACTCTCAGCGTTGAACGTGCGAAGCAACTCGAGCGCGTCGTGTGGCGAGACATTCGCGCCGCGCCCGATCGCCATCACGTCGCTCACCAGTGCCGCGAGTCCGAGGATGTAGCAGTTGCCCATGAGCTTGTGTGCGGCGGCAATGTCCGGCCGCTCGCCCACAAATCGCACGTGTTCCGCCATACGTTCGAGCTCTCGCTGCACGTCCACATAGTCTTCCGGCGAACCGGCCACGAGGATTGTGCCTTTCCCTTGTCGTGCAGCCGCAGGACCAATGAACACGGGGCAGTGCAGGTAGCGCACGCCATCGGCCGCCAGGCGCGTTGCGCGCTCTGCGGTGAGCGCCGGCTGCGTGGTGGTATGGTCCACGATTATGGCCGATGGCTGCAGTGCCGGTCGCATCGCGTCGATCACCTCGTTCACCACCGCATCGTCCTTCAGCACCAGATGGACGCGTTCGGCGTCACGTACTGCGTCAGCGGGAGTTTCGGCAACGCGTACGCCAAGCGACTCCAGCGCGCGTGCCTTCTCGGCCGTACGGTTCCACACTGTGATCGAGTCACCGCGGCCGACCGCGGCTTCGATAAAGGCGCTGCCGAGCAACCCTGTTCCGAGAAATGCGATTTCTGTCATGGCGTGTCAGTGATAGAAGGGTGAGTGCGAGAAGCCCGCTGTGTGGACTACGCGCTTTGGTATGCGCGACCCTTCCATTCTACCGAACGGCCACGCACAATGGCGGAGGTGCAGATTCCGGCGAACGCCAACGCACCGATCGGTGCAAGCAGCGCTCGCCACAATGGCACTCGGCCGAATCGAGCGGCCGCCGCGAATGCGAGCAGCATGCTGGCGCACGAAATGCCCGCCCACCACCGCAGCGCAGTCTCGCCCGGGACCACCGCCCATGGCAGCATCAAGAACGGTGCGGCGATCGCGAGGGGAAAGCCCACCAATGCGACTGGAAAGAGTACGCGACCGATGGGACCGCCCTTCATCGCCAGACGCCCGCCCGCGTAGACATTCTTGCGCCAGCCGCGCACCAGAGCGCCGAGTCCGTCATACATGCGCGTGGACAACTGATCACGACCCAGCACCAGCGACACGCGTCGGCCGCTTTGTACGGTGCGTTGCGCGAGCATCAAATCTTCTGCAACACTGTCGCGCACCGCCGCATGTCCGCCGATGGCGTGATACGCCTCGCGCGTCATCAGGAAGCACTGGCCGTTCGCGATCACGTCGGCGGGTGACCGCGCCGACTCAATTGCGCGCGCACCGCCGAATCGCAGAAGGATAAGTGCGAAGACCACCGGCTGCACGGCGCGTTCCCAGAACGTCACCATTTCCTGATTGCCGGACACCGAAATCAGGTCGGCGCCGCGCACTGCTCGCGTGTGCACCAGTCGTGTGAGCAGCTCTGGTTGATGTCGCGTGTCGGCATCGGTAAACAGCAGCAGTTTGCCACGCGCATGCTGCATGCCCGCATGACACGCCCACTGTTTGCCGAACCAGCCATCAGCGAGCGGGGGCGCATCGATGACGAGAACACGCGCGTCATCACGGGCAGCGGCGCGTGCCAGCTCGCCGGTGGCATCCGTGGAGCCATCATTGACAACCACCAACTCCCACGCGGGCCACGTCGTAGTACGCAACGACTCGATGCACGGCGCGATGTGCGCGGCCTCATTGCGCGCCGGCAGCACCACCGACACCAGCGGCGGCTGCTCCGGCGGCTCGGCGGGGACGTCGTCCAGCGTCGGCGTTCCACGCAGTCGCCAGGCGACCGCAATGGGCAGCACGATCCACGGGAGCGCGAACATCAAGGCCGTGAGCAGCGGAAATCGTTCGGTCATGGAGGAACGCTAGTCATCATCACAGGTGCGACGTGGGCTTCGACTGCTGCCACAGCCACTGGCACCGGCGCTGATTGCCCGCGACCCGCAGCACTCATACGTTCCCCAGATGCCCGTCGCCATCGATTCGACGCTGTCCGCCCCCCGGGCGCTGCACGAGCCGCCGTTGCTCGCAACCGGCGCGCGCGTTGCCCTCGTTGCCCCAGCGGGACCGCTTCACAATGCGCAGGAGCTGGCGCATGCCGAGTCGAACGCCCGCTCCCTCGGCTGGGATCCCGTCGTGGGGGAGCATGCGTTGGCACGCAGCGGCTACTTCGCCGGCGGAGACTCCGAGCGCGCGGCTGACTTGCAACGCGCGATAAATGATCCGTCCATCGACGGCATCTGGTGTCTGCGTGGCGGCTACGGCGCGACTCGGTTGCTCCCGTCCATCGATATCGCGGAGCTACGCCAACGTCCGCGCGCCCTCATCGGCTACTCCGACATCACGGCGCTGCACGCGCTCTGGCAGCAGGCCGGCCTGGTCTCATATCACGGACCAACCGCGCGAGCCGAGTTGTCCGATTTCACCCGTGAATCGCTGCGGTGCGCTGTACAGCTTGGCACACACCAGGAGGCCGTCGCCCCGGATGCGCAGTGCGTCGTATCCGGGCGCGCAACGGGTCGGCTTGCCGGCGGCAATCTCGCTTTGCTGGCCGCCCTGTGCGGCACGCCGTGGGCGGTTTCGTTCGAGGGCGCGATTGTCGTGCTCGAAGATGTGCACGAGGCGCTCTATCGCGTAGATCGTATGCTCGTGCAGTTGCTGCAGAGCGGCGCCTTCCGTGGTTGCTGTGCTATTCTGTTTGGACACTGTACCGATTGTCCAGAAATCAACGAGGACGGTCGGCGTAGCTTGCACGAGCTGGTGCGCGAACTTGGCGAGACGTTACGCGTGCCCACGTTGATGGGAGTTCCTGTTGGACATATTCCGGACCAGTGGACGCTGCCGTTCGGCGCGCTCGCAACGGTGGACGCCGACGCACACTCCCTGACCATCTACCGGGTAAAATCGTAAATCATGTCCCACAAGACTGCGCAGCAACTGATTGCCGAAGCGAAGCAACAGATTCCCGAAATGACCGTGCACGAGCTGCGCGAGTTGAAGGGGCAGGGCTCCGAGTTCGTGCTTGTAGACGTGCGTGAACAGAACGAATGGAATCTCGGTCACATTCCCGGTGCCGTCTACATCGGGCGCGGCGTGCTCGAGAGTCAGGTGGAGCAGCGCATTCCGCGCGAGGCGAACGTGGTGCTGTATTGCCAGTCCGGCAATCGCTCCGCATTGGCTGGCTACACCTTGCAGCAACTCGGCTATAACAACGTGTCGTCGCTGGCCGGTGGATGGCGTGACTGGGTGGGCACAGGTGGCGAGGTCGCCGACTGACCATGTCCGATTCCGCGGGCGCCTCGCTCGTCGAGGCGCTGCAGCATCCCGCCATGTCGCAACTGCTCGCGCGTCTGATCGCCAGGTCGCCGATCGAGGCGGTCGCCGATGACGCGACGCGCCTTGCGGCGGTTGCAGCCGTGTTGCGCGTGACCGATCAGCCCGAGCTGCTGTTCATCAAGCGCGCCGAGGCGGAAGGTGATCCCTGGAGCGGCCATATGGCGTTTCCCGGCGGGCGCCACGAACCGCAAGATCGATCGCTGCTCGACACGGCGGTGCGCGAAACGCGCGAGGAAACGGCAATCGACCTGCGCACGCATGGTCGTATACTCGGCGTGCTGGATGACCTGGCTCCGCGCAGCCCTTCGCTGCCGCTCGTCAACATTCGGCCTTACGTCGCGATCGTGCAGGCAGACGTGCACATCGTGGCAAGCCATGAGGTCGCCACTCATTTCTGGGTTCCCGTGCAGTCGCTCATCGCGCCCGAGATGCAGGCCGAGCACGAAGTCGAGCACCAGGGCTCACGGTTGCGCTTTCCCGGCTATCGCGTGGGTCCACACATCGCATGGGGACTCACCGAGCGCATCCTTCGGCAATTGCTGGGTTTGCTGAACTAATGCGAGAGCGGGTGCTGTTTCGAACCTTTGAGAGTTCGCGGTGCTTTGCGCGGCTGCTCCGCTTGGAGTAACTCTCAGACGGTACCTCCTCTTACCAACTCATGCCATGTCGCTTCGTCTCCGTTGGTCTTGTGCCGTCACGGCAACTGCCCTGCTCGTCGCGTGCGCACGTCCCGCGCCCGCACCCTCGGCCGCATCACCGCTCGCGGGCAAGCGCGCAGAAGGACGCGAGGGCATGGTCAGCACGTCGCAGCAGCAGGCCTCGATGGCCGGCGTGGAGATTCTGCGGGCCGGCGGCAACGCGGTGGATGCGGCCGTCGCGGCGGCCTTTGCGTTGTCGGTGGTGGACCCGTCACAAACCGGCCTGGGAGGGGGCGGCGCCGCGACCGTGTACATCGCCCCGTCACGTACCGTCGATCACCTCTCATTCTATGGCCGCGCCGGTGAACGCCCTGAGTGGGCCGCCGCAGACACCGGCCCGCGCACAAGCGATCGTGCCGGACGAGGCGCGGCAACGCCGGGTATGGTGAGCGGACTGCTCACGCTGCACGAAAAGCATGGACGGCTGCCACGCGCACGAGTGATTGCACCGGCGATCGCGCTCGCTCGCGACGGATTCATCGTGTCGCCCTTGCTGGCGCGCACGATCGCGTCCGCGAGCGAACGGGTGGCCGACGAACCGCATGCCGCCGAGCGCTTCATGCCCGGCGGCGAACCACTGCGTCCCGGTCAGCGGCTGGTGCAGCCGGAACTCGCCGCGCTGCTCGACCTGATCGCCGCCGCCGGTGCCGATGCGTTCTATCGCAGCGCGTTCGCCGAGCGACTGGCCTATCACGTACAGGAACGAGGCGGCCTGATCACGACGCAGGACCTGGCGACCTATCAGAGCACGTGGACCCGACCGCTCTGCACGACGTGGCGAGGCTACACCGTGCTGGGCGCGCCGCCGCCTTTGGGCGGCTCGGTGGTACTTGCCATGCTGCATCTCGCGGAACGCGCCGGCATCACATCCGCGCGCGGATACACCGAAACGCCGGACGTGGCGACGTCGTTCGCTCAGCTCATTCGCATCGCACAGAGCGACGGCCAGCGCTGGCGTGGCGATCCGGCAGTCATGTCGGTGCCGGCCGGTGGCGTGGCGAGCGCGCAGTACGCCGACACCCGTTCGGCGCTGCTCGCCGGGCCGCTGCGAGATACGCTGTCCGCGGGCGATCCGTGGGCTGCCGACGCCGCGGCACCTTCCGGAGCCTGCGCCGCGCTCGATCCATATCCCGCTGCCACGCGTCCGCCTGACGCTCCGCGACGCGGCGGCAGCAGTGGGTCTGATGCTTCGCTTAGTGCAGCAATCGATGACGAGGTGATCGACGACGCGCCAAGCGAAGACAGCAGCTTCACGTCGCACCTGAGTGTCGTGGACGCTGAGGGCAACGCGGTCTCGATGACGACAACGGTCGGCGTGCTGTTTGGTTCAGGCGTCTGGAGCGACGGTGTCTGGCTCAACTCCGTGGGCCGCAACTTCGACGCGCGAACGCGCGGCACCAATCGCTACAGCAACTCCACGATGGCTCCCACCATCTTCCTGGACGAAAGCGGCGTGCGACTTGTCGTTGGTGCCGCGGGCTCGCAGTACATCCAGCCGGCCACCACGCAGGTGAGCGTGCGCATGCTCATCTTCGGCGAGGATCCGGCGATGGCGCTCGCTGCGCCGCGCGTGCATCCGACGTGGACCTCGCGCGAGGTCGAAGTCGAGCCCGGCTTCTCGCCGGCGGTGTACGGGGCCCTCGTCCAGCGCGGATTCCTCCCATTATCCCGCGTGGGTGACATCCTGTTCGGGGGTGTGCACGCGGTCTACGTGACCCCGGACGGTCGACGCATCGGTGCTGCCGACCACCGCAGGGACGGATTCGCGGCGGGCCAATAGCCCAATCGAAGCGAGGACGGCAGCGCCCGATGGGTCTGATCGGCCGGCCGGAACAGTCCCATGTTTCGCCATATCTTGACTTTATTTTTAGCGTCTACTAAAAATGGGGCGTGACCAAAGATGTCGCCCCCGATCCGCCACCGACACCCATCGAGCCACCGCCGCCGCCGCCAGGTACACCGTCGGCGATCCCGCACGTCATCGTCGCGCCCGACGCGGGCTGGCGTCGGGCCCGCAGCGCACCGTCGCTCGCGGAGTCCTATCGGTCCGTCAGCGTCGACAAGGCGACGACGTTCCGGAAGCTGCTCGCCTTCGCTGGTCCAGGATATCTGGTCGCCGTCGGCTACATGGATCCGGGCAACTGGGCGACCGGCATCGCGGGCGGGTCGCGCTTCGGCTATGCGCTGCTCAGCGTCATCCTGCTCTCCAACCTCATGGCAGTGCTGCTGCAGGCGCTCGCCGCAAAGCTGGGCATCGTCACTGGGCGCGACCTCGCGCAGGCCTGCCGAGATCACTACTCCAAGCCGGTCGCGATGGCGCTCTGGGTGCTCTGCGAGATCGCGATCGCGGCCTGCGACCTGGCGGAGGTGATCGGGTCGGCGATCGCCATCAATCTGCTCTTCGGCATCCCGTTGCCGTGGGGCATTGCCATCACGGCGCTCGATGTGCTGCTCGTGCTCTTCCTGCAGAATCGCGGATTCCGTTATCTCGAAGCGCTTGTCATCTCGCTGGTGGCCGTGATCGGCGGCTGCTTTGCGTTTGAGCTCTTCATCTCGCGTCCCGATGTCGTGGAAATCGCGCGCGGATTCGTGCCGAGCACGAACATCATCAGCGACCCGACGATGCTGTATCTCGCCATGGGTATTCTTGGCGCGACCGTCATGCCGCACAACTTGTACCTTCACTCGTCAGTGGTGCAGACGCGCAAGTACGAACTCAATGCCGCCGGCAAGCGTGAGGCGGTTCGGTTCGCCTTTCTCGATTCCACCATCGCGCTCACGGTGGCGCTCTTCATCAACGCGTCGATCCTGATCGTCGCGGCCGCCACGTTCCACACCTCGGGCAATCTCGAGGTGGCCGAGATCCAGGACGCGTACCAGCTATTGACGCCGCTGCTCGGCGTGACGGCAGCGAGCACGGTATTCGCGCTGGCGCTGCTCGCCTCGGGACAGAGCTCCACGCTTACGGGCACGCTCGCCGGCCAGATCGTGATGGAGGGCTTTCTCGAGCTTCGCATCCGGCCGTGGCTCAGGCGGCTGATCACGCGCCTGATCGCGATCGTGCCGGCGGCAACGGTCGCAATCTTGTACGGGGAGAGCGGAACGGCCAAGTTGCTCGTATTCAGTCAGGTCATTCTCAGCCTGCAGCTGTCATTCGCCGTGTTTCCGCTCGTGCGCTTCACGTCCGACCGCGAGAAGATGGGGGAGTTCGCAAACTCGTCGTTGCTCAAGGTCCTGGCGTACAGCGTGGCGCTGCTGATTGCCGCCCTCAACATCTGGTTGCTCGTGCAGACCATCACCGAGCTGCGCGGCTAGCGCTCCTTCGACTTTCGCCGACCTCGCATGTACCAGCGCATCCTCGTCCCGCTCGAACATTCGGCCTACGACGCGGCCATCCTCGCGCACGTGCGTCCTCTCGCAAAGCTGTGCGGGTCGTCGCTCGTGCTCGTGCACGTGGCGGACGGGTGGGCGGCGCGCAACCTGCAGGCACTCGCCCTGCGCGAGTCGGAGGAAATCACGCGCGATCGTCGCTATCTTGAAGAAACGTGCGCGCAGTTGCGTGCGGAGGGATTCGAGGCGGACGCCGTTCTGGCCGCGGGCGACCCCGCAGGTGAGATCAGTGCGGCGGCCGAGCGAGAACGGTGCGATCTGATCGCGATGGCCACGCACGGGCACCGCGGGTTGCAGGATCTTATTTATGGAACGACGGCGAACAGCGTGCGACATCGCACGACTGTGCCCGTGCTCATGGTGCGAGGACAGGTGCCTGGCTCCGCGACGTAAACGAGTGGGAGATCATGCACGCAGCCGCCCGGAAATCCGCCAAACACAAAGCCAGCGATGACACCGTCCTCGACCTGACGTCAGCGCGCATGAGCGCGCCCGTCGAGGACTATCTCAAGGCGATCTACGACCTCGCGGGCAAGAGCGGTACGGCGTCCACGAACGACGTGGCATCAAGGCTCGGCGTGGCACCCGCCTCCGTCACGGGCATGATCCGGCGCCTCGCGGGTCAGGGATTGCTCGACTACGAACGATATCGTGGCGTGCGCCTGACCGACGGCGGGCGCGCCATCGCCTTGCGGACCATCCGACGTCACCGCGTGATCGAGACGTACCTCACCGAAGTCCTCGGCTATGCCTGGGACCGCGTGCACGACGAGGCCGAGCGGCTGGAGCACGCGGCTTCCGACGAACTGGTGGAGCGACTCGCGCAGGCGCTGGGCAATCCCACCTCCGATCCGCATGGCGCGCCGATTCCCACGGCGGACGGTCATGTGGACGAACGCTCGCTCCGCACGCTGGCCGATCTCGATGTCGGGACGCGCGCACGCATGGTGCGCGTGAGCGACAAGAACCCAGGGCTGCTTCGCTATCTCGCCGAGATCGACCTTACGCCCGGCGTGGAGGTGCAGGTGCTGGCGCGCGCGCCTTTCGACGGCCCGCTCACCTTGCGAGTCGGCGAGGCGGAGGCGGTGGTCGGTCGGGGGCTGGCCGAGCAGGTGTTGGTCGAGGAAGTGCGCGACGAGCGATGAGCAGGTGGCGCGGAACGTTCCGCGACACCGACGCGTTGCCGAAGTGACATGATGCGCGCGATTCCTCCTCTGCTGTGGCGTGTGCTTTGTGTGCTCGCCGTGCCTTCGGGCGCGCTGGTTGCGCAGCAAGGCGCGCCGCCTCTCACACGAACGCTGGCCCGGCCGATGGCGACGACGGATGAGCTGCCGCTGACGCCGGGACGCGCTGTGCCTCGGGTGCGCGGCATCGTGATCGACGAACGACTCGCCTCCGACCATGGGATTGCTGTCGGCGATTCGGTGCGTATCGCGAACGAAGCCGGTGCCGAGGGGGAGTGGGTTCGAGTGGACGCGATCGCGCAGCGCGCGGCCGATCCGTCGGAGGTGGCCCGCAGCGAACTTCGCGTGCGACTGCATCTCGATCACCTGCAGCGCCTCATCGGCAGCGAAGACCGCGTGGATCGCTTCGCGGTGTCAGCTGTACCGGATTCCGGTGACTCGGTGGTGGACAGCCTCGTGTCGCGCATCAATCATGTCGCGTTCGGGTTCCGCGCACACGCCTCGCGCGATGTCGCGGTTGAAAGCTCCCGCACGTTTCAGGTGGTGGATCGCTTTCATCGCGCGATCGGTGGCATCACCATCGTGGCGAGCACGGTGTTCCTGCTCTGCATCCTGCTGCTCAAGGTGGAGGAACGACGGCGCGTGATCGCATCGCTCCGTCTCGCCGGCCTTTCGCGCCGCACGGTGGCCTTGTTCGTAATTGCCGAGGCGGGGGTTGTGTCGGTGCTGGGCAGCGTGGCCGGCGCGGGCATTGGATGGGTGGTGACGCTTTTGGTGAATGCGCACTATCAGCGACTCTTTCGCACACCGCTCACGTTCGCCGTGCTCACACCCGAGATCCTCGTGTTTGCGGTGGCGCTGTCGATCGCCTTGGGGTTGGTTGCCGGCACGCTCGCGGCGTGGAGACTCGTGCGCGTACCACCGCTCGCGCTGCTGGGTCGCTGATGCGCTTCACCCTCGCATTCGCGGCGCTCCGCCGACATCCCATGCGTTCGGCGCTCGCGATCTTCGGTCTCGCGATCGCGGCGGCGCTGCTCATCGACATGGTCATGCTCTCGACCGGTATGCGTGCCTCGTTCCGTTCGCTGCTCACGTCGCGCGGATATGAGCTGCGCGTGACGCCGCGCGGTACGCTGCCATTCGACACCGAAGCCACCGTCGGCGGTGCGGCGTCGCTGGTGGCCTCGCTGCGCGCGCATCCCGATATCGCGCAGGTGAGCGCCTCGCTCGGCACGACAGTGCAGGTGCAACGACGCGACCTGGCCTCGAGCGCGTTCGCGCTGGGAACGGATCCAGCGGTGCAGGGCGAATACAGCGTGCTCACGGGACGAGCGCCCTCATCGGATATCGGTGTGCAGGAAGTCGTCGCGAACAGCGCGCTGCTCACCACGATTGCCGCATCGGTCGGCGACACCCTCACCATCAGCACCGGACGCAGCGCACAACTGCGTATGTCGGGTGACGAAACGCGCGCCGTGCTCGTGGGCGAGGCGCGATTCCTCTATGTGCCACCCGGACTGCCGGCGCTTTCCGCACCGCTGCGCGCCGTGCAGGAGCTGCTCGGCGAAGCGGGACGCGACCGCATGTCGCTCGCCATGGCATCCGTGCGTGCCGATACCGGGCGCAATCCGGACAACAGCGCGCGCACTGAAGCGGTGCGGCAGTGGATTGAAGATACGCACTCACGCGTCACCGCGATCTCCACGGAAACGGCCATCGTACAGGTGGAGGAGCGGCTCGCGTATTTCCGCCAGCTCGCCTTCATTCTGGGCGCGCTCAGCCTGGTCATCGGGATCCTGCTCGTGACCACGCTCGTGTCGCTGTCGGTGAATGAGCGGCTTGGGGAGCTCGCCGTGTTGCGAGCAATCGGCGTCGCGCGCGTCGGCGTGCTGCAGCAGATCATGCTGGAGGGACTCATGCTGGGCGCGGCGGGCATCACCATCGGCCTCGGACTGGGACTCGTGACGGCCCGCTGGCTCAATACCATCCTCCGCGATTTCCCCGGGCTACCTGCGGATCTTGACTTCTTCGTGTGGAGTCCCGAGGCCGCATGG
Source organism: Gemmatimonadales bacterium (assembly GCA_038330215.1). Classification (GTDB taxonomy): domain Bacteria; phylum Gemmatimonadota; class Gemmatimonadetes; order Gemmatimonadales; family Gemmatimonadaceae; genus JAABRT01. Next base: position 18,771 of record JBBQNT010000005.1, read on the forward strand.
AAGGCTTTGGCACTCCTGCTGATTGCATCGACGCTGGCCGGCGCCTGGCCCGCGTGGCGCGCGTCGCAGCTTCGCGTCGCGCAGGCGTTGCGCGAGGAATCGATCGGATGAGCATGACCAACTCTGGTGCCCCAAGGATGCTGCTCGAAGCGAGCAACGTACATCGTCACTACCGCACCGGTGCAACCGATGTGCACGCACTGCGCGGGGTGTCGCTCACCGTTCATGAAGGTGAGTTCGTGGCCATCGTCGGGGCGAGCGGTTCCGGAAAGTCCACACTGCTGCACCTGCTCGGTGCCGTCGATTCACCGGACAGTGGCCGCGTATTGTTCGAAGGACAGGACATCTCCGCGCTCAGTGACGCGGATGCCACGCGACTTCGCCTGCGTCGGGTCGGGCTCGTGTTTCAGCGATTCTATCTCATGCCCACGCTCTCGGCGATTGAGAATGTGGAGCTGCCGATGGCTGAAGCGGGCGTCAAGCGACCGGAACGAATCATTCGCGCCCGCGACCTGCTCTCGTTCGTGGGGCTCGGCGCGCGCGGCGATCATCGTCCCACGCAGCTCTCAGGCGGTGAGCAGCAGCGCGTAGCCGTGGCGCGGGCGCTGGCCAATCGTCCGGCTCTGCTGCTCGCCGATGAACCCACGGGCGAACTCGACGCCGCGACAGGTGCAGCGCTGATTGCGCTCTTGCAGCGACTCAACGCCGACGGACTCACGTGCGTGCTCGTCACACACGACGCTGCACTCGCGCGATCGGCTCGGCGCGTGGTGACCATGCGCGACGGACACATCATCTCGGACGAAGCGGTGCGTTCCGACGGTGACGGCCATACGCTCGACGGCGATACGCTCGACGGCGATACGCTCGACGGCGATACAGCGCCACGGGTCACGCCCGCATGATCTGGCAGCTCGCGTGGCGCAACGTCACCGATCGTCCGTGGCGTGCATTGCTGCTGCTGCTTGGCTACGGACTTGGCGTGGCCGTGATGATCACGCTGCTTGCCGTTGGCGAAGCGATGCTGACGCAAGCGCGAGAGGAGAAGCTCGTGGGAGGCGGAGACATCACCGTGCTGCCAGATGGCATAGACCTCGAAGTGCTCAAGACCGGCGGACTCGGCGGCATGTTCTTCTCCGTGCCCAACGCGCGTTTTGTGTATCGGCAGGTGCTCGCCTCTCCCCGGCACGCGCGGCTCGTGCAGGCGGTGGCGCCGCAGCTCGACAACAAGCTGCTCTATCTCACGACGGCAGATGGTACGGAACTGCCCGTGCGCGCCACCGGCGAGCTGCCCGACGCGTCCCGCGCCGTTGGTGCAGCGCCCACGCTTCTCGCCGGTGATTGGCGAAACGACGACGCGGACGATCGATGGGCTACGCCGACGCCCGCTGAACTGCGTCACGACATGGATCGCTTTCACCTGCCACCGGACAACCTGTCGGATCGCGACTCGTGGGGTGAATGGCACTACTTCAACGTGCTGTCCGACGACGCATCTCGCTGGGCGTTCATCTCGTTCATCGTGGGCGGTGATCTCACGCGCGGCGAGTGGGGCGGCCAGGTGCTCGTCACGCTGCACGAGGCGGGCAAGCCTGCGCGGCGCTTCTCGGCGGCTTCGCCGTCGGACAGTGTTCGCCTCTCGACTACCGATGCCGACCTGCGTATCGGTGACGCATTGGTGCGCGTGCGGGAAGATGGCGCGTATCTGGTGACGGCTCGCGTTCGTGAGGAAGCACGCGGAACTCCGCTCGACATCGACCTCGTGATATCGCCGGCAGACAACGCCGACTTTCCGGGCGCGTCGCTGCAGAGCGGGCCCTTCGCGTCAGGGTACGTCGTACCAGCACTGCGCGCCGCTGCAACCGGTGCGATCTGCGAGAGCGGCACCTCGGGTGGCACCTCGGGTGGCACCTGGGGCTGTCAGCAGTTCAGCTCGGCGCGCTCATATCACGATCACAACTGGGGCGTATGGCGCGGTGTGTCGTGGGAGTGGGGCGCGGCACGCGCCGGCTCCACCGCGCTGTTGTACGGACGGGTGCAGCCACCCGACTCCCTGCAATCCGACGCACCCCTGTTCGTGTACGTGACGGATTCACTGGGTTTCGTTTCATTGTTCCGGCCGCGCAGCGTTGTCTACGAGGATGGACGCACCACGGTGGTGAACGGACGCACCATCGCGGTGCCCTCGCGCGGCATCCTCGAAGATGCGCGCGGCGATGACAGCTTGCGAGTTGAACTCCTGATCGACGACGCTGTCGCGACAGACACCCGGCAAGGGTTGATCGACCGCGGCGAGTCGGAACGGGCGCGTGAACTGCGACGTCCCTACTTCGTGCAAATGCAGGGGCGCGTGCGCATCACCATGCGCGTGCGAGGCGTGCGGTACGATGTGAGCGGCACCGGATTCTTCGAGACCTATCGATGAACGGGAGCCAGACGCGTCGCGGGCGAAGCTGACGCTCGCCTGCTATCGTACAGGTATGCCACGACACTCGAAGACGCCGCTTCCACCAGCCGGTCTTGCTGCAGACGATGCACGGCGGCTGCTGGCCGGAACGCACCATCGGCCGCACAGCGTGCTCGGCCCGCATGCAGCGGCACTCGATGGAGTGAGCGGAGTGGTCATGCGCGCCTTGTCCCACGGAGCGACGGCTGCCTGGGTGGTGCTGAACGACGGCACACCGCATGCCATGCACCCCGCAGCGCATGGCATTCTGGAGTGCTTCATTCCAGACGATCGCGAACGCGTACGCTATACGCTGCGACTGCAGTTCGCCGACGGCACCACCGTCGACGCCCACGATCCCTATCGCTTCGCCCCCACGCTTGGCGAGATGGACTTGCACCTCATAGGCGAGGGCACGCACCTGCGACTCTGGGAAGTGCTGGGCGCGCAACTGCGTGAAGTGGACGGAGTCGCCGGCACCTCGTTCGCAGTCTGGGCACCAAACGCGCGTGGCGTGAGCGTGATCGGCGACTTCAATGCGTGGCGCGGTGGGGCACATCCCATGCGGCGCCTGAATGACGGCGGCATCTGGGAGCTGTTCATTCCCGGCGTGCGCGAGGGCGCAACCTACAAGTTCGAGCTGCGGCCGATGGCTGGCCCCTTGCGCGTCAAGACGGATCCGCTCGGCTTTGCCATGGAGCAGGCGCCGGGACATGCATCCATCGTGTCGCGACGCGGTCAGCACTCGTGGAAGGACAGCGCATGGATGAAAGCGCGTGCCACGAGTGATCCGGTGCGCGAACCCATGTTGGTGTACGAGGTACACCTCGGCTCGTGGCGTCGCATGCCCGGTGAAGACAATCGCGTGCTGACGTACCGCGAGATCGCCCCGCTGCTCGCGGCACACTGCGTGAAACTGGGCTTCACGCACGTGGAGCTCATGCCTGTGCAGGAGCATCCGTACGGCGGTTCGTGGGGTTATCAGGTGAGCGGATATTTTGCGCCCACCTCTCGCTATGGCACGCCCGATGACTTCCGGTTCTTCGTGGACACGCTGCATCAGGCGGGCATCGGCGTGCTGCTCGACTGGGTGCCCGCACATTTTCCCAAGGACGATTTTGCGTTGCGCCGGTTCGACGGCACGGCATGTTACGAGCATGAAGATCCGCGTCTCGCCGAGCATCCGGAGTGGGGTACGCTGATATTCAACTACGGTCGTCACGAAGTACGCAACTTCCTGCTGGCAAACGTGCTCTACTGGATTGACGAGTTTCACATCGATGGTATCCGAGTGGACGCGGTGGCGTCCATGTTGTATCTCGATTACGGACGCGAGGCCGGCCAGTGGATGCGGAACCGTCTTGGCGGCCGCGAGAACCTTGAGGCGGTCACGTTCCTGCGGCAGCTCAACCACACCGTGCGCTCCCAGTATCCCGGAGTGATCACGATCGCCGAGGAGAGCACCACGTGGCCGCGCGTGACGCACGATATCAGCGACGGTGGGCTGGGCTTCACGTTCAAGTGGAACATGGGCTGGATGCATGACACGCTCGACTACTTCCGGATCGATCCGCTCTTCCGCCGTGGCGCGCACAACCAGTTGACGTTCGCGATGATGTACGAGTACAGCGAGCGGTTCGTCAATCCTCTCTCGCACGATGAAGTCGTGCATCTGAAGCGTTCGCTGCTCGAAAAAATGCCTGGTGACCTGTGGCGGAAGTTTGCGAATCTGCGCGCGCTGCTGGCGTACTCGATCACGCGCCCGGGCAAGTCGCTGCTGTTCATGGGCACCGAACTGGCACCGCACGGCGAGTGGAATCACGATGTCAGCCTCGACTGGCACCTGCTCGATGATCCGCGCCGTGCCGGACTGATGGCGTTCATGCAGGCGCTCGGCGCGCTCTACAACACGCACTCATGTTTCTGGCGACGCGACCACGAGCCGTCTGGCTTCTCGTGGATCGACGTCGCTGATCGCGAGCAGAGCGTGGTATCGTTCGCGCGTCGGGATGGCGAACAGCATGCGGTGATCGTGCTCAACCTCACGCCTGTGCCACGCACTGCCTACCGTGTGGGCGCGCCGGCCAGCGGCACGTATCGCTATGCCCTGTCGAGCGATGATAAACGTTTCGGAGGCAGTGGCTTTGAACGGCCTGACGTCGTGACGACTGTGGATCATCCATATCACGGATTCCAGCAGTCGATGCTGCTCGCGTTGCCTCCGCTGTCTGCCATCGTGTTGCTGCCCGAGCCGGGCACCGTGGAACGTGCCGACGACGAAGGTGCCGTACCACTCGGCGTGCCGGTCGCCGTGCTTCTCGATCCGGTGAAAAGCGTTGCGCCGCCGCGCAAGCGCAGCGCCAAGTCAGCACCGAAAGACGCGGGCCGCAAGACGGAAAGAAAGTCGGCCCCCAAAGCCAGCGCCTCGAAAACCGAGGAATCGAAGACCCGGAAGTTGACGGCCGGCAAATCGAAATCCCGCAAACCGAAACCAAGTGGCGAGCCTGGAGAGCCGGCGTGACCCTGCGCCGCGGCGGAATGGCGAGCACCATCGCATTCGGGATCGTTGCAGTGATCGCGGCAGCGGTGTGTGTACGGCTTGGCATCTGGCAGCTCGATCGCCTTGCGCAGCGTCGCGCGTACAACGCGCAGGTCGCCGCGCGGCTCGAAAGCGGTGAAGAACTCATGCGGGTGGCGCTCGCGCGCGACACGGGCGATGCGCGCTGGCGGCGAGTCACCGGCATCGGCATCCCAGACTACGAGCGCGAAGTCGTGCTCGCGTCACGCACGCGTGGAGGATCGCCAGGCGTGTGGATTATCACGCCGCTTCGGCTTCCGGACACCGATACACTCGTGGCGTTCGTGCGCGGATGGGTGTATTCAGCGAACGGGCGCACGGTCGATCTCTCAGCGTGGCGCGAGGGCGATACGATCGAGGTGGACGGTCGACTCGACGCGTTTCAGCGACCGGCCGCGGGCGCACCTCGGCTGCAATCCGACGCGCGCGCGTTCCGGTGGCTCGAGCGCGACACGCTGAGCGCCGAGTGGAACGCGCCGGTCGCGTCAATGCTCGTGTATCAGTTCGGCGACACCATCGGTGGCTTTGCCGCCACGGGCGGCGTCACGCCTGCGCGCTTTCCCGTGCCCACGATGAACGAGGGACCGCACAAGAGCTACGCCGTGCAGTGGTTCGCCTTTGCGACGGTGTTCATTGTGGGCTACGGGGCCGTGGTGTACACCGGCCGGCGGAAGAAACATGTCACCGCGTAGTCGCTACCGGCCGACGCTCCGGTGCGCAAATCCGGCAACGTGCACTTCCGCCGGCGTGTAAACGTTGCGAAGGTCCACGAGGACACGCGACTTCATCACGCTTCCCAGCCGCGCGAGATCGAGCGCGCGAAACTCGTTCCACTCGGTGATCAGCACGACCGCATCCGCGCCCTCGGCGACATCGTAAGCACCATCACACCAGTGCACGCCCGGCAACAGCGGTGCGGCTTCACGCATCGCCGCTGGATCGTAGGCGCGCACCGTGGCGCCCGCATCCTGCAGCGCCGGAATGATCGCGAGCGCGGGAGACTCGCGCACATCGTCGGTGTTGGGCTTGAACGACACGCCAAGCACGCCGACGGTCTTTCCGCGTACGCTGCCGCCGCACGCCTGGATCACCCGTGACGCCATCGCGCCCTTGCGCGTGTCGTTCACCGAGATGACGGTTTCAACGATGCGCGCGGGCGCACCACATTCCTGCGCGGTTCGTGCCAATGCAACCGTGTCCTTTGGAAGGCACGAACCTCCATAGCCGGGCCCCGCATGCAGGAACTTCTTTCCGATGCGACCGTCGAGTCCCATCCCGCGCGCGACATTTTGCACGTTCGCACCGACGCGCTCACACAGCTCGGCCATCTCGTTGATGAACGTGATCTTGGTGGCGAGGAACGCGTTGGCCGCATACTTGGTGAGCTCGGCCGTTTCGAGCGTCGTCATCACCACCGGCGTCTCGTTGAGATACAGCGGACGATACAACTGTTGCATGACGTCTCGCGCGCGCTCGCTCTCCGCGCCGATCACGACGCGGTCAGGGCGAATGAAGTCGCCGATCGCCGAGCCTTCGCGCAGGAACTCAGGATTCGACACCATGTCGAAGTGTGCATCGGGTGCCGTCTCGCGAATGATCTGCGCCACTTTACGACCCGTGCCAACCGGCACCGTGCTCTTGGTGATCACCACCGTGTAGCCGCGCAGCGCCGTCGCAATCTCCACCGCCGCTGCCTCCACGAATCGCAGGTCCGCGTGACCGTCGCCGCGACGGCTGGGCGTACCCACTGCGATGAACACCGCGTCCGCGTCCTGCACGGCCGCGGCCAGATCGGTGGTGAAGAACAGCCGTTCAGCAGCAACACCCTTGCGCACGAGGTCTTCGAGCCCCGTCTCGTAAATGGGAATCTCACCGCGGCGCAAGCGCTCGACCTTTTTCTCGTCCGTGTCCACGCAGGTGACGGTCAGGCCAAACTCGGCGAAGCACGCGCCCGACACCAGGCCGACGTAGCCCGTGCCCACCATCGCGATACGCACGACTCAGTCCCCGATGTTGTAGTAGGTACGGTACCAGTTCACGAACGCGCGCACACCCTCGGTTATCGGTGTCTTCGGAGCGAAGCCAACATCCTGCACCAGCGCCTCGACATCGGCGTACGTCGCCGGCACATCGCCGGGTTGCATCGGCAGCATGTTCTTCTCGGCCTTGCGGCCGAGCGACTGCTCGATGGTCTCGATGAGCGTCATCAGCTCCACCGGATTGTTGTTGCCGATGTTGTAGAGACGGTAGGGCGCGCGACTGGTGGCGGGATCCGGCGCGTTCGAATCCCACGCCGGGTTCGGTTCGGCCGTGTGGTCCGACGTGCGAATCACCCCCTCCACGATGTCGTCGATGTACGTGAAGTCACGCTGCATGCGGCCGTGATTGAAGACGTCGATCGGCTTGCCTTCAAGAATGGCTTTCGTGAACAGGAACATCGCCATGTCTGGGCGACCCCACGGACCGTACACCGTGAAAAAGCGCAGGCCGGTGGTGGGCAGTCCGTACAGGTGACTGTAGGTATGCGCCATCAACTCGTTCGCCTTTTTCGTGGCCGCGTACAGCGATAGCGGGTGGTCGACGTTCTGGTGCACGGAGAACGGCATGGCCGTGTTCGCGCCGTACACACTCGACGAGGACGCATACGTGAGATGCTGCACGCCGTGGTGACGGCACCCTTCGAGAATGTGCAGGAACCCGACGAGGTTACTGTCGATGTACGCATGTGGATGCGTGAGGGAATACCGCACGCCGGCCTGCGCGGCGAGGTTGATCACGCGCGCGAACTGTCCCTCCGCAAAGATGCGCTCCACCGCCGCGCGATCTTCAAGGAGCGCGCGCTCCAGCCGAAAGCCGGGAAACGCCGCGAGCTGTGCCAGCCGCGCCTCCTTGAGCGTGACATCGTAGTAGTCGTTCACGCTGTCGAGCCCGACCACCTCGTCACCGCGCTCCAGCAGTCGCTTGCTCGTATGAAAGCCGATGAAACCGGCCGCGCCGGTCACCAGATGTTTCGCCATGTCATTCCTCAGCCGGTGGAGTCATCGGTCGATTCGACCGCTGCGCTTCGACGAATCTACAGCACCGCGCGTCCCGGGTGCGTCGGATGCTGCAGGCGGCAACATGAGCGCGATCGTCGCGCCCGAAATGGTCAGAGCAGGACGCTGCCGAGGAAGAGCGATGCTGCCGTGAAGTAGATGATGATGCCGCTGACATCCACAAGTGTCGCAACAAACGGCGCCGATGCGCTCGCCGGGTCGGCACCGAGCCGCCGCAGGATGAACGGCAACATGGATCCGACGAGCGAGCCGAATGTGACCACGCCGATGAGTGCGACCGACACGGTAAATGCGATCGGCAGCGCCAGCCCTTCGTAGTCGTGCCCGAGCGTGAGACTGCCGAGCTGCCATTCGCCCGTCGCCATGTATTGCCACGCGAGAATACGAATGAACCCGAGCGTACCCAGCAGCAGGCCGAGCGCGAAGCCCGTGGGCAGCTCACGGCGCGCAACGCGCCACCAGTCGGCAAGGCGCACTTCGCCAAGCGCCATGGCGCGAATGATCAGGGATGTCGCTTGCGAGCCGCTGTTGCCGCCCGATGCAATGATGAGCGGAATGAACGTGCTGAGGATCAGTAGCTTGTCGAGCGCGCCCTCGTAGTGATGGATCGCCGACGCCGTAAATAGCTCGCCCACGAACAACACCGCCAGCCAACCGCCGCGCTTCTTGAGCATGTCGATCAGCCCGATCGTCATGTACGGCTCGTCGAGCGCCTCCATGCCGCCCACTTTCTGCGCGTCCTCAGTCTGCTCGTCCTGAATGACGTCGATGACGTCGTCGACGGTGACCACACCGAGGATGCGACGTTCCGCGTCCACCACCGGAAGCGCCACGAGGTCATAGTTCGAGATGATATTGGACACCTCTTCCTGCGCCGTGTCCGGACCCACGCTCACCACTTCGCTCCACGCCAGCTCGCTCAGGCGTGCGCCTTCGGGGGCGGCCAGCAGTTCGCGCAGCGAGAGCACACCTCGCAGTTGACCGCCCACGCCGGTGGTGTAGACCGTGTACATCGCTTCCTTCCGACCTGCCCGTGCCATGGCGCGCACCGAGCGCAGCGCCTCTTCGACCGTGATCCATTCGTCGACGGAGACGAACTCCGTCGTCATCAGGCCGCCAGCGGAATACGGGTCGTACTGCAGCAGTCGTTCTGTCTCCGCTGCCGCCTCGGGCGTCAGCTCGGAGAGAATCTCGTCAGCCGTGTCCTCGTCGAGATCCTCGAGTACGTCGGCACGCTCGTCCGGCGTCATTTCCTCGACGAGCGTCGCTGCATCGCGCGCCGAGAGTGTTTCCAGTACCGCGGTGCGGAACTCCTCGTCGAGATACTCGAGCACGTCGGCCGCGCGTTCCTTCGGCAGCGCCGCCAACAGCGCGCCCACGCGATCGACGGGCATCAACTCGGCGATGTCCGCGAGATCGGCGGGATGCAGTTCCTCCGTCTGCGGCGCGACGCTCTCCGGCGCCTCCTCGAGCAACTCGAGCAGGTCGGGCATCAGCAGCGCCGCCAGCGGGCGATCGGGATAGTTCGGGGGTGGCGTCATGAGGGAGCCCCTCCCCCGCGGCCTGTCTGGAGAGTGACCGTCCACCAGGGACGGGCACCCGACAGCCGCCGCGCGGCGAGCGTCGATTGAAGAAGTTCAGGAGTCGTTGCGCACAGGTTGACCGCCGCACGCGCGAGGCAGCCACCGGCGGGCGCAAGTTACTCCGGCGCGTCCGCGGGGTGAAGCGGCGAGGGCGGCACCATGCGCGGGAGTCGCCCCAAGCGTCGTCGCCCGCCATTATTAGCGATGACTGCGACTGACTCCGGCAAGATCCTGCGTACCGCCTTCTGTGGACTGGGTGCGATCGGCACGCCCATGGCGAAACACGTGGCCGAGGGTGATTTCGACCTGGTCGTGTGGAATCGCACGTCGACTCGCGCGGAGTCCTTCGCGAAGGCTCATTCGGTCCGTTCCGCGCCCACTCCCGCGATCGCGGCGCGAGACAAGGATGTGGTGATCACCTGCTTCCCCACGTCAGCCGAAGTGGCGGCGCTACTTGATGGCCCCAACGGCCTGCTCGACACGATGGCCCCGGGCGCGGTGCTGCTCGACTGCACCTCGGGTGACCCCGGCACGTCGCGCGAGATCGCCGCTCGCCTCGCGGAACGCGGCGTGCGCTTCGTGGATGCGCCGGTGTCGGGCGGGGTGAGCGGCGCCGAATCAGGTACGCTCACCGTCATGTGCGGCGGCGACGCGGCAGACATCGAGCGGGTTCGCCCAGTGCTCGAGGCATTCGGCAAGCGCATCGTGCACGCGGGGCCCGTGGGCGCCGGACACGCGCTCAAGGCCGTCAACAACGCGCTGCTGGCGCTGCAGATCTGGGGGACGGCCGAGGGCCTGGCCACTCTCGCACACGCCGGTGTGCGTCCGGACGTCGCGCTCGACGTGATCAATGCGTCGAGCGGCCGCAGCAACGCGAGCGAGAATCTCTTTCCGGAGCGCGTTCTGACGGGCGCGTACCCGCGTACATTCAAGGCGGCCTTGCTCGACAAGGATGTCGGTATTGCAGCCGAGCTCGCGCGTGCCCTGCACGTCGATGCGCCGCTGCTGATGCACACGGCCGAGCTGTGGAAAGTCGCGCACCAGGAGCTCGGCGACGACGCCGATCATGTGGAAGCCGTTCGCATTGTCGAACAACGTACCGGAGTCGCGCTGCGCTCCGGCCCTCTTCAGCACGCCAAACGTCCGTCATGACCGTTTCGATTCCCGCACACACTGTCGCGGATACGCAGGCCATCCGTTCGCACTTTCCCGCACTCGAACGCCGGCATGCCGGGCAGTCCGTCGCCTACTTCGACGGACCGGGGGGAACGCAGGTGCCGCGTGCCGTGGCTGACGCCATGCGCGACTACCTGTTCCATCACAATGCGAACACGCACTGGCTGTATCCCACGAGCGTGGAAACCGACGCACTGATCGCCACGGCACGCCGGACGCTGGCTGACTTCCTCGGCGCCAGCGCCGATGAAATCGCGTTCGGCGCCAACATGACCACGCTGTGGTTTCATCTCTCGCGCGCGATCGGGCGCAGGCTCGAACCGGGCGACGAAATCATCGTGACCGAGCTTGACCACCACGCGAACATCGCGCCGTGGCAGGCGCTCGCGAAGGAACGTGGTGCCGTGCTCAGGTGGGTGCCGCTCGATCTCGAGACGTCACACCTGGACTTCGACGCATACGCGCGCGCCCTGTCGCCGCGCACCAAAATTGTGGCCGTGGGCGCGGCATCCAACGCGCTCGGCACCATCACCGATGTGCGCTCACTGATCGCCATGGCGAAGAGCACCGGTGCGATCACGTGCGTAGACGCCGTGCACTACGCACCGCATCACCTCGTCGATGTGCGTGAGCTCGACTGCGATTTTCTTGCGTGCTCGGCGTACAAGTTCTATGGACCGCACATCGGCGTGATGTACGGTCGAGCCGATGCGCTAGCCGCGCTCGACGTGCCCAAGTTGGAGCCGAGCCCCGACGAGGGATCGGAACGCATGGAAACCGGCACGCAAAATCACGAAGGCATTGTGGGCGCCGCCGCCGCGGTGGACTTCATCGCATCACTTGCGCCGGAGTCCATGGGCACGCGACGCGAACGACTCGCCGCCACCTTCGACGCGCTGCATCATCGCGGCGAGGAGCTTGTGGCGCGACTGTGGACCGGCATTGCTCCCATGTCGTGGATCACGCCCGTGGGTCCACTGCCCGGCAGCGCGCGTACATCCACCGTGAGCATGCGCGTGGCGGGCGGCTCGGACGCGGCGGCGCAGGCGCTGGCCGCGCGCGGCCTCTTTGCCTCCAATGGCGACTTTTACGCGAGCACCGTGGCGAAACGACTTGGCACCGAAGTCGAAGGACTGCTGCGCATCGGGTGCATGGCGTACACGACCGAGGGCGAAATCGACCGGCTGCTCGAGGCGCTCGAGGAGCTGCGTCCGTGAGCGACGCCACCAACCTGCACGCGCTGCTGCGCGAGATGCTGCCCGACATGCAGTCTCGTGCGGGTGAGCGAGTTCGCGTGCGGTGCGAACCCGCGCTGGTCGAAGGTGATGTGGCCGTGTCTGGAGACGAACTGCGAAAAGCTGTGATGGCGCTTGTGGCCAACGCCGTCAATGCCATGCCGGACGGTGGCACGCTCACCATTCGCACCGAGCATGTCGAAGCGGCCGGCGCCGAACTCGGACCCGTGCCACCACTCGCTGCAGGACGGTACATGCGGGTTACGGTACAGGACACCGGACATGGCATGGACGAGTCGATGCGCGTGGATGCAATCGGCGTGACGGAAGGCGATGCGCGGGGACTCGCTGGTGTGCTCGAGTTGCTGCGACGCGTGCACGGCGCGCTCTGGCTGGACAGCGCGCGATCACTTGGCACTCGCGCGTTTCTCTATCTCCCGGTTGACGCGGAGGCGGCCGCTCGACGACGCGCCACGGTGCTACTGGTAGAGGACGAAACCGCGGTGCGTTCCGTGGTGCGGCGCATGCTGCTCGGCCAGGGATTCGCCGTACGCGAAGCCAGAGACGGAGAAGCGGCACTTCGCATGTGGCATGCGGAACGCGCACACATTCGCGCGGTTGTCACCGATGTGGTCATGCCCGTGATGGGCGGACGCGACCTCGCACGCGAACTGCGACTGCTCGACCGAAACCTGCCCGTGCTGTTCATCTCCGCGTACGCGGGCGACGAGCCCGGATTGCTCGACGGCGTGAATGAACCTCGCCGCATGCTGCCCAAGCCCTTCACGAACGAAGGCCTGCTCGAAGCGCTGCGCGGCCTGCTCGCCGAGCCTGCGTGAGCGCATCATGGCGCCGCCTGCTGGCGGCGGGCAGCGTGCTGTCATGCATTGCCACTGGCGTTGCGTGCAGCGACGCCACGGAACGCATTCCCCGCGTCTCCAGCACTCCGCCCGCGGCCGAGTTTCTCGTCGCGGCAGGCGACTCGACGTATTGGGTGCGCAGCAATGCCGCAGGGCTTCGCGTGCGCAGTGCGCCCCTGTTGCTTACGCGGGCCGACGGCGCATTTCACGAGCTGCGCATCGTCGAGGACGTCGTCGACTATCTCGATGCCGAGTTCGTGCGAGAGCAGTTGTACGCGTATCCGCTTGGCCGAACCGACTCCGTGCTGCTGTTCGACAACGCGTCTGTCACGGCCGCGATGCAGCAGTGGCTGCGCGAGCATCCGGATGAGCAGCCCATCGATCGGACTGAAGAGGAGGCGCCCGATCCGGCGTCGTCAGCCGCCGAGTTTCTCGAAGTCATCGACGTCCATGGTCGATGGCTAAGCTGGGCCTATTCGCTCGACGTCGACATCGATGGCGCCGTGTCACACACCCATCTGCGCAAGCGGGGTGTGGTGAACATCGAGAGCGGTGCCGCCGCGACGCTCGACTCGCTCGTGTCGCCGACAGAGGCGGCACGCATTCTCGCGGCTGGTCGCGCGTCGCTGGATACGATGCTTGCCGTGGTGCGTCAGGCCGGCGATGCCCGCGCAGCGCGCGCACGCGAAACGCTGCACACCTTCGCGTTCGATCCGACGTCGTTTTCCATCGGCAACGAGGGGCGCACGCCGTCGATCACGTTTCACGTGGCCGGCACCGGTTCCGACGGTGAGGCGCTCGAGCTGTTGCTCCCTTCCATAGCCGTCGCCGAGCCGACTGCCTGGTGGAGTGCCGTCGAACCCATGATCCCGATCTGGGGTGGCGACTCGCTGAACGTGCGATGGTCGCAAGGGCTGTACACGGTGACGGGCGCGGTCGATTCGTCACGCTCGTCCATCGCGCTTTCGCTCGTTGCCGACACGATCGATGCGACGCCGTGGCCGCTCGCCATAGTGCCGATGCCGGCCTACCAGTTCATCGCGCTCGATCGTCCGAGTCTCGACTCGACGCTCCGGATGACGCTCGAGCGCGCATTCGAGCGCGCATCCGGCGACGATCCCTTTGCCACCCGTGCGCTCGGTCGCCGTCCCACCGGAACCGTGCGCGCGCGTCCACCATTCCGGCTCACGCGGCGCGACGCGCCCTGATCATCCCGCCGAGTCTGAGATGAGCACCCGCCCGCCTGTGCCGCCGGTGCTCCCCGAGTCCGACGCGGAGAAACGGCGCTATCCCGCAGCGCAGGCACGACGTCGGCGCCAGCTGGAGGAACGCGAGGCCGAAGCACAGAGCGACTAGGAGTCGCTCGCCACGGCGGCCTCTTCCACCAGCGGCAGCACGATCTCCATGCCGTCCCGGGCGACCTGCGTATTGGGAAACACTGCCCGCGCCTCCGATTGGAGCAGATCGGCCTCGCGGGAGTAACGGGCGGAAATGTGGGTGAGGATCAGGCGCCTGGCGCTGGAGGCCTTGGCGATGCCAGCCGCCTCGGCCGCCGTCGAGTGGCCGGTCTCACGGGCCCGCTCGATTTCCTCGCTGGCGAAGGTCGCTTCGTGCACGAGCACGTCGGCATCCCACGCGGCGGCCACCACCGACTCGCACGGTCTGGTATCGCCGGTGAGCACCACCTTGCGTCCGCGCCGAGCTTCGCCCACAAGCATGTCCGGAGAAATGTCGCGGCCGTCAGGAAGGGTCACCGACTCGCCCTTGTGGAGCCGGCCCCACAGCGGGCCTTCCGGCACGCCCACGGCCCGGGCAAGGTCCGGATTGAACCGGCCGAGCCTGTCATGTTCGGCCACCGCGTACCCCAAGGCTCGGCTCGGCCCGTGATCGACGGGGAAGGTAATGATCTGATAGTCGCTCCGATCGAGCCTTGAGCCCGCCTCTATTTCAGTCACAGTGACCGGGAAGCTGAGGCGTTCCCCCCCCAGTGTGATGCATTGGCGCAGCGTGTTTCCCGCACCACGCGGGCCCCACAGTCGCAGCGGATCAGTCCGCCCTTGTAACGCCATCGTACGCAGGAGCCCGGTGACGCCCAGAATGTGATCGCCGTGCGTGTGCGTGAAGAAGATATCGTCGAGCCCGAAGGACACGCCGTAGCGCATCATTTGGCGCTGTGTGCCCTCGCCACAGTCGAAAAGCAGCGTTTCTCCCTCGCGAACGAGGGCCAACGCGCTGACCCCGCGCTCGATCGTGGGACGCGCGGCGGAGGTTCCAAGAAAGCGAAGCGAAAACGGCATCTGCGAATATAGTGCGGCGCGGCCCAAGGCTTGCATGGGTGTGCCAGTAGTGTGACGGAGGTGGCTCAGGCGGTCTCAGGTATAAACAGGGCCCGATTGTTGGCACCGAAGTTGATTGAGGTTCACCGCATCGCAAAGGAGAGGCAGATGACGGGCAAGAGCAAGAGGGGATTTGCGTCGATGGATCGTGCGCGTCAGCGCGAAATCGCCGCGAAGGGAGGACGGGCTGCGCACGCGAAGGGCACGGCGCATGTATGGTCGGCGGAAGAGGCACGCGTCGCCGGCCGGAAGGGCGGTGAAGCGGTCAGTCAGGATCGCTCGCATATGTCGGCGATCGGCAGGGAAGGCGGCGAGTCGCGCAGCGCGGCCCTTCGCGAGGCGCGGTTGCGTCGGGCGCAGGAACAGCAGATGGCGCGCTCCGGCAACGGCCTCAGCGAGCGTCTGCACGATCGCGAAGTCCCCTTGCCGACAGCTCGCGAAGGCACGCCCGACCGACTGGTGGCGGATGCACCGCTCGGGGAAGGTCTCGCCGATGTGCATTCACCCAGCGTGCACCATGAGCATCCGCCCGAGCGGCCGTCAACGCCCGCCCGGCCGCGCCCAGCGTTCGAGGAGCGCAGCTCGGCGTGAGTCATCGATGTTGCGCCCGCTGACGATCGCGACAATCGGGGACTCCCCACGCGATCGTCCAGCGCGCGCCGCATCGAGCAGGCTGGCTACCGTCACGGCGCCGGCGCCTTCCACGGTGAGGCCTTCGTTCGTGGCCAGCCACGCGATCGCCTCGCCGATCACGTCCTCGTCGAGCGCTGCGATGTCGTCCAGGCAGCGCTGACCGATTTGCAGCGCATCATCGTCGATCTGTCCGGCCAGTCCATCGGCCAGCGTCGACTCCGACGCGATCTCCACAACGCGTCCTGCGTGCACCGACTTCGACATGGCGGCCGTTCGCACACTCTGCGCGCCGACGATGCGCACGTCTGGTGAAGTGCGACGAAACACGGCGCCCACTCCACCGAGCAGACCGCCGCCGCCCACGCACACCAGCACCGTGCGCACGGCCGGCAGTTGCGCGAGCACCTCGAGCGCCACCGTGCCCTGTCCCGCCAGCAGGTCCTCGCCAAGGCATGGGTTGATGAAACGCACACCCTCACGCTGCGCGTGCTCCTTCGCCAACACCATCGCGTGGTCGTAGTCGTCCGCGGAGTCGTCCACGACTGCGCCGAGCGCCTCAATGCCGTCCTTCTTCACCTGCGGTGCGTGACCCGGCACGAAGATCGTGGCCGGAGCCCCGAAGTGATGCGACGCCCAGGCGACGCCAAGTCCATGATTGCCCGCGCTCGACGCGACCACACCGCGCTCGCGCTCGGCAGCCGTCATGCGATGCAACACCGTGTATGCACCGCGCACCTTGAATGACCCGGTCTCCTGCTCGCACTCGAGCTTGAGCCACACCGGCGAGCCGGTCAACGCGCTCAGCGCCGGACTATGGCGCAGCGGCGTGGGTGGAAAGACAGCGGTCAGCGCCTGCGCGGCGCGTTGCACGGAGTCGAGTGCGGGAAGGATGCCGGGGAGCAACGTATCGGTCATACCCTGCAACTTACTCCATCCATTTCCGCACGTATCGTCCCACATCGAACTTCCGGCCGGCACGCGAGGTGAGCATGGGACGCAGACCTCCCCAGATCGGCTTGTTCCCCCACGAGCGATCCCAGAGGCCAAGACACCACATGATACCGCCCACGCTGTTGGGATCACGTCCGTCGAGGGCATAGCGGTCGTTCAGATGAAACATCCACGCGCGTGCGTCCTCGTACGTGGGCGCCCAGCGCACGATCTGCTTTCCCCACAACATGCGCGCGTAGTTGTGAATCACGCCCGACCGCATCAACTGCCGTTGTGCGGAGTTCCACAGTTCATCATCGGTTTCGGCGGCATCGAGCTGCGCCAGCGTGTACGACTCCGGACGCACATCGTTTGCGTGCGCTGCCATGGTGCGCTGAATCCAGTCGGGCAGCGCATCGAGTTGATCGAATCGTGGCGTGTGCAGGCACCAGTTATACGACAACTCGCGCCACGTGATGACCTGATCCACGAATGCGTCCACATCTGCGGCGGGCGCGTCGCTGGCGAGGGCCGCGCGCACGACGTCAGCGGCGGCGATGTGCCCATAGTGCAGGTCGGGCGAGAGATGACTCGTGTTCTCGTCGGCCGCTTCGTTGCGCCGCTCGTTGTAGTGCGGCAGGCGCTCCACCACGAACTCACGCAGGCGTTCGGCGGCGGCGCTCGCGCCCGGCACGAAGTCGTGCACCGGTTCAACGCCATGATCGATCTCGCTCGCCGCGATCTCGCGCGCGATGTCGTCGTCGCTCATCGATGCGAGTCGAAGCATGTCCACCTCACGGGCGTCGTCCACGCGTTGCGTCACGTCGCGCGTGAGCGATGCCGCCGGCCCGCGTTCCTCCACCCCCTCAAGCGACAGGTCACGCAGTTTCGCCAGCTTTGGCCTGATCGTGCGCGCCGCCCACTCGGCCTTCCCGAGCACTCCTGACGGGACGACGCAACTGCTCTCCACCGCAAGCACGCGGCAGTGCGCCCGTTCGGCGAATCGCCAGGTGCGTGCGTCCACGCCAGCGGTAGGAAACCGGTCGGTGACTACGAGATAGGCGTGTTGCGCGAGCCGGTCCACGACACGGCGATCATCGTCGCGCTTGTGGCGCAGCACGAACTGATAGTGCAGGCCGAGTTGTTCGGCGATGCGCGACGTCTCGCGCGCGGCGTGCAGGATGTGATGTGTATGGCGATCGCTCGCGTGCGGATACGTGGGGTCGAGACCCTGATGAATCACGAGCGGCTTGCCCACCTTGTCGGCGGCGCGGATGGCGGCACGCAGCGCCCAGTTCTCGTGCAGCCGCTGCGTGCTCTGCATCCAGTACAGCACGTATTCGCCGTCCGGCTGCGTGCGCATGCGGTTCGCATCGCTGGTGCGCGGAACGAGTTGGTCGCGGACGAAATCCGAATCGAGCGCGTGAGGCGTGTTGGCCATGGTGGCAGGGTAACGGGGGCGGCGAGTTTGGCGTTCCTGTGACGATTGGGGCCCGGGGTCGTCCTTGCCTTGACAGCAGCACGGCGAGGACTAGCTTCAGCGAATCCGAGCGACCCGCGCCAACGGTGCGGGTTTTGTGTAGGACGGCGTTCCGCGCCGGTCAGCGCCTCTGGCGCGTCGCCAAGCGGGGCTGTAGCTCAGCTGGGAGAGCGCTGCATTCGCATTGCAGAGGTCAGGGGTTCGAGCCCCCTCAGCTCCATCGAAGCATTCATCCAACGTCCATAACAGCAGTTTGCAAGCGCAGTAGCTGACACCCGTTGTTGCACAAACGAGACCTGGAACCTGTGGCCAACGCCCGGGTATGAAGGCAAAATACAGAAGGAGAGCCCGCCATCGTCCGGTAGGACGGAGTGTTCCAATGGCGATGCGTGAGGCACCTTCTGCGACCCTTGACGAAGGGATCGCCAGGTGAGATCCGACGGGATCCGCCGCGTCCGCCGCAGCCCACAAAGCTGCGGCGATTTCGTTTCCGGTCGCGTCGGTGCCGTGGCGATCAACCGCTGCGCGCTGCATCTTGGCGCTGCTATTGGTCCGTGACCCGCAGCGCGCCAATATCCTGACGCATTGCGCGCATCGCCTGCGACAGAAATCGCGCCTCCTCCAGCTCCACGCGGCCGGCGAAGTCGTCCATCGCGGTGAAGCCGAGGTTGCCCAGCCACCGCATGATCGCGCTCTCGCTTACCGCCACATCGGTGCGGCGGTGGATCACTGTCTGGCCGTTGCCCAGCCGCTTGACCGTGAGCCGCGCGGAGACGCCGTCGCCCTGAAAAGGGCGGCTGAGCGACCCACGCACCAGGCGACCGGCGATCGGCGGCAAGTCCCAACTCGGAGGCGTGCTGAAGCGCATGTCCCAGCCGACTTCGTCTGCTGTATTCACGAACACAAAGCGGCCGCGCATCTGCTCGACGCCCACCGTAAACAGGCCGAACTTGGCCGACGCGTCCACCACGAGCGAGAGCGTGTCGGGCATGGGGCGCGCCGGTCCGTCGAGTGGCTGCAGGCGTCCGTTGCGCGAGCGAAAGCGCAGCAACACGCGATCATCGTCGCCCTCTACCACGAACCACACGGCATTCGTGCGTACGCCTGCGACTGTCGCATCGCGCAGCGTCAAGTTGTAGCGCGCCGGCGAGATGTACTTCTTGAGATACTTCGAGAGATCGGGCAACTCCCCCGCAATGCGGTCGGGATGGAGTTGCACGCCGAGGGTGATGAGCGTCGAACCATCGTCAAGCCGCGACGTGCGCATGGTGTCCAGTGCAGCAAGGCGGCCGAACGACGCTGTCGCGCGCGGCATGGTACGCCGGTAGTCCGCGCGGATCTCATCCGGCGAACGTTCAGCACTGCGGAAAAGCGCCGCGAAGACGTTGGCCATCGACTGCGGCGTCACGCTGCCGATTGCCTGATCCACCTGCGTGCGCCACAGGCGATCGCCGCCCGCGATCGTGTCGAGCGCGACGTAGTGTCGCGACTCGCCCACACGCGACGGCATGGGCACCTGCGCGCGAGCGGAGAAGAGATAGCGGCCCTCGACGATTCGACCGAATGCCGTCAACTCCCGGCGCGATCCGGCGTGGCTCGTCCAGATCGTGTCGTTCTCGACCTTGCTGGGCGCCAGCGCGTAGCGCGCGATGCGCATGCGGGCCGCATCATACCGGGCGTCCCTCAGCGGCCTGTCGAAACGAAACTGTACGCTGGTCACCGCCTGCGACGCAGTCTGGTGCGCCGAAACGGGATCGGTCGCGTACGCGTCAACGCCCGCGCGGCATGCCGAAAGCGAGGGAATCGCCAACGCCAATAGCGCCAAGGCAGGGCGTCTCGGTCGGATGAGCAATGGACGGAGCGTCTTCACGTCCGCATCTTACCCGGCTGGCGCGTATCGGAGCCCTTCCGTGATTCGTGCCACGCCATTTTCTCTCGCTGCTCGCATGACGCCGCCCGATATTCCGCTGCTCGAAGTGCTCGAGACAGCCGCCGAGGTCACGGGATCGGTGCTGCTGGCGCTCGACACCGACCACCGCGTTTTCTTCTGGAATCGTGCCGCCGAGTCGCTGTACGGCGTCCGCCGCGAGGATGCGATCGGGCTGGACTACGTGGCCACGTTCATCGTGCCGGCACAGCGTGAGGCGATCGCTGCCGAAATTCGCAAGGTGCTTGCTGGCGAGGCGACGTGGGAGTTTGAGGACGACTCCGTGGTGGCCGATGGCACGCCGCATACACTCGTATGGAATGTGGCGCGCGTGCTCGATAGAGACGGCGTGGCGCGCGGCATCATTGCGTCCGGCTACGATATTACAGCGCGCAAGGAAGCAGAACGCGCGTTCCGACTGGTCTGGGATCAGTCCACGGAGGGACTGCTGCTCGGCGGTGGGCCGGGCATCATCGACTGCAATCCCTCGGCGCTGGCGATGCTCGGCCTCACCGATCGGTCGCAGTTGATCGGCCGGCATCCACTCGAGTTCTCACCGGAGGTTCAACCCGACGGCTCGCTCTCGCGCGACAAAGCACGTCTCATGGACGACCTCACGCGGGAGCGCGGCGAGAACCGCTTTGAGTGGATGCATCGGCGCGCGGACGGCTCGCTGGTTCCGACCGCTGTACATGTAAAACGCAGTCTGCTCGACGGCCGCATGATCACCGTCATTGCCTGGCTCGACTTGTCGGAGCAACACGCGGTCGCGGCCCGTGAGGCCGCACTGCAATCGCGCCTGCTGCGTTCGCAGAAGCTCGATGCGCTCGGGCATCTGGCCGGCGGCATCGCACACGATTTCAACAACCTGCTGTCGGCGATTCGCGGTAGCCTCGACCTTGCGATGCTCGACGTCGCGCCGCACTCCGCGGCGGCGGCCGAACTCTCGGTGGCGCAGGACACCACGGTGCGCGCGGCCAACCTCGTACGACAGTTGCTCACGTTCGGACGTCAGGGCGAGGCCGCGCACTACGTGTTCGACCTGGCGGCTCGGGTGCAGTCCGCGGAGCCGCTGCTGCGGCGACTGCTTCCGCCGTCGGTGTCGTTGCTCATGGAACTGTCCGAGGAGCCGCTGTTCGTCTGGGGTGACGCCAGTCAGATCGAACAGGTCGTGGTCAATCTGGTGGTGAATGCGCGCGACGCGTTCACCGAGGGCGGGTCGATCACGCTTGGCGTGCGAGGCGTGTCGGGTGGTAGCACGTCGTGCGCGCGGCTTGAGGTGATCGACACCGGACCGGGCATGGCACCAGAACTGCTCGATCGCGTATTCGATCCCTTCTTCACCACGAAGCCGGTGGGAACGGGCACCGGACTCGGCCTCGCGGTGGTGTACGGCGTCGTTTCCGCGCACGACGGCACGGTGCAAATCGAGAGCAGTGTCGGGAAGGGAACGACGGTACGCGTGGACCTGCCACTTGTGCCGGCGCCCGCTGCGGCACAGCCCACCGACGCCGCGCCAGATGATGCCAGCACGGCGGCGGCCCGCTCCAATGGCCACGTCGTACTGCTCGTCGAGGACGAGCCCGCCGTGCGACGCACGCTCGTCAGGCTGCTCGAGCGCGACGGCTTCACGGTGCTCACCGCCACGCACGGCGCCGAAGCGCTGACGGTGTGGTACAGCAATGCGGCGGTCATTCGCGTGGTGGTGAGTGATGTTCGCATGCCGGTGATGAGCGGCCCCGAGTTCGTGCGCCAACTGCGCGCGGCAGGATCCCTGTTGCCGGTGGTGCTGATGTCGGGCTTCGCGGACACCGAGCTCACTCGCACGCTTCCAGCGGGCGTGTCCGACGTGCTGTCCAAGCCGTTCGTGGCCAGCGACCTGTTGCGCGCGGTGAATGCGGCGGCCAGTGCGGCGGACAATGCGTGAGTTGATTGGTGAGTTGATGCGTGAGTCGATGCGTGAGTTGATTGGTGAGTCGATTGGTGCGTCGATGCGTCGGCGGCCCGCGAAGGGGTTGCCCACGACCGGCAGACCGCGATATGATTCGGGATGTTGTCGCTCGGTTCGCCGAGCTGGCTACTGCCCCTTGGTGTAACTGGCAACACGCCTCACTCTGGATGAGGAGAGTCTAGGTTCGAGCCCTAGAGGGGCAATGAAAGGGCCCGCCGTGAGAACAATCTCGCGGCGGGCTTTTTGTCGTTGTGGCGTGCGGATCGAGGCACGCCGACAGCCCGCGGTGCGGCAGAGCTCGGTTTGCAGCGTCGAAGTCGGGGCTTGATATAGGGGGAGGGGGTATATATACTGCGGGCACGACGCAGGGTCGTTCCCGAAGTGTCCCACTTTGCACGGTGCCCTCATGATGCTCTCCGCACTCTCATCCTCCGACTGGGCGGTGATCGCGACCGGGATCGGTGCGATCGCCTGGGTCAACTGGTACTTTTTCCTCGCCGACGCGGGCAGCGTCGTGGTGAAGGCCGCGGGTGAGGGACGACAAGAGGTGCACATCGCGGTCCGCGGCGGCTACGAGCCGTCCACGATCCGCGTGCCCGCCGGCGCGCCGGTGCGGCTCGTGTTCGACCGGCAGGAGGACAGCAGCTGCTCCGAGGAGCTGGTATTTCCCGACTTCGGGGTGCGCCGCTTCCTGCCGGCGTTCGAGCAGACGTCCATCGATATCACTCCGCCCGAGAAGGGCACGTACGAGTTCACCTGCGGCATGAGCATGCTGCGCGGACGGGTGGTGGCCGAATGAGCACCGTTGCGCAGGACCAGGAGATCGTCATTCCGGTGTCGGGCATGACGTGCGCCGCGTGTCAGTCTCGCGTGCAGCGCACACTGCAGAAGACACCGGGCGTGACGGACGCGACGGTCAACCTGATGATGGCGAACGCCACGATCGCGTTCGATCCGGATACGGTCTCACCTGACGCACTGGTAGAGGTGGTGCGCAAGTCTGGCTACGGGGCCGAGTTGCCCGTACCCGACCGCAGCGCGTTCGACGAACAGGCGGCGCGCGACACCGCGCAGCAGAACGAGTTCGATGAGCTCAAACGCAAAGCATTGTTCAGTGCTGTGGCAGGTGCCGTCGCGATGTTGGTCAGCATGCCGCTGATGGGCGGCAGCGAAACCGTGCATCACGGACCGGTCGCCGATCCGTTCATGCAGTGGGCAATGAACTCGCTGACGCCCCCGCTCGAGCGCGCGATGCCGTGGTTGTACACCATTCCCACACCGGTACTCTCCTGGGGCCTGCTGGCGCTCACGCTCGTGGTGATGGTGTGGGCGGGGCGTCATTTCTACACGCGCGCCTGGGCCGCCTTTACACACCACGCGGCGGACATGAACACGCTCGTCGCCGTGGGTACGGGCGCCGCGTTCGTGTACTCCGTTGTCGCCACGGTGGCGCCCGGGGTGTTCATTGCCAACGGCATGATGCCCGATGTGTACTACGAGGCGGTCATCATCATCATCGCGTTCATCCTCACGGGCAACGCGTTCGAAGCGCGCGCGAAGCGCAACACGTCGGCGGCGCTGCGTTCGCTCGCGAAACTGCAGCCGAAGTCTGCGCGCGTGCACCGCGAGGGCGCTGACGTGGATATTGCGATCGAGCAGGTGATCCGTGGCGACACGGTCATGGTGCGACCCGGCGAACGCCTTCCGGTAGACGGGGAAGTGCTCGACGGTGCGAGTGCGGTGGACGAGAGCATGCTCACGGGCGAGTCGCGTCCCGTTGCCAAGCAAGCGGGCGACCGCGTGATCGGCGGTACGATCAATCGCACCGGCGCCTTTCGCTATCGCGCCACGACGCTCGGTGAAGCCAGCATGCTCGCGCAGATCGTGAAGCTCATGCGCGATGCGCAGGGCAGCCGCGCGCCCATCCAGCGACTCGCCGATCGCATCAGCGGCGTGTTCGTGCCGGTGGTCGTCAGCATTGCGATCGCGACATTTACGGTATGGTTCGTGACGCTGCATGCGGGAGGCGGCTCGCCAGGTGAGGCAATCGTGCGCGGCTTCGCGGCGTCGGTGGCGGTGCTGATCATCGCGTGTCCCTGCGCGATGGGGCTGGCCGTGCCGACGGCCGTTATGGTCGGCACTGGCAAGGGCGCCGAATTGGGCGTGCTCATCAAGGGCGGGGAAGCGTTGCAGCGGGCCGGTGACGTCACCACCGTGGTACTCGACAAGACCGGGACGGTCACCGAAGGACGACCCTCCGTCACGCATATCGCGTTGGCGACGCCGTCAGTGATTGATGACGCGGAGTTGCTGCGCCTCACGGCTTCGCTCGAGTCATCGAGCGAGCATCCGCTGGCCGATGCGATCGTGCGCAGTGCCAAGGAGCGCGAGCTGCGCTTGCAGCATCCGGAAGCGTTCGAGAGCGTCACGGGGCGCGGCGTGCACGGTGTGGTAGACGGACGCGCGATCGCCGTGGGTAACGCGGCGTACATGCAGGACTGGGGACTCGATGTCGCGCCGCTTGGCGCGAGCGTAAAGGAACGCGCCGAGATGGCCGAAACGCTCATGTATGTTGCGGTGGACGGCGCCATGGCGGGACTCATCGCCGTCGCGGATCCAATTCGAGCCACTTCGCGCGATGCGATCGCACGACTGCGGGCGATGGGTCTGCAGGTGGTGATGCTTACCGGTGACGCCGAGGCCACGGCCAAGGCGGTGGCTGCGCAGTCCGGAATCGATCGCGTGGTGGCTGGTGTGCTGCCCGAGGGCAAGGTCGCCGAAGTGGAGCGGCTGCAGCAGTCGGGCCAGGTGGTGGCGATGGTCGGCGATGGCGTGAACGATGCGCCGGCGCTCGCGCGTGCGGACGTTGGCATCGCGATCGGCTCCGGAACGGATGTCGCCGTCGAAGCGGCGGACCTGGCGCTCATGCGCGGCGATCTCATCGCGGTCGCCGATGCGATCGAGCTGTCGCGCCGCACCATGCGCATCATGAAGCAGAACCTGTTCTGGGCGTTCGCCTACAATACCATCGGCATCCCGATCGCCGCGGGTGTGCTGTACCCGGTCTTCGGCTTGCTGCTCAGTCCCATCCTCGCGAGCGCTGCAATGGCATTCAGTTCGGTGAGCGTGGTGACCAACAGTCTGCGGCTCAAGTCGTTTCGCGCGGCGGCGTGACGGGCAGCGTGACGGGCAGCGTGACGGGCGGCGTGACGGGCGGCGTGACGGGCGGCGTGACGGGCGGCGTGCGAGTCGGTCTCGCAGCTCCGCGCCCGAGCCGAGCGCGCGATCAGATGGTTGAGCGCGTCGGCGTGTTCGGCCCTAGCCGGAACGACGACAAGCGGGGGCCCTCAGCTGCGTGCAGCCGCGAGTGCGAGACAGATCCAGCCGGCAATGAAGCACACGCCGCCGATCGGTGTGATGGCGCCCAGGGCTCGGATGCCAGTGAATGTCATCGCGTAGAGTGAACCGGAGAACAGCAGCGTGCCGGCCACGAAGAGCCAGCCACTGCTCGTGGTCAGTGCACCCGGAAATCGGGATGCGGCCCAAGCGACCGCGAACAGCGCGAGCGCATGGTACATCTGATAACGGGCAGCGGTCTCGAAGACCTCGAGCATTCGCGGTTCGAGCCGTTCACGCAATGCATGCGCGCCAAAGGCGCCGGCACCGACACTGATTGCGCCGGACACGGCGCCGAGCACCACAAAAAGACGTTCCATGCACGAAAGCTAACAACCGGCGCCGGTCAGTTGCCGTGGGGCCGACAGGTCCGGGTGAGCTTCGCGAAATCTTTGGGCTCGTCAATGATCTTCCAGAATGAATCCAGGTACTTCGTGGCCTGTTCCTGCTTGCGTGGCTCCAGTCCGGGAATGGAGGCCCACACGCCGTCGATCTCCGAGCGTTTGGCACGGAAGCGATCGAGCATGGGCGCCCATTGCTCGGGAGTGTAGCACGGCCCCATATAGTGCCGTTCGGTGACGCGCTTGATCGGCAGCACCGGACTTGGCGTAGCATACCGCGCGTTGATGATGCCGGAGAAGTCCCAATCGTACGCCACGGGATAATAGATGCCCGTGGTGTCCTGCAGCAGGTAGATGTTGTGTAGCGCCCCAAGCGACCAGTCGTTGCCGCCCGTCATCACTTCGAACAGCGACAGCGATTGCAGCGTGGGCTCGTCCATGTCACGAAATCGTGCGCCCTTGGTTTCATCGCGCAACGCCATGTCGTGGTCCTTCCCGACTTCCTCGTCGGTCTCCATGAAGAACGCCTGCACCGTGAGAGGCTTCACGCGATCTGCAGAGTCCCGGTACGTGATCTCGGCCAGTCGCGTACGCGGATGGATGTCGTGCAGCATTGCATACGCCTGATACACGCCGTACTCCATGAGGATGTACTGCCGGTACTCGTCAATGCCGGGCCGGCAGGGCGTCACGAGCTTGAGTCGCGGGTTGCCCTGCAATTCCGTGCCCTCAATGTCCGCGTGCTTCCCCTTGACAAACAGGGGGGGGAAGTCGCAGTTGCTGCGTTGACGACGGAAATGCCCGCGTGCCCGCAGCTCCACCGGAACGGTCACCGCACTGTCCCCGTCGGCGTAGGTGAACTCCCCGCCGAACCACTCGAGCTCGGTGCTGTCCCGCTCGCGGATGAGGTCGCGCATGTTCGCGGTGATCGTCACCTTGAGCACGTCGGAGTGCTTGAACAGCGGCTGCGCGTCGACCCGCGCGGTGGGCCACACGAGCACGGCCACGGCCACGGTCATCAGGGCGATCAGCGCGCGAACAGGAGTGACGGGAACATGACGGATAGGGATCATTGGAGCTCCAGCTTGCGAACCGGTGAGTCGGGCAGCGCGCGGAGGTCGTCGCTGACCACGCCGATCGTGACGGTCTCGGAGAACGTGACGCCATATTCGGCAATCCGCAAATTGCCCTCCTGTACCGAGCCCATGAACTTCCAGCGTGAGAAGAATCCGTTGAACCGCGGCTCGCAGGCGTAGCGGGTGCGATCCACGTCCGTGGTATGAATGCGCAGCAGGTGCTCGAAGGCGGGCGGCGCCTCACGTTCACCGGTGTCCTGTTCGCTGCTCGCATTGCGCTTCCGGCGCCGCCAGGCGCGGTCCGCGATGGCCTCGAGCTGTTCCGGGGACAACGACTTGAGCACCTCGTCGTCGAGCTTGGCCACGAACATGCCGGTGCGGTTGGCGACGGCCAGCGCCTTCTGCATGCGCTTTTCCGCTGACTTGCCCTCGAGCGAGGTGGGACGGCCGAAGTCCGAGTACCACAGGCCGAGCATGAGCGCATTGAAGCCGATGGAGATCACCCACGAGACGCTGGGTTCCACGGCCGCCGCCATGCCGATGCCGATGACCACGAAGATGCCGGTGGCATCCTTGCTGTCGTCGAGCGTGGTGCGAAAACGCACCGCCGCCACGATGCCGCCGAGCGAAAACGCCAGCGTGATCGAGAACTTCACCAGCACGACGATTCCCGCCACCACCACCGGCAGGATGAGGTACGTCTGCACGATGGACTGCAGGAAGCCCTTCTTGCGGCGCGTGAGCGTATAGATCCACGCGACGGGAAGCGACGTGGCGAAGGCGGTGGCCATGGCGACAGCCGTTGCGAGTGGTGTCGGTCCGACCACGGAGCCATCACCCACCACGCCGTCACTCGCGATCAAGGCGGTGAACGAGTCGCCGCTCAGTGTGCCCCACGCCGTGGGCACATAGCGATAGACAAGGGCAGCGATCGTGCCGAAGATCGCGTAGTAGACGACAACGCGGGCGACCACGTTGCGCCAGAGAGGATGCTCAGTGAACCAGTCCATGGCCGCGAAGATGGCGTTCCGCGCGCCGGACCACAACGGCGCCGATGGGGTCCGAGACATATGTTGGTCCGATACCCCAGCCCGATCCTCCCGTGATCCGACAAGCTCTCATCGCCTGCGTGGTCGCCGCCGGATGCGCCCATGCGCAATCGACCGCAGAATCGCCCGCTGCATCCGCCGCCGCTGTTCCCCCCGCTCTGGTGGTGGTGGTGAGCGTGGATCAGTTGATCCCGGACTATCTCGAGCGGTGGAAGGACCAGTTCACGGGAGGGCTGGCACGACTGGCACGCGAAGGGGCGGTGTTCACGCAGGCGTTTCATGACCACGCCATCACGGAGACGGCGCCGGGCCACGCGTCCATCCTGTCGGGGCGCTTTCCGTACAGCACGGGCATTGCCGCCAACGCCGTCGGCGTCAATACGGCGGAGGCGCCGCTCGTTGGCGCGCCCGACCTCGGTGCGAGTCCCTTCCGATTCAAGGGTACCACGCTTGCGGACTGGATGACCGCCTCCAACCCGGACACGCGAGTGCTGTCGGTGTCGCGCAAGGACCGGGGCGCGATCCTGCCCATCGGGCGCGGCAAGCACTCGGCGTTCTGGTATGCGCTGTCCAACGGCAGCTTCACCACCAGCACGTACTACGCGGATACACTGCCGTCGTGGGTCACGGCCTACAACGCCGAGTCGCCGGTGATGAGTCGATACGCGGGACGCACGTGGAACCTGCTGCTGCCGGATTCCATGTATCCGGAGCGCGATTCCATTCCGGAGGAGAGTTTCGGGCAGGGCTTCACGTTCCCACACGTGATGCCCTCGGACACGCTACGCGCGAGCAACCTGCTGATCTCGTATCCCTTCATGGACGAGCTGACGCTCGACTTTGCACTTCGTGGGGTGTCCGCAATGCAACTCGGTCAGCGCGGACACACGGACCTGCTCGCAGTGTCACTCTCCACGACCGACGCCGTGGGACATCGGTGGGGACCGGAGTCACGGGAGATGCACGATCACATCCTCCGACTCGATCGCGCGCTCGGCGCGTTCATTGATTCACTGAGCACCGTTGTCGGTGCTGGCAGGATCGCGCTCGTGCTGACGTCGGACCATGGCGTCGCGCCGAGTCCGGACATGCGTTCGGCACACGCCGACAACGCCAAAGCGCGTCGTGTAATGCTCGACGAGTTCACGCCTGCGATCCGCGCCTCGGCGATCGTGGCGTCGCGCCTGAAGGTGCCGCTCGAGGCGCTCGACTTCGATGGGTTCGCGCTCTCGGTGAATCGTGATTCGGTCACAGGACGGAACGGCGACCTGCGCCAGATCGCACAGGCGTTCAAGAAAGAAGCCGAGAAGCTGGGCGGTGTCATGCGCGTGGACCTGCTCGAGCAGCTCGCGCGCAGCGATACCACGAAAGACACGATCGGCCGCCGCTGGCTTCACATGTTCCGACCGGGCGGTGAGGTGATCGCCGTGGTCACGCTCCAGCCGTACAGCATTTTCGGGCGCGGCAACGTGGCCACGCACGGTAGTCCGCACGACTACGACGCACACGTACCGCTGATCTTCTGGGGCGAGCCGTTCCGCACCATGCGCGACGATTCGTTCGTGCGCGTCGTGGACATCGGTCCGACCCTGGCAGCACTGCTGGGCGTCAAGGTCACAGAACGCGTGGATGGCAATGTGCTGGCGGGAGCGCTCAAGGCGTCACCGTGACGTCGCCGTGACGTCGCCAACACGCTGAACGAGCGGGACGGCGAAAGCCAGGAGAAGACTCGCCGTCTTACGGGCGCAGGGCCCCGCTGTCACGTTCGATTCGCGCAACAGTACCGATGCTGTCCGACCGCATGCGCACGCGCACCGTGTTGATGGTCGGGTAGAACTTCGTGACGGCGAACCGGATGTCGCGGCCCGCCGGAGCCGTGGCGCAGCGCAATGCATACTCGCCATGCACGTCAACGTGCAGTTGCCCGCGGTCATCGCGGCCGGCGTGAAAGTGGCCCCCCGTTCGATCGTCGTGTGCGTGGCTGTCGTTGCCCGCATGCACCTCGATGGGCGTGATCGTGCAGCCGAGCTGCGATTCGAATAGCACCACTGAGGCGAACTGTGTGCGGAGTGCCGCGATGCGCTGGGCACGTCGCTGACGTTCGGC